>JBIIZI010000017.1:0-19005 GCA_044346375.1 Crocinitomicaceae bacterium | reverse complement strand
CCAAGAAGTCGCTTATACACCTGCCTTTGACACCGCGCTAATAGAGGTGATTTACTGAAGCACGAGGGCTAATTAATTTTTGAATTTCGAATCCGGAATACCCTGATTGACTTTATAATTGCTCATTTGCAATACAATTGTGCCTGTCTGTGGGCCATCCCCTGACTTCTCTTTCTTTTTGTTTTGATGTAGGTCTGCAGCAACACTTTTAGGCAACTTGAACTTCTTGACATCGATTGTAAAAACCATTTTATAAGGCAAACCATATTTAGCTTGGTCGCCATAAAAGTAGTTGATGTCCAAAGTACCATTACTCTTGCTCGTAATTTGCGACTTGAGGATCAAATCTTTTGTAGGGTCTATCCAGAGCTTGACGAGCACGACATCTGAATTCTCAGTTAAAGGCAATACCGAAACCACTGAAGTCTTGACCTCTCCTAGCATTTTGGAGCCGTTCAGGGCGAATGTGTAGGCTTTCTCGTTGGTCAAGAAGTTATTGAGCTCTCCCATGCCTTGTTTGGGCAAAATCGCGATACCCTTCGACTCCACTTTCATTTTGTTGGGCACCTTGTAAAACACTTTCGCATCGACTTCATCGATCTTGATCATGGGTACTTGTGCTTTGATGTGAATGTCGGCAGAGTAGTCTTGGACTTTTTCAAGCTTGAGGCGCACGGCTTTAACAAGTTCGTTTGGATCTTGAGCAAAAGCGAATTGCGAGCAAATAAGGGCGAGAAAAAATAAATAATGCTTCATGAAGTGATGTCTTTGCGTTTGAATTTGAATACGGCAATGGCTACAAATAAGATGTTGTGGGCCAATAAGATCCAGACCGACTCCCAAATGGCCGACCACGGCACGGGGTCACTGAAAAAAGAACGCCAAGAGGCCATGTGGGTGGTGAAAAGCCAGGGCTTGACGTGGTCAAATACACTGACATCCAATGAACCAATAATGGTAAAAAGGATAATAACTGCCATAGTAGAAACAATGGGGCCAATGGAGTTGTCTGCAAAAGCTGAAAAAGCAATAGAAAGTGTGGCAATGGTCATGAGTGCTAAATAAGCCACCATAAATGCAAGACCATAGCGCCACATTACGTCCGTGTAATTCAAAATAACCAAACCATCGGAATTGAGCACAATCAAATCGCCGTCACCAAATACCCAACGACCCACAACTAATGCTAAAAAGCCCATCCAGAGCACCAATATAAATGTGTAAGCCGCTGCGGCAATCAGTTTAGAGAAAACCACCTGACTTCGGCTAATCGGTTTGGTGAGCAACATGCGTAAGGTACCCATAGCGGCCTCGCCAGATAGTAAGTCGCCGGTTACCAAAGCTACAAGCAAGGGTATGTGGACAATAAGCATTTGCAGTACAATAAAAGCAATGAGGTTGCCATTAAGGATGTTTCCATTAAAGGAAAGTGTTTGTTCAAAAGAAGCCGTTACAAATGAAATGTACATGCGGCCATCTGCTTTCATGGCAAATAAGATAATGAGGATCAGTAAGGTGAGTGCCGCTAATCCGATGTAGCTTCTGGGCTTGGCTAAGATCTTAATGAATTCGTTGTAGGTGTTTTTCCAGAGCATTAGGCTTGAGTCATTTGGATGAAAAAATCTTCTAGTTTGCGTTTGGGCTCGAGTGCAACTACTTCAAAACCTGCTTGCACTAATTTGGAATTGAGCAGGGCAATATGTTGTTTTTCTACGTTCAATTCTAGTGTTTTAGGAGAGCTTACTTGAATTTTTACAGCAGGTAGTATTTCGTGAATAAGCGTAGCGGCACCTTGGCTGTTGTGGGTGAGTTCTATGTGTAGCAAAGTTTCTTGTGCATTCATGAGCTCGGCTACCGAGCCTTCAATAATGGTTTGTCCTTTATTGATGATCACCATGCGGTTGGCTACTAACTCGATTTCGGCTAACTGATGAGAAGAAAGAATAACGGTTTTGTTTTGCTCATTTTTAAGGCGCAAAATGAGGTCTCTGACCTCTATGATACCTTGCGGATCTAAGCCAGTAGTGGGTTCATCTAGAATGATCAGTTCGGGCTGATGCAATAAGGTCTGGGCAATACCCAAGCGCTGGCGCATACCGTGCGAAAAGCCGCCTACTTTGTCTTTTTCTCGACCGAGCAAACCCACAAAATCTAATGTTTCATATATGGCTTTCTGCTCCACTTCCGCACCTGAAATACGCGCAAAAATTTCTAAATTTTTGAGTGCCGATAAATATTTGTAAAAATCAGGCTTTTCGACAATACTGCCCACTTTTGCTAAAATGGCATTGCGCTCTTCAAATAAGTTTTTTCCAAAGATGCGGATATCGCCTGCATTGGGCTTAATCAGTGAAAGCATGCAGCGCATTGTGGTGCTTTTTCCTGCACCATTGGGTCCTAAAAAACCAAATACATCGCCTTTATTGACCGTAAAACTCACGTTTTTTACTGCCTCAAAAGAACCAAAAGATTTTTGCAAACCTTTGACTTCAATTATTGCTTGCTGTTCCATGTTTGCAAATTAAGGAGAATTCTAAAATGGTAGCGCAACCTAGGTTACTTAAAAATCGCGTCGACTTTTTGAAAACGATACGCAAAAATTTGTTCGAGCTTTGGACGCACTAAAAAAGGATGCACCAACCTCCCTAAAATACCCAACGGCAGCACATACGTTACGATGTCGGTCATTTCTACACCGCCATCTACTGCTTTAAAGTGATGCTCGTGATGCCAAATTTTATAAGGCCCAACACGTTGTTCGTCCACGAAAAATGCCAAGTCTCTCACCGTTTTGATTTCCGTAACCCAATTCATCGGAATGCCAGCCAATGGTTTAACTGTATAGGCAATCATGAGGCCTTCGTACATTTTTTGAGGCACCTCTGATTTGACAATAAAACCCATGCTTGGTGGCGTGATTTCTTTGAGGTTCAAAGGTGAGGAGAAGTAGTCCCAACACGTTTGCAAATCTGTCGGGATAAATTGTGTTCTTTTGAGTTGATACATGCTTTTAAAACACGCTTACCTTTAATTTGTTTTGGGTACATTAAAAGCTTTTTTTGAAGGTTTGGAGCCCAAAACAAAACGGAGCTCACCACCTTGCATTAGTTCGAGATGCGAAATAAATGGTTTTGAAAGACGTTTGCCATTCCAAAACACCGCTTGTATGTACACATTTTGATCTGAATTATTTTCAGTGACAATATGCAAAGTTCGTGCATGGTCTAGTACTAGTGTAGCTTCCTTGATCAAAGGTGTGGTAAGCGCATAATCTGGCGAACCAGGTGCAAACGGATACAAGCCCAGCGCAGAAAACAAATACCAAGCGCTCATTTGACCGCAGTCATCGTTGCCCCCCATTCCTTCTGAGTTCAGGCTGTATTGCTCGCGGAGTATCATACGCGTGGCAGCTTGGGTTTTCCAGGGTTGAGTCGTAAAATTGTAAAAATAAGGAATGTGATGAGAAGGTTCATTTCCATGGACATAATTGCCAATGATGCCCGAACGCATGATATCTTCCGTATTTGCAAAATAACGATCGGGAAGCGACATCGTGAAAAGCGAATCCAAATGAGCTACAAAACGCGCCTCACCACCCATTTGCTCGATCAGGTTTTGAGGTGCTTGGGGCACATAGAAACTGTAATTCCAGGCGTTTCCTTCAATAAAACCTTGACCGTGGGTGTCTAGTGGATCAAAGGGTGTTTTGAAGTTTCCGTTGCTTAGCCGCGGACGCATGAAGCCAGACTGCACATCAAACACATTTTGGAAATTTTGTGCACGCTTACCGTATAGCTGCACAATACTATCTTGCTTGAAAATAGTAGCCATTTGTGCAATACACCAGTCGTCATAGGCATATTCTAAAGTCTTCGAGACAGAACTACCGCTTTGATCTTCCGGGACGTAACCTAAGTCTAGATAAGCACCAAGGCCTTCGTAAAAGCGTTGGTTGGAGGTCTCGACGGCAGACCACAAAAAGCGTTCTGGACTTCGTAAATAGGGATTTTGCTTCACCACTGCATCGGCTAATACCGCAACGGAATGATAGCCGATCATGCACCAATTTTCATTGGCGTAATGTGACCAAACAGGCAACATATGATGCACACTTTGGGAATAATGCTGTTGCATCGATTCTATCATGTCGGCATTTACCTTTGGGTAAAAGAGATTTAAAAAAGGCTGTTCAGCACGATAGGTATCCCACAAAGAAAAGGTAGTGTAATTGGTAAAGCCTTCTGCTTTGTGTATGCGTTGATCCAAACCTCGATAACTCGAATCTACGTCCATAAAAAGCGTCGATCCAATAAGACTATGGTACCATGCTGTGTAAAATGTAATTTGATCTTGATAATGAAGAAAAGAAACGTCTTTGATAACTGAAAAGGCGCTGTCCCATTCTTTTGCCGCTGCTGCTCTATAAGTGTCGAATCCTGTATTTGGAGCCTCGGCAATTAGGTTTCCGAGGGCACCTTCAATGGAAACACCCGAGAGCGCCACCCTGAATTCTATCTCTTTGGCCTCGCCAAAAAACAAAGCCGCTTTCAGCCCCTCGCCTGCCCCTTCGGCAAACTGATGTTCGGTGTCAAATTTTCGCCAGAATCCTTTGTACATACTTGGCTTCAAGTCTTTTATTTGATAACTAGACAAAGGAACTGACAAGGCAATTGCAAAATAAATGTTGCGGGTTCGGCCCCAGCCGTTTGTTTGTTTATAGCCCGTTAAGAGCGTATCGTTTTCAACACGCAAAAAACACCAAACGTTTTTACCCTCGTAGTTGTAAATTCCATGAGTGAGGTCAAGAATAAAATGTGCAGGGTCGCCCTCCTGAAGTCGGTATCTGTGAACACCCACGCGTTTGGTGGTAGTCAGTTCTGCATCGACCCCCACTTCATCTAAGTGTACACCATAATAACCTGGTTGCGCTTGTTCGTCATGATGGTAGGTAGAACGGTAACCTTTTTCTGGCGCTTGAGCCGTTCCAGGATTCCATTGTACAACACCTCGATTGGGCATGATCAAAATATCGCCCAAATCGGAGTGACCCGTTCCGCTGAAATGCGTGTGTGAAAAGCCAACAATACTCGAATCTTTATACTGATAACCTGCGCAATAGCGATAGACTTCGGGCTGGTATTGACCCGCTACTGCGAAAGGTATGGTGTCGGTGTCAGGGCTCAATTGCACGGCTCCAAAGGGCACAGTAGCACCTGGAAAGGTATGCCCAGCCTCAGCAGTTCCGATGAAGGGCCTGACGAAAAGACTGAGGTCTTGTTGCGCCAAACTCAAAAAAACGTTCAGAGCAAGGCTAAAAAAGAAAAACAAACGCATGGTTAAATATAAAAAAAGCACGGCAATATGTCACCGTGCTTTATTTGTGGGTTGAAAGAGGTGCTATACGAGTTCTACGACCATAGCGGATGCACCGCCACCGCCATTACAGATGCCGGCTCCACCGCGCTTTCCGCCATTTTGCTTCAAGACATTCAATAAAGTTACAATGATGCGAGAGCCAGAATTACCGAGCGGATGCCCTAGTGCAACAGCTCCGCCATTGACATCGACCTTAGCTGGATCTAGACCCAATATTTTCATGTTTGCCAAACCAACAACAGCAAATGCCTGGTTGAGTTCCCAGTAATCTACATCGGCTGTGGAAAGACCTGCTTTTGCAAGCGCTTTAGGAATAGCGAGCGAAGGTGCAGTAGTGAACCACTCTGGCTCTTGGGCTGCATCGGCATAGGAAACAATTTTAGCGATTGGCTTGAGGCCGTATTTTTCAACAGCTTCTTCTGACACTAAAATAAGCGCAGAAGCGCCATCGTTGAGTGTAGAAGCATTGGCTGCTGTAATAGTACCTTCTTTATCAAAAGCAGGGCGTAAAGCAGGGATTTTATCTAAAAATACATTTTTGTATTCTTCATCTTCGAGAACCATTACGGGGTCACCTTTGCGTTGTGGAACAGAAACGCCAACTACTTCGTCAGTAAAGCGACCTGCTTGCCATGCCGCAGCGGCACGTTGGTAGGACGCAATGGCAAAATTATCTTGGTCTGCTCTAGAGATTTCGTATTTGGTTGCACAAAGTTCGGCACAGTTGCCCATTGGCACTTTGCTGTAAACGTCTAGTAGGCCATCTTTTGTGATGCCGTCTAGCATGCCGATGTTGCCAAATTTAGTGCCGTTGCGGGCATCTAGATAATGTGGAGTTTGAGACATGTTTTCCATTCCGCCCACAACAACAACGTGGTTGTCTCCTGCTAATATACTTTGCGCGCCGAGCATGATCGATTTCATGCCAGAAGCACAAACTTTATTGACGGTCGTACAAGGGACATTTTTACCCAAACCTGCAGCCAATGCCGCCTGACGCGCTGGCGCTTGCCCCACGCCTGCTTGCAGCACGTTGCCCATAAAAACTTCATCGACCAAAGCAGGATCGAGTTGTGCTTTTTGAAGTGCGCCACTTATTGCTGTAGCACCTAGTTGCGTTGCAGATACACCTGAAAATGCACCCATAAATGAGCCGATTGGAGTTCGGACTGCGGAGAGGATATAAACGGTTTTTGACATGTTGATTGTTTTTGAGCCACGAATTTAAGTAAAAATGTATGTATTTTTGGCATATGCATTTGCTGTCTTCTTATTCTTTGTGGTGGATCCTCCCAATTTTGGCACTTACAGCCACCCTAAGCTACTTTTTTTACCGCAAGGAAACCTGGCTTCAAACCAAATCAAAAAAACTTTGGTTCACACTCTTTTCGTTGCGCGCCCTCAGCTTGGGCCTCATTGGCGTGCTGCTTTTAGGCTTACTACTTGAGCAATCCAATTTTGAAACAGAAAAACCTGTTGTTTTGACCCTTGTGGACCGCTCTTCATCGATGACCAATTACAAGGAAAGCCAAAAACTCGAGCAACAAATCAAGGCCTATCAATCTACACTAAAAGAAAAATTAGCGGGTCGTTTTGAGCTGCAAACTTGGAACTTCGGCAACAACCTTCAAGTCGATGACAACGGTTTTACAGCAGCACAAACCAACATGGAATTGCCCTTTGAACAGGCTGCCAATCAATTTTTAAATCGAAATCTTGGGGCTGTTGTGCTGATTTCAGATGGAAACTACAACACCGGCGGCCACCCAATGTACAACGCCGAGAACCTTCCCCTCACTGCCGTGTATAGTTTAGCTGTCGGAGACACCGCTATTAAAAAAGACCTTGTCTTGGCCAATGTAGCGCACAACGAGCTTGCTTTTCTCAATAATAACTTTACTCTAGAGGTAGACATCGAAGCACAGCGTTTTGCAGGCAAAAACATACAGGTTTCCCTATATGAAGACGGCAAAAAATTAGCCTCGCAAAAAGTTCAACTTCCGGCCACGCGCAGCAGCCAAACTACCATTCAATTTGAAGCGAAAGCCAAAAAACCAGGCATCCACGAATACAAAATCGTTATTGACAAATTCAAAGGGGAGTTCTCTTACCAAAATAATAGCAGAACGGTATATATCGAGGTACTCGATAGCCGCAGTAAAATTTTACTCTATAGCCACGCGCCGCATCCGGATATCGCGGCTTTGCAACAAGCACTTGCCGGCAATGAAAACTACGAAGTATTGGTCAAACATGCCGAGCAACTCAAAGACCTCAAATGGAGCAGCATTGACCTTGTGGTTTGGCACGACCCCGGAAAAGGTTTTAGCGATAATTTTTTAAAAGAACTGCGCGGCAAGCAAATGCCTGTTTGGTACATACTCGGCTCGCAAACAGACGATCAAATTGCAGCCAAATTGAATACCGGGCTACAGCTCACCCTCAAAAGCCAACTCGAGGAAATCCAGGCGACGCCAAACAAAGGTTTTGCGCTGTATCAAGCCAATGCAGATTGGTTAGGCCTCACCGAAACCCTACCTCCACTCACCAAAAGATTCGGCGAAGTCAGAGCTACTGCTGGCACACAAGTGTTATTTACCCAGCGCATTGGCAACCTACAAAAGGGAACACCCCTACTCACCTTTACTGACCGCAACCAGCAACGCAATGCTTGTTTACTCGGTGAAGGACTTTGGCGCTGGCGCATGGTCAATTACGTCAAAAAGCAAAACCACGAAGCCTTTGATGCATTTATTGGCGAAATTTGCGCCTACCTAATGGTCAAAAAAGAAGGCAGCGGCTTAAGGGTTCAGGCGCCCAAAAAACTCAACTCTTCAGAAAACTGCATCCTAAATGCTTCCTTTTACAACGAAGCCCTACAGGCTATTACCAGTCCAAAAATCAATTGGGAACTCGACTACGAACATCAAAAAATACGCAAAGGCAACTTTGCAACTAAAGGCGCCTTTTACCAGCAACAACTCGGCAAATTAAAGCCCGGCCGTTATTACTGGAAGGCAAGCACCACCCACAATCAAAAGAAATATATCAAAACAGGTGCGTTTATCGTGGAAGACATCAATCTAGAACAACTTGAATCTGCAGCCCGCCATACCACACTTTATCAATTAGCCAATCAAACTGACGCTAAAGTGCTCGCCATAAAGGATTACAACAAACTCATTGCTATCCTCGACAAAAAAGAAGACCTCGTGGCGCTGCGTACCGAAACCCATCAATTTGATCCGCTTTTAGACTACTTACTCTTGTGCTTTGTTTTGCTGGGCTTACTCATTTCGGAATGGTTTTTGCGAAGATTCCACGGTTCATATTAAAACGATTGTCATGCGCATTTACCTCATTACCTTATTATTATTGCTGTCCTTTACAAGTTGTAGTCAACAATACAAAGATGGCGATCTCATTTTTCAGCACAGCGCTTCTGGGCAAAGTGCAGCCGTACAATTGGCCACCAATTCCTATTATTCGCATTGCGGCATCATCTTCTACTTAGATGGAAAGCCCTATGTTTTTGAAGCAATTGAACCTGTAGGTGTACGCTCCTTAGCAGACTGGATAAGCAGCGGAGAAGACAAAAAATACGCGGTTTACCGCTTGAAAGACAAAAGTTTATCCGCAGAACAATTGAACCAAATGAGGGCCTACCTGAAGTCCCAAATAGGCAAACATTACGACCTCGGCTTCAATTGGTCTGAGCGCGAAATGTATTGCTCCGAACTCGCTTTCAAAGCCTACCAAGCAACCGGAATCGAATTGTGTCGCCCAAAAGCTTTGAGAGATTTCAACCTAGAAAGTCCGCAAGTGCGTAGAATCATGCAACAACGCTACGGAACTAACATCCCCTACGACGAACCAATGGTGTCGCCAGGGCAGCTCAGCGAATCAGCCTTATTGTACAAAGTTCACTAAGTGGTTATGGAACTCCAATTCTCAAGCAAAGCATTTGCCGCTTTAAACCCTTTCGAACTTTACGCTTACTTGCAATTGCGTAGCGAGGTTTTTGTAGTTGAACAAAACTGTGTGTACCAAGACCTCGACGACAAAGACCAGCAAGCACTACATATTTTTGTTCACCATCATGACAAATTAGTGGCCTGTGCACGCATCGTACCAGCTGCTCTTGCATATCCAGAAATTTCCATAGGCAGAGTCATTGTAGCAGAACCCTACCGCAAACAACAACTTGGCCATGAACTCATGCGCTTTTGCGTTGCGGAAATTAACAAGCTTTTTGGGCCGCAAAAAATCGTGTTGTCGGCACAAGCACACTTGCAAAATTTTTATAAAAAGCACAACTTTGTACCCCAAGGAGCTACCTATCTAGAAGATGGCATTCCGCATATTCATATGAGCAAACTATAATTTATACATGAAAAACAAAATCTTTTACGCGCTTACAATTGCCGCTGCATTGGCCAGTTGCAAACAAACCAAAATGGAGTCAGGCAAAACGCAAGCTATGCAAAGCATTGACCTCAAGGCCTTAGATACTACCATTCAGCCTGCAGACGACTTCTTCTTATTTGCCAACGGCACCTGGATTGCCAATACCGAAATTCCGGCTAGCGAATCGCGTTGGGGAAGCTTCAATGAACTCGAACAAGCCAACAATCTGAAACTGATCACACTTCTCAAGGAAGCTGCCGCAAATCCTGGGGCGTTAGGTTCTCAAAACCAATTATTAGGCGCTTATTTTATGTCCTACACCGACATGGCGCGCCGCAACGAACTCGGCTTATTGCCCATTCAAGAAGAGCTCGCCAACATTGCTGGGATTCAAAAAATTGATGACCTACAAGCTGTTGTAGCCAAACTTCACAAAGATGGCATAGGTGCATTCTTCGGTTTTGGTGTAGGCCAAGATCTCAAAAATGTGTCAACCAATGTCGCTTATTTAGGTCAGGGCGGTATCGGACTCCCAAATAGAGATTACTATTACGATGAAAAATATGCGCAAATCCGCAGCGCATATATCAAGCACATTGAAAATTCTTTTGTTTTGGCCCAATTACCAAATGCAGCTCAGGCCGCACAAAAAGTATATGACTTCGAATTGAAATTAGCCGAAACAATGTTGCGCCCAGCAGAAATGCGCGAGCCAGAAAAAACCTACAATAAGCAGGCGCTTCATGAGGTAATGCGCAGTTTTGGAACACATTTCAACTTCAAAATTTATTTATCTGAAGTAGGTTGTATGATACCCGATACCATTATTGTCAGCAACCCTAACTTCAACATCAAACTTTCTCAACTTTGGGAAGATGTTGCAGTAGAAGACCTCAAAAACTACCTCCAATGGTGTGTCATCAATCATTATGCTGGGCATCTCAATGCTGCTTTCGTGGACCTCAATTTTGCTTTTTACGAAGGTATTTTATCTGGCAAGCGCGAGCAACAACCTATTTATGAACAAGCCATCGAAGAAATGACCAACCTCGAGGTTGGCGAGCTATTAGGTAAAGCTTTTGTCGACAAACACTTTTCAAAAGAAGCGCAAGAACGTGTCAATGAAATGGTAGACAACTTGTTATATGTCTACAAAGAACGTATCGAACAACTTGACTGGATGTCTGATGCCACAAAAAAAGAAGCAATTGTCAAACTCAATGCTATTGGACGCAAACTTGGTTTCCCAAGCAAATGGGAAGACTACTCAAGCCTGCGTTTCTTTTCAGACCGTTATGCCAATAACTATAAAGAAATGAGCCGTTATAGCGTGGCTAAAAACTATGCAGAGCTCAGCAAGCCAGTAGACAAAGACAAATGGGGCATGCCTGCACACATGGTGAACGCCTACTACCATCCCCTACTCAACGAAATTGCTTTCCCAGCAGGTATCATGCAAGCGCCCTTCTTTGATGAATCTTACGAAGATGCCGTGAATTACGGACGCATCGGAATGGTCATTGGTCATGAGTTCACGCATGGTTTTGACGACATGGGTAGCAAATTTGCGGCCGATGGATCTTTCACCAACTGGTGGACCGAAGAAGACCGTTTGCTCTTCGAAGAAAAAACCAAATTATTGGGTGCCACATTCTCAGGCTTTTGCCCTATCGAAGACCATTGTGTCAATCCAGATTTAACGATGGGTGAAAACATCGCGGATTTAGGTGGTCTCACTATGGCGTACTACGCTTATAAACGCACCGATGAATTCAAAGCCAATCAGTTGGTAAATGGCTTTACACCTGCGCAGCGTTTCTTCATTGCCTATGCGCAACTTTGGAAAATCAAGTACACTGAAGCCGAAATGAAAAAGCGCTTGGCTACAGACCCGCATTCGCCGGGTATGTACCGCGTGAACGGTCCACTGAAAAATTGCCCAGAGTTTTTTGAAGCGTTTCAGGTTCCGGAAGGAAGAGAAATGCGCAACGACGTTAAAAAAGTTGCCCGCATTTGGTAAGAAAATCGGCGCTTGAGAGCTGTTCTTGAGCGCCTGTTTCCATGTTTTTAAAACTGAGGGTTCCGGCAGCAGCTTCTTCAGCACCGATCATGACCACATAAGCTACGCTTCGGTCATTGGCGTACTTGAGCTGTTTTTGAAGTTTGGCTGCACTTGGATACAACTCTGCAGCCAAGCCTAAATTGCGCACTTGCTGCAGCAGCTTCAAGCAATATTTGCCTTCCTCTGCTCCAAAATTTACAAATAAGATATCCAGGGTGCGGTCGAGTTCTTTCGGGAAAAGTTCGAGTTCGGTCATGACGTCGTAAATGCGGTCGGCACCAAAAGATATACCTACCCCAGACAAACCTTTCAAGCCAAACAACGCCGTGAGGTCGTCGTAGCGCCCTCCTCCGCAAATGCTGCCCATTTTGACATCGTGGGCCTTGACTTCAAAGATGGCACCCGTGTAGTAATTGAGGCCACGAGCGAGTGTTAAATCAAAAATGAGTTCACCGCGTTGCAAACCGAGGTTGTTGATATGTTCGAGCACCTCGCTGAGTTCGTCGAGGCCTTTTTGCCCAACTTCGCTATCCGCGAGGTAAGTTCGCAATAAATTTAATTTGTCGGGGTTGCTGCCTTCAAAAGCAAAAAGTGGCTTGATTTTCTCGATAGAAGCTGCAGAAAAACCTTTTTGCTCGAGTTCGGCAATAACGCCATCTTCGCCAATTTTATCGAGTTTATCTATAGCGACGGTCATGTCGACGATGCGTGCGGCTTCTCCACAAACCTCTGCAATTCCACTTAGAATTTTGCGGTTATTGAGCTGGATACTGAATCCGGGTAAGCCTAGCTTGGTAAGCACTTCGTCAAAAATTTGTATAAGTTCGACTTCGTTTAACAAGGAGTCAGAACCCACGACATCGACGTCGCATTGTGTAAATTCTTGGTAACGCCCATGTTGAGGGCGATCTGCCCGCCATACAGGTTGAATTTGATAGCGCTTAAACGGAAAAGTGAGGTCGTTTTGGTGCTGTACTACAAAGCGTGCAAAAGGCACGGTGAGGTCGTAGCGCAATGCCTTCTCAGCTAAGGAATTGGCAAAACGAGGCAGGTTGTCTTGAGCCAATGCATCGAGGTCAGCCTTGCGCATTTTTTCACCAGAATTGAGAATTCTGAAGATAAGTCGGTCTCCTTCTTCGCCATATTTACCGAGTAGCGTAGAAGACAATTCAAAGCTTGGTGTTTCTATTGGCGCATAGCCATAGCGGCGAAATACTTCCTTAATGGTGGCAAACATGTAATTGCGTTTGGCAACTTCAGTAGGAAGAAAATCGCGGGTACCTTTTGGGATTGCAGGTTTTTGAGCCATAGCTATATGTTGGTATTTTGAAGGTATAATTGGTAAATAACGCCATCAGACAAACCTATTTTTGGGACAACTAAGGCTTCTTGACCCAAGGCTTCTAAGGCAGTAATATAAATGTGGAGCGCTGGAATAATGACATCGGCGCGGTCGGGCTTGAGTTGGTATTTGGCACAGCGCTCTTCTAGGGTAAGTTGGCTCAGGGCATGGTGCAATTCTTTGAGCTGAGCTAAACTGAGCGTGTCTTTTTGAGAAGGCGCAATCATTTTGAGTGCACGGTTGATGTTGCCACCGGTACCAAAAACAGTGTGGGCTTCTTGGAGCTGCACATGTGTCTTGATCCAATTGGTGTATTGGGTCCAGGATTCAGAATTGGTTTTTCCTTTTAAAATGCGGATAGTACCGAGTTCAAAGGAGCGCGCAGCAACCTTCTGACCGTGTTCAAAAACACTAATTTCGGTGCTACCTCCGCCAACATCGACCACAACAAATTGTTGTTGACGCTGCAACTGCAACAACTCAAAGGTATTGAAGATCAATTGTGCTTCTTCGTCGCCAGAGATGATGTCAATTTGAACACCGGTGTGCTGCAAAATTTGTTTGGCTATTTTCTTGCCATTGCTTGCCTCCCGCATAGCGGAGGTGGCTACAGCTCTCAAATGACTGACGTCATGTGTTTGGGCAAGTAATTGAAATGCTTGAATGGTTTGTTGAAATTGCAGGGCTTTTTGGGAGCTGATCTTTCCTTTATCAAAGACCTCTTCACCAAGGCGCAAAGGCACGCGGTAATAAGCTAACTTTTGAAATTGGATGCGCCCAGCACTTTGTTGTACATTTGCAATAAGCAAGCGTGCAGCATTGGTTCCGATATCGATAGCAGCAAATTTCATGATTACAAAATTAAACATTGCCTATTGCAAACCACAAAATATTTTGTTTATTTGTTGGTAATAACATGAAGTACCAAAATCAACATGTATTCAAATCAAAGGTCGCGCCCCAACCTGGGAGGCTCCTGCTCTCTGACCCTCATCTAAATGAAGATTTTTTTGAGCGCGCGGCAGTATTGTTGGTAGCTCATGACGCTACAGAAAGTTTTGGCTTGGTACTCAACCACAAGTCTGCCCTCCTACTCAGCGATATTTTTGAACACATGGAGCTCGATTTACCCATCTTTAATGGCGGCCCGGTAGCACAAGAACAACTCTTTTATCTGCACCGTTTCGCAAGCGTAAGTGGCGCAACTCAAGTCACAGAACACCTTTATTTTGGCGGCGATTGGAAAGAAGTTCTCCTGCAAACACATTTGCTACCCAAACCTCATACGCATTTGCGTCTGTTTGCCGGATACGCCGGTTGGGGCGCGGGTCAGCTCAACGAAGAACTTGCCGAGCGCAGTTGGATCTGCACTTCAGACTTTAATGACAAATTACTCTTAAAGGAAGAACCTGCTTCTTTGTGGAAAAACTGCATGCTCCAACAAGGCCCAGACCTCGCGCTATTTGCACATTTCCCGGTGAATGTCGCAGACAATTAATCAGCGCAGTAACTTGTTATTCAAGTAATTATTCGTACCTTTGCACCTCATTTTGAAGCGCACTCCCTGAAAGTGCCACTTTTTATGTTTAACAACTTTCTGATATTCAGGGTATTAGAAATACAAATTCTTACGCCTTATGGCCAAACACATTGAACCGCAGGGAACTGCAGATTTCGATTGGGAAGCACTCCAATTGGATGGCTACAATCTTGTAGAACGCTCTGAACTCGGAGATCGCTACGAAAAAACCCTGACTTCTATCATGGAAAAAGAAGTTATTCAAGGGACAGTTGTCATGATCAACAAAAAAGAAGTAATCATTAACATTGGTTACAAATCTGAAGGTGTTGTTGCTGCCAACGAATTCCGTTACAACCCAGAGCTCAAAGCTGGCGACGTTGTAGACATCTATGTTGATTGTCTCGAAGACAAAACAGGTCAATTGATTGTCTCTCACCGCACTGCCCGCATGCACAGCGCTTGGATCCGTGTCAACGATGTACTCCGCACAGGAGAAATCATCACTGGTTATGTCAAATGCAGAACCAAAGGTGGTCTTATCGTAGATGTCTTCGGAATCGAAGCATTCTTGCCAGGCTCTCAAATTGACGTGAAGCCAATCCGTGACTACGATATCTATGTTGGCAAAAACATGGAGTTCAAAGTCGTTAAAATCAACGAAGAATTCCGCAACGTAGTTGTTTCTCACAAAGCACTTATCGAAGCCGAACTCGAAGAACAAAAGAAACAAATCATTTCTGGTCTCGAAAAAGGACAAGTCTTGGAAGGTGTGGTTAAAAACATCACTTCATACGGTGTCTTCATCGACCTCGGTGGCGTTGACGGACTCATCCACATCACTGACCTTTCTTGGGGTCGCGTAACGCATCCAGAAGAAATGCTCGAATTGGATCAAAAAATCAATGTAGTTATCCTCGATTTCGACGACGACAAAAAACGCATTGCACTTGGTCTAAAACAATTGCAACCACATCCATGGGATTCTCTTGATACCGACCTTAAAGTTGGTGACAAAGTAACAGGTAAAGTTGTTGTCATGGCTGACTACGGCGCGTTCATCGAAATCGCTGCTGGCGTAGAAGGCCTTATCCACGTTTCAGAAATGAGCTGGTCACAACACTTGCGTTCTGCTCAAGACTTCCTTAAAATTGGCGACAGCGTAGAAGCAGTTGTTCTTACCCTTGACCGCGAAGAACGCAAAATGTCATTGGGCATCAAACAACTTATGCCAGATCCATGGAACGACATCGAAATCAAATACGCAGTTGGCACACGCCACAGCGCAAAAGTTCGCAACTTCACTAACTTTGGTGTATTCGTAGAACTCGAAGAAGGTGTCGATGGTCTTATCCACATCTCTGACCTTTCATGGCAGAAAAAAATCAAGCACCCATCTGAATTCTGCAAAGTCGGAGACGCAATGGAAGTGCTTGTATTAGAAATCGACCGCGACAACCGCCGTATTTCTTTAGGTCACAAACAACTTGAAGAAAACCCATGGGATGTATTTGAAAGTACATTCTCTGAAGGCAGCGTTCACAGCGGCACGATCATCGACATGAAAGACAAATCAGGTATTGTTGCTTTACCATACGGTGTAGAGGGTATTTGCCCATCTAAACACCTTCGTAAAGAAGACGGTTCTAACGCTAAGGTTGAAGAAACCCTTGACTTCAAAGTCATTGAATTCAACAAAGACGCGAAGAAAATCGTTTTGTCACACACACGTCTTTTCGAAGAAGGTGACGACAAACCAACTACTCCTAGCAAAGGAGGCAAGAAAACGACTGGTAATTCTACCGATCAAGCAGTGAAGGCTATCAACCAAAGTGCAGAAAAATCTACACTTGGTGACCTCGATGCACTTGCTGAATTAAAAGAAAAAATGGAGCGTGGCGAATAAGCCCAAACCAATTCAACTTAAAGGGGGCTTCGGCCCCCTTTTTTATTGCCGTCTTTCGCAAATTTATACTTAACTTTAGCGCCTGAAAGATGGGAACAAATCAAATTTCAACAACTGTAAAAGACATATTTGCTGCCTACCTAGAGCAAAATGGCCACCGAAAAACTCCGGAACGCTTTGCCATACTTGCAGAAATCTATGCTTACGACGGTCACTTTGATGTAGAATCGCTTTACATCAAAATGAAAAACCACAACTACCGTGTCTCGCGCGCCACACTCTACAACACCATCGAACTCCTTTTGGCTTGCAACTTGGTTCGCAAACATCAGTTTGGTAAAAATTTAGCGCAATTTGAGCGGTCTCATGCCTCCAAACAACACGACCACCTCATTATTACCGATACCGGCGAAGTCATTGAATTTTGCGATCCGCGCATTCAACAAATCAAAGCCACAATAGAAGAACTTTTTGGTGTCTCTGTTCAGCACCATTCTTTATATTTTTACGGAGTCAAAAAAAACCAGAACGACTAATGGAAGTACAGCTATTACAAAATGGACCTTTGAGCATCCTCAAACTACAGGGCCGCTTCTTTACAGAAAGCGATAGAGAAAACGCCATCGAACACCTCGACCAAATCGATAACTGGAATTTAGTCATCGACTTATCAGAACTCGAATACATCAATTCTACAGGTATCGCTTTTTTGGTCAAGACACTCACACGTTCTAGACTCAATCTTGGCGACACCGTTTTATACCAACCAAATACACAACTCAATAAAATATTTGAACTGACCCGAATGGAACACATTTTTGGGATTTTTCAAGATTTCGAACAAATTAAAAAGTTTTTTGAACAAGCATCATGAAGGTAGACGTACTATTAGGCTTACAATGGGGAGATGAAGGCAAAGGAAAAATTGTCGATGTACTCACACCTTCCTACGATATTATCGCCAGATTTCAAGGCGGACCAAATGCTGGTCACACCCTAGAGTTTGAGGGAATCAAACACGTTTTGCACACCATTCCATCCGGAATTTTTCACCCGAACGTGATCAATTTGGTCGGAAACGGCGTTGTCATTGACCCCGTTGTTTTTAGTGCCGAGCTCGACAAACTCAAGCCTTTTGGCATCGATTTCTCTGCGCGTTTGTTGCTTTCCAAAAAAGCACATTTGATATTGCCAACACACAAATTGCTCGACGCAGCATCTGAGCAGGCAAAAGGGAAAAACAAAATTGGCTCCACCCTCAAGGGCATCGGCCCCACTTACATGGACAAAACAGGCCGCAACGGTTTGCGCGTAGGCGACATCTTCTCTCCAAATTTCATGGAGAAATACCAAGCGCTCGTCGAAAAACACGAAGGCATCCTTGTGCACCACACCGACTTCACCTACGACCTACCAGCGCTTGAAAAACCATGGTTTGAAGCCATTGAGGTTTTGAAAACACTACAAGCCGTAGATTCCGAGCACTACCTCAATCAAGCACTACTCGACGGTAAAAAAGTACTTGCAGAAGGCGCGCAAGGCACCATGCTCGACATCGACTTCGGAACCTATCCGTTTGTTACTTCCTCCAATACCGTGACCGCCGGCACTTGTACTGGCTTGGGCATTGCCCCAACCAAAATTGGTTCGGTTATCGGTATTTTCAAGGCTTACTGCACGCGCGTAGGCAGCGGCCCCTTCCCTACTGAACTCGACGACGCCGTTGGCGAACTCATCCGCAAGGAAGGCAGTGAATTTGGTGCTACAACCGGCAGGCCGCGTCGCTGCGGTTGGCTAGACCTCGTACAATTGCGCTACGCCATAATGATCAATGGCGTCACTGAACTTTCCATGATGAAAAGCGACGTACTTGGCGTTTTCGAACACATCAATGTCTGTACACACTACCGCATTAACGGTGAAAAAGTGAGCGACTTCCCTTACGATGTCACCGATCTAGAAATTGAACCAATCTACGAACAGCTCGAAGGTTGGCATTGCGACCTCACCGACCTAGAAAACTTTGAATCAGCTCCGGCTCCACTCAAAAACTACGTCGACTACCTAGAAGCACAATTAAACGTTCCTATTCGCGTTATTTCTGTCGGGCCAGATCGCAAACAGACGCTTCAGAACTAAAATGAAAAGAACTATCAGTAGCAGAATCGCATTCCTTTGTAGTGCTTTTCTTCTATTGACAACCGTTTGGTCTCAGGGTAAACTCCAACTCTTACCGGGTACACAAAAAATTTACGCCATTCAAAATGGTGTACACCGCTTGGTGGGCACCGTTAGTTTTGTGTATCAAGGCAACACCATGTACTGCGACTCCGCTCATTACAACGAGAAAGCCAAGCAAGTTCGAGCCTACGGAAATGTGCACATTCAAAAAA
>JBIIZI010000145.1:0-5530 GCA_044346375.1 Crocinitomicaceae bacterium | reverse complement strand
GAGCAGCAAGGAGAAAAATTGTCTGTTGAGCTCATCGGGATCTGATTTGACGCGGTCGAGGAGGGCCTTGCCAGTTTCGGTTGTACGCGGAGCCAAGAGGTCAAAGGATATTTTGGGCGCTAAGAGCGATTCGGTGAGCTTGAGGTAACAGAAGATTTCTTGATTGACGAGTGTGTTGTCTTGAATTTCTGGGCTCAATTCTAAAATAGAGGCGCGTTTAGGTGTAACGGTATTGATGGCGATATCGGCGTTGTAGGGGTCGCCGGTCCATTCGATTTTTGATCCGGCTTCAATGTCGAAAGTTTGCTTAATGGAGCCAAGTGCAAAGTTGTAACGGCTGCCTTTGGCAATGACATAAGGGCCGTTCATGGTGAGTTGGTTGTATTGGTCGAGCTTAATATTCAAATCGCCGCTACCCTTCGCCGTGATTTCGTCGCCGGTTTGTTCATTGAAAATGAGTTTCATACTGGCGTCGGGCGTCACATGGAAATTGAGATCTAGGTACAAACCAGTGAAATCCAGACCTTGTTCTTGGAGTTGTGCGGAAACCCCTTGCTTGACAAACTGTACAAAGTTGTCTTCGTCGTTGATTTCAGACATGCCGTACATCGGAAAGATGACTTCCGTTCCTTTCCGGGTGGTGGCATCAACGGTAATTTCTGTATTGCTCATGGTACCAAAGATGTTGGCGGTACCTCGGCCATAGGCCTTGCCGTAATAGACATCGCCCTCACGGTATTTGGTATTGAGGACGAGGAATTTCTCTATCGGAACCAATTGATTGGTGCGCGGATCTATTTTTTTGAGGTCGTCTTCAAAGTTGATTTGGATGTCGTAGTTCCAATTTTCAAAATTACGGTGGTTGACGGCACTAGAAAGATAAGCTACGTTTCCTTCGGGATCTTTGACGGGGATGTTGTCGAGAAAAAACGCATCTTCGGTGACTTGAATATTGCCTTCTAGTTGGTAATTCACTCCTAAAATGGCCACCTCTGCACCACCTTCTTGCAAGCGCAATTTGCCCGACAACTTGGGTGTACTAGGGGTACCGGCGAGGCGCAAGCGGCCATTGAGTTTGCCTTGTATTCCTTTCACGACCTCAGGATCTAAAAAGGCATTCACAAAAGAAATATCGGTTTGCTTGAAATTGAGCCCGAGGTCGAGTTCGTCATTTTTGAGTTTGTATAAGCCATCGAAGTCGAAGGTGCGCTCATTGCGGTATTGTAGTGTTCCCTCCAATACGATACTTTGTCTGGCATCGTTCCAGTCTGAATGCAGCATGATGTCGCCAACAGACTGACCATCGATTTGGAGTTGCTCTAAATTGGCGTCGGCAGTAATACTTAGATTGGTGTAAGGCGTTGCGAATGTTCCCCAACCGCTGAACCTACCGCTATATTGGTTCGGTAAACCCAATAAAGAACTGAGCTCACCGAGGTCTAGACCAATGACATCGAAACGCAATTGATCGCGTTTGTTTTCCGATAAACAACCGTTTACTTTAATCAGCTGATAGCCGCGGTGCAATTCAAAATTCTGAATATTGACTTCTTTGGCAGCAAGTGTGATGTCTGATTGGTTGGCAATTTGCCATTTGACACCGTTGATCGTGAAAAATGAGGGTAGTAGTGCAAAACTGATGTAATCTTGAGGCAGAATTGTGGTGCGCCACTTGAGTTCTGAAAAATCATCGGTGTTCGGATCCCAGGACAGAACAGCGTCTTGAACCCCGTGAGCTCCGGAATTGGTTAGTTTCAAGGCGTGAAAAGTAGTGGAATCTGAAACACTTAATTCATTAACTTCCAACAAACCACTAACTTGATCATGTGCTATGTGCTGTTGCAGCGAAAGCGCTTTGAGATCAATATTTTGGAACTTTAACCTTGGGCAGTTGATGTCAAAATCGAGCGCCTCTTCTTTGGAATCAAAGGAGCCATTGACAATTGTTCCGTTGGCAAGGTCTAATTCGGGTAAGAAGATATTCAAAAGTTCGCGGGTGTTGCGTGCCAGCAAGCTGAATTCAAATTTGGCGCTGGTGTGCATGAAACTGCGCTGTTCGCCTTCAATTGGTGGATATAAAATGGCCAAGTGATGGGTGAGGTCGTCTTGTAATGTTTCTTCGGCCAACACACCTTCGATAGAAAAATCGAGAATGGAACTACTCAAATCGATGTTGGTGTAGTCATTTTGCTGGCGGTAATGCACTTGTGCGAGTTCTGATTGAATGGCGTGGTTGTTGGCGCTGTACTTGAAATCGCGCAAACTGGCAAAGCCTACAAGCGAAGACCAACTTGGTCCTTCTATCCCTAAATTAAGGTTTGCGCTAAAATGATCATTTTGGAAGCTACTTAAATGTAAGGCACTTAAATCGGCATTTTCGATATTGGCCTGCACTTGATAACTCGGAGCAGCGCCAAGATAGAGCTGAACCACACTACTCATTAAGAGGTGAGGATCTGTAATTGAAAGCTTTGCCAGGAGTTGTTCTTGCTGAATTTTGGCTTCTTCGATTGAAACATTGGTGTAGTTGTAGTCGTTGACAAAAAGCTGGGTGAAATAAGCGCTGGTTTGATCCAAAAGATAAGTGCCATCTGGAGCTAAAGACAAGGAAAACTGACAATTGCCACTCACCGCACCTATGGCAGATACATCGATGAGTTGCCCCAGGTTAAATTGTTTCAAATCGAGAAAACTGCTATCTGCTACACCTTTAATTGTGAGTAGATCTGGGTTGTTCTGAATGGAAATTGGCGCCAAGGAAAGCGACCCCAATGCGCTATTGGCATTGGCAATAGAAACCTGTAAATCATTGATATTACCGGTCAATCTGGCATCTTTTAAGTCAAAAAAGGTCGCTTTCTTTAACAAGTATGGAATTTCGATAGCAGGTGTGCCAATTGGCAAGTGCAGCGCTTCGATATCGGCTAATTCGATGTGGGCTTTGGTGATTTGTTCTTGCAACCAAAGTTGGTTGTTGGGTTTACGGAAGTCAGGTAAGCGCAAATTAGCCTGAATTTGGGTGGCTTTACCAAAGCGCAAGTTGAGGTCTTGGATACGGAGTTCGCGGAGTCTTTCTTTGACTACACCGGAAATATAAACTGTTTGGTCCATGCCGCGCAGTTCGGGTGCAAAGAAGGCGATGTCGTGTAAAAGCACTTTACTAGGCGCCAATACGGCATCGAAAACTACGCGGTCGTCGAAATCATTGAAATCATTGCTCGACTTCGTGCGCAGCGCTAATTTTGGTATCAAAATACTGGATTTCGGCGTTTGAAGGTGGGCTTTTTTAAGGAGCAAACCTTTTGGCGAAAACTGTGCATAAGCTGTCAGCTTGTCTAATTGGAAGCCGGATCTTTCAAAAAACTTGAGATCGCGAATTTGACAGCTCAAAAAAGAACCTTTGGAATAAATTTTATTGGCTTTTAAATGGAGGTCTTTGAGCTCAAGATGATCGAAATCTATGCCGAAATCGAGGGTGTCTTTGCGCAAATCGTGGTAACTCAAATTAATGTGTGCCAAGGAAAGTTGTGCGAGTTCCACCTGAAAATCTGCGGAGGACTTACTTGGCGTGTCGGAAGTAAAATACTCCTCGATAAAGGCAAAATTATAGCGGCCGTTTTGCGCATCGCGCGCTAAATTGACGGTTCCTCCATACAACCTCAGCTCTTTGATCAGGACTTTGTTTTGCAACAATTGAAATTGATCGAGCCCTAGATAAAGGTGTTTGAGCGCCAAAATAGGCTGTTTTTTGTCTTGTTCTTCTAAGTAAACATCTTTGAGGTCGACATAGCGAAACAAAACGATGTCCACGGCGCCAATGTGCACTTTAGCGTGGAGTTCTGAACTGAGATAAGCGGTAGCGCGATTGGCTAGGTAGGTCTGGACCCAAGAACTGCGAATGGCAAAAACCAAAAAGATGACAAGGATGAGCAACCACTCTAAAAGAATGGCTAGCGTTAGGCCCGCGATTTTGAGTACCTTTGTCATGTTCGTTACAAAATTAGCAATCTTTTGACAGCAAAACCCAAGATTATACTAGGCATTGAGTCATCCTGCGACGACACCTCCGCGGCCATCCTCGTGGGCAACGAAATTCGTGCCAATATCATTGCTGGGCAAGCCGTACACGAAAAATTTGGTGGCGTAGTGCCCGAGTTGGCCAGCCGAGCCCATCAAGAAAACATCATTCCCGTTGTCCAGACCGCTCTCCAAACAGCTCAAATTTCACTTTCAGATCTCGACGCCATCGCCTTTACCCAAGGGCCCGGCCTGATGGGTTCGCTCACCGTAGGCACTTCCTTTGCCAAAGCAATGGGCCTGGCGCTCGGCATTCCACTTGTAGGTGTGCACCACATGAAAGCCCATATTTTGGCACATTTTATTGACGACGCCAGCGAGCTCAAACCCAATTTTCCATTTTTGTGCCTCACCGTAAGCGGCGGACACACCCAAATTGTGCGCGTCAATGATGCCATAGACATGCAAATTCTTGGCAGCACCATAGACGACGCCGCCGGCGAAGCTTTCGATAAAGCAGCAAAAATGCTAGGCCTACCCTACCCCGGCGGGCCACTCATCGATCAATATGCCCAACTCGGTAACCCAAATGCTTTTGAATTTGCTAAACCCCAGATCAAAGACCTCGACTTCAGTTTCAGCGGATTGAAAACTTCTATTTTATATACCTTGCAAGCTGCCGAAAAACAAGAACCCAACCTGCGTCAGGACAAACGCAATGACCTCTGCGCCAGCATCCAAAACAGTATTGTTTCCATTTTAATGGCCAAACTCGAAAAAGCAGTCAAGCAAACGGGTATTCAAACTGTAGTCATTGCGGGCGGTGTGTCAGCCAATTCGGAACTTAGAAAACGCTTGCTTGCCAAAAAAGACGCCGGCTGGAAGGTTGGCATTCCCAAAATGAGCTATTGCACGGACAACGCCGCCATGATCGCGATGGCGGGCTCCTTTTATTTGGCCGCGGGCCATACCGTTGGGCAAAATGTAGCAGCAGATCCACGCCTCAAATGGTAACCTAAGGCACAAATTGTTGCCAATATTTTTTGTAATTTCGAGAGTTCTTAGTTTTCAAACCATGCGCGCCGCACTTCAATTATTCGTATTCATCTCTTTCTTAAGCACTTGGGCTTTTGGTCAAGAGAAAATTCAATGGAGTTTTGATTACGTTCCTTACCCGGCTTCGCTTCAAATCAGCGCCAAAATTGAAAACGGTTGGCATCTATATGCGCTCGATTTAGATCCAAGTATTGGCCCCGTTCCAACACAAATTGTTCTGGAAAAGAATAAAGCAGTACAAGTCCTAAATGCATTCGAAGCAAGCACCAAACCCAAGCAATCCTATGATCCTAATTTCGGAGCAGAGGTTTCCTACTTTGAAAATAGCTTTGAAGCGCGCAACCGCATTAAAGTCAAAAAACCAACTACAATAAAAGGCGAACTCACCTACATGCTTTGCGACGACAAGCGTTGTTTGCCTCCTCAAACCGTGCCTTTTGAAATCAAGGTCACACCT
>JBIIZI010000144.1:0-5532 GCA_044346375.1 Crocinitomicaceae bacterium | reverse complement strand
AAAGGTGCCAAAACAGATCCTTACGATACCTTTGATCAAATTTCAGAACTGGCCCAACACTTCCCAGACACCAAGGTTTTTTGGCTTTTAGGCAACTACACCAAACTCGATAAAAACCTCTCTCACCTCAACCTGCCACAGCAAGACAAAATACGCCAAATTGCAGCACACGCCGAAATCGGCATCCACGGCAGTTCGCTAACCCAACACAGCTATCAACAACTTGAACTCGAGATGCAAAGGCTCGAACAAATTGTAGGATACCGACCGAATAGCAACCGACAACATTTTTTGTTGATGAGCTTACCGAGTACCTACCACCACTTAATAAGAGCTGGAATTACACACGACTACACCATGGGGTATGCAGAGCAGACGGGTTTTCGTGCTGGAACAGCACGCACGTTCAAGTGGTTTGATTTGAGAAAAAATGAAGCAACTCATCTCAACATCCATCCATTTGTCTATATGGATGGTACGCTTTTAGAATACCTCAAGTTAACACCAGAAGCAGCAAAAAAGCGCATAGAAGACTTGTATGGGGAAGTGAAGAAACATGGTGGAACCTTCAGTTTTTTATGGCACAACGAGACCATTTCTGGTTACCAGCAATGGGCCTCATATCAAGAGGTCTTTAAAGCAACTTTTGTAATCAATCAGGGTAAATCTTAATTCTTGCCAATTTTTTTGTAGGCATCGCAACTGCGCAATTCTTCGAGCATTTGTTCCTTTTCTGCAGCTGTTTTATTGGCATCGAGGTTCTCACACTTTTTGAGCGGAGCTTCGTATTTTTTAAGGAGTTTATCCACTGGCTCTCCTTTAGATTCAGCTTTTTTAAGTGCTTCAGTCATTTCTAACCATTGGTCGGCACACTCACAAACTTCGGACTGACAAGAGAACAAAAAGAAAACGAAGGAAATTAAAAATAACTTTTGCATGGTGTGTAAAATTAATAAAAACAACCACCACCTTTACCTAAGCGGATGGTAAGGGTAGCGCCGGTATAAACATACCAATCTTTGGTGCTGCTCGTGCCGCGTTTACCAAAACGATTGCCGTCCAAACTCTGATTGGAAAGTTCGGCAGACAAGTCAGATATTTCGTCTGAAAGAACTTGTGGATCAAAGTACAAATCTGAACCAACATCGTCGAGATAGTCGGTGAAAGTTTTGCGGATAGCTACGTCAATATTGAAGGTCGCCATTTTTCCGAGGCTCACCTTTACCCCCATTCCTAAGGGCAAGCAAAGCTGATAAAGATTGTAGGGTTTTTGAGAATTGCTACTCGTGCCCTGACCTTCCGTTGCCAAAGGCTGGAGATCTTGCCAAGCGTTATTGTAATAGGTTTGCGGATTCATGTGAAAAACACCCACTTGCGCTAACAAATAAGCTGTGGCTGGGTAACGGCTACTCCCAAACTGAAATGGCATATAATGAAACTCTAGACCTGCAGCAACTTCGTGTAGCGTAGATTTAAAACTTAAATTTCTGTTGACCAATAAAGGATAAGGCGAAGTGGAATCTGCAGCGGAAATTTGTCCGTACAAATAATTAAAGCGCAGGGTGAGGCGGTTATTGAGATTGTAACGGTACATGAGCCCCCCGGCTAGGTGGGCATTTTTGAATTGTTGATAGGGGTTGAGGTCTCCGAGGTAGTAGGTCTGGCCGATGTTGAGACCAAACTCAGAACGCGATAAAAAAGTGCGTTTTTGTGCTTGCGATTGGACCGCAAGCACTAAAAACACAAGGAGTAAAGCCTTTTTCATCGTTAACACAACGTAAAATTGGCAAATTTATTATTACTTACCTGAACGTTTGCGATCAGTTTCTTTCAATAAGATTTTTCTGATACGCAAACTTTTTGGGGTAACTTCTACGTATTCATCAGATTGGATGTATTCCAAACACTCTTCAAGGCTGAAAACTTTAGGTGGAGCCAAACGTACTTTGTCGTCAGAACCGGAAGCGCGCATGTTGGTAAGCTTCTTGGTTTTGGTCACATTCACACACAAGTCACCTGCGCGTGAGTTTTCACCGATTACCTGACCTTCGTAGATGTCTTCGTTGGGTGCAATAAAGAATTTACCACGCTCCTGAAGGTTGTTCAAAGAGAAAGGAATAGAGGTGCCTTGTTCGAGGGAAATAAGAGAGCCATTCTGACGACCTGGAATTTCACCTTTGTAAGGCTGGTATTCCAAGAAGCGGTGGTTCATGATAGCCTCACCTGCGGTTTGTGTCAAGAGGTAGTTTCTTAGCCCGATGATACCACGTGAAGGAATTTGGAAAGTGACAATCATGCGTTCGCCTTTTGGCACCATGTTGGTCATTTCTCCTTTGCGGCGCGTTACGGCTTCAACTGCTGTTCCGCTGTGCTCTTCAGGAAGGTCAATGGTGAGTTCTTCGATTGGTTCACATTTAACGCCATCAATTTCTTTGATGATGACCTGTGGCTGCCCAACTTGAAGTTCGTAACCTTCGCGACGCATTGTTTCGATGAGTACGGAAAGGTGCAAAACGCCACGGCCAAAAACCATCCATTTGTCGGCTTTGTCTGTATCGCTGACGCGCAACGCGAGGTTTTTCTCGAGTTCTTTGGTGAGGCGGTCAGAGATGTGACGCGACGTAACAAATTTTCCTTCTTTTCCAAAGAACGGAGAGTCGTTGATGGAGAATAACATACTCATGGTAGGTTCGTCCATTTTGATGGTAGGAAGTGGCTCAGGATTTTCGGCATCACAAATAGAATCGCCAATTTCAAAACCTTCGATACCGGTAACTGCACAAAGATCTCCGGGTTGTACTTCGGTCACTTTTGCACGCTCGATGCCTTCAAAAACAAAGACTTCTTTGATGCGGTGTTTTTCCTGACGACCATCGGACTTAGAAAGAATGATGGGTTGGTTTTCTTTGATCACGCCTCTTGTTAGACGACCGATAGCGATACGCCCAACGTAGGAAGAAAAGTCAAGAGAAGTGATGAGCATTTGGGTGTTTCCTTCTTCGATTTTCTTAGGTGGAAAATACGTTAAAATCTGATCGAGTAAAGGTGTAATGCTATCTGTAGGTTGTTTCCAATCTGTAGACATCCAGCCATTTTTGGCAGAGCCATAGATTGTTGGGAAGTCGAGTTGTTCTTCGTTGGCATCGAGCTCAAACATGAGGTCGAATACTTTTTCGTGAACTTCTTCTGGTGTACAGTTTTCTTTGTCCACTTTGTTGATCACAAGCAATGGCTTAAGGCCCATAGAAAGTGCCTTACCAAGTACAAAACGCGTTTGTGGCATCGGGCCTTCGAAGGCATCTACTAACAAACATACGCCATCGGCCATGTTGAGAACGCGCTCAACCTCACCTCCGAAGTCGGCGTGACCCGGGGTATCGATGATGTTGATTTTGGTGCCTTTGTAAGAAACCGATACGTTTTTAGATACAATGGTGATTCCGCGCTCGCGCTCAAGATCGTTGTTGTCCATGATGAGTTCGCCGGTCATGCGGTCGCGCTCGTTGACAACTTGGCCCGCTTCGATCATTTTGTCGACGAGGGTAGTTTTACCGTGGTCAACGTGGGCAATAATGGCAATATTTCTGATTTCCATATGGATAATTGTATGGGTAAGGAGAATTAATAGTTATTTTTTTTGGCGCCGAAACCGCGATCGCGGTCATAACCACCTGAACGTTTTTTGTCGAAACCGCCTTTTTTCTCAAAGCCGCCTTTCTTCTCGAAGCCTGGTTTTCTGTCAAAACCTGGTTTTTTGCCGCCTCCAAATGAGCCTGGTCCTCTTTTTGAACCCGGACCTTTAGAAAATTTGCGCTCGCCTCGGTCGTCGCCACCACCCTGACCAGGTGCCGTAACTTCAATGGAGACTTTATGGCCTTCGAATTCATAGCCATCGACGTGCTTCAAGATTTTTTGTGTGTGCTCGTCGTCTGCCTCAATAAAAGAGAAAGAGGTCATGATGTCGATGCGGCCAAGTGCTTTAGAGTTGAGGCCAGTGGCATCGCAGATGATGCGAACCATTGCGCCTGGATTGAGACCATCTCTGCGGCCCAAGTTGACAAAGAAGCGTGTTTTGCCTTCTTCGCGCGCACGGCTCTGACGATCGGTTTTGCGCTCTGGACGCTCGCGTTCGTCTTTGCTCGCAGCTGCATTGAGGTCGCCAGCGCGCTCGTAGTAGTCGATGAAGCGATTGAACTCAGCAGAAACAAATCTTTTGATCACTTCTTCTTTTGATAAATCGGCGAAAGAAGCTAAGATTTGATCCATAAAAGGTGCGATATCGCTTTCTTTTACTTCTGTAGCAATGGTGTTGTCGATGAGTTTTTTCAATTGGATTTCGCAAATCTCGGCAGGATTTGGTATTTGACCTTGCGTGAAAGTCATGCGCATTTGGCGCTCAATTGCTTTGATTTTAACGTTCTCACGGGTGTTTACCAACACCAAAGACTGACCTGTTTTGCCAGCGCGAGCTGTACGGCCACTACGGTGTGTGTAGTTTTCGATGTCGTCTGGTAGGTTGTAGTTGATGACGTGCGTGATGTTGTTGATGTCCAAACCACGTGCTGCAACGTCAGTTGCCACCAAAATTTGAAGTTCTTTCGAACGAAAACGCTCCATAACGCGGTCGCGCATAGCTTGAGTGAGGTCACCGTGAAGTGGCTCTGCGTTATAGCCGTCGCGGGCCAGCTTCATGGCAACCGTTGCGGTTTCGTTTTTGGTACGGCAAAAAATGAGGCCGTAAATGGTAGGGTTAAAGTCGATGAGGCGCTTTACTGCGTCGTAGCGGTCGCGTTCTTTAACTGAGAAGTAGATGTGTTCGATGTTTTCGTTGCTCTGGTTTTTGTGACCTATGGAAACTTCTAACGGATCGGTCATGTAAGTACGAGCGATGCGTGCTACTTCGTTTGGCATTGTTGCAGAGAACAACCATACATTTTTGTCGATAGGTGTTTGATCGAGGATCATGTCGATGTCCTCTTTGAAACCCATATTGAGCATTTCGTCAGCTTCGTCTAGGATCACGTATTTGATCTCTCCGAGTTGGATGACTTTGCGGTTGATGAGGTCGACCAAACGACCTGGTGTTGCCACGATAATTGAGGTTCCTTTTTTAACGCTCGTGATTTGCGTACGGATATCGGTTCCGCCGTACACTGCTGTGATATTGCCATCTAGATACTTAGAAAAGACGTTGAGGTCTTTGGTGATCTGAAGGCAAAGCTCGCGTGTTGGGCAAATAATGACCCCTTGTGGCAGGCGTGCTTTGTTATCAATGTTATTAATTAACGGCAAACCGAATGCGGCCGTTTTACCTGTACCGGTCTGCGCCAGACCGACAAAATCGCAATCTTCTCCTAATAGGTAGGGAATTGCTTGTTCCTGGATGGGGGTCGGTGCTTCAAAACCCAATTCTGTCAACGACTTCAGCACCTCTCGCCTTAATCCCAGTTCTTCAAATGTCATGTATTCTTTTTAAAATGAGGTGCAAAGGTACGTATATTACAAGGAATAATTGTTAATAAGTTGATTGAT
>JBIIZI010000143.1:0-5540 GCA_044346375.1 Crocinitomicaceae bacterium | reverse complement strand
CCCGACTACAATTGGGACTTGTTTTTGAGCGCAATAAGCAATGTGCTTAGGAGCCAACTCAGGACGTGTAAATTCAATGCAAACATCTACTTCTGACCAATTTACTTGGTCTAGAGGAAGCTGAGAATTTATTTTTGCGACAATGCTGTGCCCTCTTTCAAGGGCGCTTGTCTCAATGGCTTTACCCATTTTACCGTAACCGAGCAGTGCTATTCTCATGGTCTAAAGATACGATATATCAACGAAATGTCAGTTGTATTTTGGCGCCTAGGTACTGATTTGGAACAAAACTAGGTTCGAGGTGCAGACTAAGATCGGGGTTGGTGTCAAAATGAACGAAGTGTGCTTCGGCGCCAGCGTCAGCAATTTGAAAGAGGTAGAGTGCTGCAAATCCAAGAATGGAGAGGTCGCGCCAGTCGAGGTATTGGCGGTAAAGTTGCAAAACAGCTGGTGTGTCATAGGCGGCCCATTTGGGGTCTAGGGCGCCTCCGTTGAGTCGGTTGGTGTATTCTTGCTTGAGCTGGACTTGGGTGATTTGGTTGGTGGCTAAAAAATAACCCGCAGCCCCTAGACCACCGTAAATGAGCGGAACCTTCCAGATGGCGTTGTTGTGATTTGGCGCGGCAATGGAATTTCTTATTTGCCCCAATCCAGGCACAATGGCCGAATAAAGCATGCTTTTTTGGTGGTAGCTCAGCTTGATGCTGTCTTTTTGCTGGATGGTGTCTTGCGCAAAGTAGGCCTGCGCGAGCATTAGGAAGCAAAACGCTAGCCTCATTCTGATTTTTTAAGCATTTCAATGAGGCGTTGTAACTCAGACTCATGTGTAAAATGGACAATGAGTTTGCCTTTGCCTTCAGGTGTTTTGTCGATGCTTACCTTTGTCCCGAGCTGTTCGGAAAGGTAAGATAAATAGAGTTTTTCGGTTGTGCTTAGGCTTATTTTGGCTTTCGGGCTAGCGCTAGGTGTGCTTGCTGCCTTTTGCTTTTCAGGTTTGGAAAGCGCCTCGACGTCGCGCACGGATAGTTGTTCGTCTAGGATGCGCGCCAAGGCCGTAAGTTGCTCTTTTTCGGTAGTTAGGGCAAGAAGTGCTCTGGCGTGGCCCATTGTGATTTGTTTGTCTCGAACTGCAGCTTGAATGGCGTCTGGGAGTTTGAGCAAGCGCAAATGGTTGGCAATATGCGATCTTGATTTGGCTACTTTTTCAGAGAGTTGTTCTTGTGTGAGCTTGCATTCTTCTAGTAAGCGTTCGTAAGAAAGGGCTACTTCGATGGCGTTGAGGTCTTCGCGTTGGATGTTTTCAACGAGTGCCATTTCGAGCATGGTTTGGTCGTTGGCAATGCGCACATAGGCTGGCACTTCGGTGAGGCCTGCAAGTTGAGCAGCTCTAAATCGGCGTTCGCCAGAAATGAGTTGGTAGCGGTCTCGGCCCATTTTTCTGACCGTGAGCGGTTGTATGATGCCGTGTGTTTGAATGGAGGTTTTGAGCTCGTCAAGAGCGCTGCGCTCAAAATGCGTGCGGGGGTTAAATGGGTTGGCCTCGATTAACGAAATGGAAATAAGTGCTACAGCACCTGCAGGCACAGCACTTGCTCCTGTGATATCGGTTTCGGCATTTTGTAAAAGCGCACTTAGGCCTCGGCCCAAAGCGGGTTGTTTTTTTGCGTTAGAGCTCATGGTCTATCTCGATGATTTTGTCGTCGTTTCCTATTTTGGTGAGGTCGTTTTTTTGCAAGAGTTCGCGTGCAAAATTGAGGTAATTGATAGAGCCCTTAGAGGAGGCATCGTGCATCACGACGGTGTTGCCGTGGCTAGAAGCTTCGCTAAGGGTTGTATTGCGGTGAATAACGGTATCGAAGACCAATTCTTGAAAATGCGTCTTGACTTCGTCAACAACTTGGTTGGCCAAGCGCAAACGGGTATCGTACATGGTTAAGATCATGCCTTCGATTTCGAGAGCAGGGTTGAGCCTGCCTTGTACAATTTTAATGGTATTGAGTAATTTGCTGAGCCCTTCAAGTGCAAAATATTCGCATTGCACAGGGATCATGACTGCATCGGCAGCAACAAGTGCGTTCACGGTAATGAGACCAAGAGAAGGGGAGCAGTCTATTAGGATGAAGTCGTAGTCGTCTTTGATTTGCTCGAGCGCAGCACGCAAAAGGTACTCTCGGTTCGGCATATTGATCATTTCGAGTTCGGCGCCAACGAGGTCAACGTGAGAGGGTAAAATAAAGAGGTTAGGGTTGCTGGTTTCGAGAATGGCTTCTTGTGCTGGTCGGTTATTGACCAAACAATCGTAAATGTTTTTAACCGATTTAGGATCAAAACCAGTGCCAGAAGTTGCATTGGCCTGCGGATCTGCATCTACAATGAGTGTCTTGTATTCGAGCACACCCAAGCAACCGCCTAGATTAATTGCGGTTGTTGTTTTTCCGACGCCGCCTTTCTGATTGGCTATGGCAATGATTTTACCCATAATGATTCAATTGAACTATAAAATTACAAGTTGTTCAGCATACTTTTTGTCCATCCAAAAGGAACTTATTAACCATTTTCGGGCAACACCTGTCAATATCATTCATTCACAGTTTGTTAGCTCGAACACGCTGCTGCATATTTTTCACTAATTTTACGGCAATGAATGCAGTTCGGTATTACAGCATAGGGAGTCATGCAAGCAACAATCTGAAGTTAGCTGCTTCAAATTGTGCTCCTTTTCATTTAATGCTCCACAAAGATCAAACAGGACAGGTTTTGGTGAGCACCAGAATGGCTCAGGCATCATTTCACTTAAATGGTTCGCCAAGAAATGAAATGGTGGCGCTGCAGCCCGGCGATGAACTCTCAATTGGAGCTCAACAAATCAATTGGATGCAGGTTTTTTCTATTACTGCAGAAGAAATTATCCATAAACAAACAACAGAAGCAAACAATCAAACTGAACGCAAAGGAATGCGTATTCAATTAATTTTGATCTATTTGGCCATTGTTGTATTGCTTTTTTTAATGGCTTTTTATATTTAATGCCTAAAAAAAACAGCCTACCTATATTCGGAATCAGAAATAATTTGTAATATTGCACCCCCGTTCAGTTGAATTGGGTTAAATTTTCAGAGATGAACGTCATTAAACAAATCGAGCAGGAGCTAATCGCCAAAAATGAATTACCAGCTTTCGGAGCCGGTGACACCATTATCGTATCATACCGTATTGTTGAGGGTAACAAAGAGCGTATCCAGCAATTCCAAGGTGTTGTATTGCAACGTCGTGGTGCTGGTGCAACCGAAACTTTCACTATCCGCAAAATGTCAGGCAACATCGGTGTAGAGCGTATCTTACCAGTTAATTCTCCTTTCATTGAAAGCATCACTATAGTGAAACGCGGTGCGGTTCGTAGAGCACGTATTTTCTACTTCCGTGAGCGCACTGGTAAATCAGCTCGTATCCGCGAGAAAAAGAACTTCGCAAGATAATATCTTGTTAACCAAATATGCAAAAAGGAGCTTCTGCTCCTTTTTTTTTTGCCCATTTTTTAAGTAAGATCATGTCTCGCTCTACTCTCTGGGTTCTGGAAACGCTTTGTAGTTACTCCTTGAAATCCTTACTCTAGCGAGAGAATTTCAAATTCTGTGCGTCTGTTTAGGGCGCGGTTAACGGCAGAATCATTTGTTACTCTTGGCTGGCTTTCGCCGTAGCCTTTGTATTGGATGCGCCCTTCGGCTATTCCCAAAGAAGAAAGGTATGCAGCAACCTGTGCAGCTCTTTTCTCAGAGAGTACCTGATTGCGTTGGGCATCGCCGATGTCGTCGGTGTGGCCATTGATCTGAATCTTTAAATTGGTCTGCTTATTCAGGTAATTAGCGAAGCCTTTCAGTAAAAATTGCGCATCGGCACTGAGCTGTGCATCGTCGGTTTCAAAAACAATTGCTTCAATAGCGTAGGCGCTGCCTTCTTGCAAGGTGTCAATTTTGAGTACGGGCGCCTCAATTTTGAGTGTTTTGGCTTTTAAAGTGTTGCTGTCTAGCACTACCGCTTGAAAGCTATAGTTGTCTTTGCTGACTTCTAAACTGATTTTTTGGTCTATCTGAACAGCCAAGGCATACGTGCCATCTTCATTGCTCAGTGCAGAAACCTTACTGCTATCGTCATTTTCGTACCGAACTGTTAACTCAGCGCCCGCAAGGCCCATTCCGTTGCTGTCTTGTAAGCGTCCACTTAAGATACGCGTTTCCTTTGGGCGGGCAGCTTCGTGCAATTCAAAACTGAAAATATCCCAGTTTGCCTGCTGCTGACTAGAAAAATAGGCTTGTTTGCCATCTGTCGACACAAAAATCCCGAGTTCATCGGCACTAGTGTTGATTGGGTATCCTATGTTTTGAATAGGACCCCAACCATTGGCTTCTTTGCGCATCATAAAAATGTCGAGGCCACCCATGCCCGGTCTCTGTCGGCTACTTTCTGAAACAAAATAGAAGGTTTCTCCATCCTGATGAAAAAACGGACTTTTGTCTTTACCTGCCGTATTGACAATGCTAAAAGGTTTTGCCATGCCCCAAGTACCATCGCCTTGTTTTTCGCTGTAATAAATGTCGTTGTCTTGGCTTCCTTTTCTAAGGCTTGTAAAATAAAGAATTTTGCCGTCGGCAGAGAGTGAGGGCTGGGCTTCCCAACCATCTTTAGTATTGATGTTGGCGCCTAAATTAACGAGCGCGCTCCATTCGTATTGATCTGTTGTTCCCTTCTTGAGTTTGAGCTTGGTGCTGTATAGGTCGCAGTTGAGGTACTCCTTGTTGTAAACGGTTTCAGCTTTGCAGGCACATAAAATGAGTTCGCGGTTGTCTGCCGCTAAACTTGCCGAACCGTAATTTTGAAATTGGCCGTTGTTGAACGGATGGGGTAGTGGTCTGCCTTTATTGAATTCAAGCGCTTTCATATGATCGGCAACAGTAAACTCTTCTTGCATGTAGCCCGATACATCACCGAGGTTTGTTTTGTCTGCCTTGCGCGTAAAAAACAACATACTGTTGTCGGGGCTCAGCATAGGGAAGTATTCGTCTTGGGTAGAGCTCACACCACTCACACGTGCGACATTAAACGGAACTGGATTTGCTTTGGCGTCTAGGGGGAAACGCAGTTCTTTATAGACAGGTAAAATTTCTTCCTTGAGTTTGGTGTAGTTGCTCGCCTGTTCACCGGGGTAAATGGAGTCAAAAGCCATAAATGTTTCAAGGTAGGTAAGGGAAGCAGCTTTTTCGCTGAAGCTGTAAAGTAGGCGCGCCGCATAGAAATAGGCATCGGAATGATGACTTGGGCATTTTTGAATACTGGCTTGGTAAAACACAAGTGCTTTTTGCAAGAGTTTTTCGCCTTCTGCTCGTGCGTTGTTTTGTTTGACCAACGCCATACCGCGCTGATAATGGATCTGACCAAGGTAAAAATAAGCCTGAACGTTTTGAGGGTACTTGCTCACAACAGCCGCCAGGCCTTGAACTTGCAATTCGAAGGTCTCTGCACTGAAGGCTTCTTCAATAGCTTTA
>JBIIZI010000069.1:0-10452 GCA_044346375.1 Crocinitomicaceae bacterium | reverse complement strand
CCAACCCTTAAATTACCTTCAAAAAGCAAGACTATTCCGGCAATCATGTCTTTGAAAACATCCTGAAGCCCAAGCCCGAGCCCCACTAAAAGACCAACCGAACTGGTCAGTAAAATCATAAGATCTATACCGAGGAGCTTGAAGCAAAGTAAGACAGAGCTTACATAAATAAAGTATTTAGCAAGCTGATTATAGACAAATTCTGTACCTGCATCGATGTTGGGGTTGTTTTTGAAACGGCGCGCAAAATAGAGCCGCGTGAGGTTAGTGGCAATTTTGGCACCAAAAAAGACCGAAATGACAATTAGGATATCGGCAAAATCAATTTTAAAGCTATCAAAAGAAAGGAGTTTGAAGCGCAAGAAATCGTTGAAGGTGACGTGACCGTTGTTGTAGCGAAAGCTCAGGATGGCAACGTAAATTGCCAATAAATAAACACTTTGACTAACGAGGCGCAAGCGGGCCATTTGCTTGGCTTCAAGTTGAAGATTGGCACTTTTGACATAGCCCTTTAAGGCCTTATGCACCAAGCGACGCAAAATGACCGCAGCCAAAAAAATCAGTATGAGAAATATAAGATTCCAAAAGCAAATCTTGTATGGGCCAATGTAAAATAGGGTTTCTGCAAACATGTCAGCGAATTAAGGTAATTCCGATTTGTTCAGAGAGCAGCATCTTGACCTTTTCTAAGCTCACGAGTTCGCCGAGCGCCAAAAGAAGGTCGTCGTCTTTTAAAGTGTCTTGGGTTAATTCGCTGCGTATTTGATTGATTTTTTGCTCCACAAAGGCTAATTTAAAGCGGTAGATGACCTCAACAACTGTCTGATGGAGGTCGTCGGATTCAGACTTTGTTTGAATTTTGTAGCGCGCCACCCAGTTATGACTCAGTTCTTGTTCGTGGGCTTCGATGTCGGCTACAAATTGGACAATTTGCTGGTTTTCGTGGCGCAGAAAGAAACTGGATTCATAGAGTGTTTGCTCTTCCAAAGCTCCTTTTTCAAAAATGCGGTAGATTTCTTCGTAGAGTGGTGTTTTAAAAAAGAGCTCGTCCTTTTGAAGTTCATGGACAATGAGTTCGATGACGCTCGTTTGTGTTTCGGGCTGTCCTGGCTCTTGCCAAATAAGTGCCCGCGTTCCGTATTTGATGAGTACCCGAATGAGTTCTGCTTCAAATATGGTGTGGTCAGCGGCTGCTTCTGGCGACGCTTCTAGTGATTGTGGTGTCGGATTTTTAGGAAGTTCTAACGCGCCAATAGCTGGGTCTTGGTAGGTTTTAGCCATGGCAGTCTTGCGCAAATTGAGCAATTCAGACTGAACAATAGCCTCCGAAATATCAAATTGCTGCGCAAGCTGTTGTACATAGACAGAGCGCGTGATTTGATCTGGAATGAGTGAAACTGAATGCACGATGTCTTTGATGAGCCCAGCCCTAAGAATTGGATCGTTGGCGCCATCGGCAAGCAAAATACTGGCCTTAAAAGAAATGAAATCTTGTTTGTGAGCAGCTATATAGGCGCTTAACTCGGCCGAGGACCTCGATTTGGAGAAGGAGTCGGGATCTTCTCCATCTGGAAAAAGCACTACTTTCACGTTGAGGCCTTCTTCTAAAATGAGGTCGATACCGCGGAAACTGGCTTTGATACCGGCCGCATCGCCGTCGTAGAGAATGGTGAGGTTTTTGGTGTAGCGACTGACTAATTTGACCTGTTCTTTTGTTAAAGATGTACCCGAAGACGAAACTACGTTCTGGATGCCTGCTTGGTGCATACTAATGACGTCGGTGTAGCCTTCACAGAGCAAACATTCGTTGTACTTGACGATGTCTCCTTTGGCGAAATACAAACCATAAAGGATTTCGCTCTTGTTGTAGATGATGCTCTCGGGAGAGTTGAAATACTTGGCAACTTTTTTATCAGAAAGTAAGGTGCGGCCACCAAAGCCTAATACCCGACCCGAAACGCTGTGAATTGGGAACATAACACGCCCTTTGAAAAAATCAAAGGTGCGTTCATCTTTAGACTTGGTTAGACCAATGGCTTCTAAGTAATCTTTGTTGTAGCCTTTCTCGAGTGCGAGGTCGGTAAAGGCGGAGCCGGTGTTTAGGCAGTAGCCAAGTTGGAATTTGTCTATGGTAGCACGCGTGAAACCGCGTTCTTCAAAATAGGACAAACCGATTGCCTTTCCTTCTTGAGCATTGAGAAGCATATCGGAAAAAGCGTTTTTAGCAAACTCGTTGATGATCAGGAAGCTCTCGCGTTCGTTGAGCGCTGCGAGCTCTTCAGCGGTGGCTTCGCGCTCTTCTGGCACTTCGATGTTGTAGCGCTTGGCCAACCATCGGAGCGCTTCAGGATAGCTGAAGTGTTCTTTTTCCATGAGAAAACTCGCCGCGTTTCCGCCCTTTCCAGTGGAAAAACATTTAAAGATTTGCTTGGCAGGAGAAACGACAAACGACGGTGTTTTTTCATCGGTGAAGGGGCTTAAACCCTTGAGGTTAGAACCCGCGCGCTTGAGTTGTACAAATTCTCCGATCACCTCTTCAATGCGGGCAGTCTGTAGAATTTGATCAACGATATGCGGCGGAATTTTACTCATTTAAGGATTGAAGTTTTTAACGGTTTTCTGTCCTTGTTGGTCGTAGGTGATCCATTCACCTACCATTTGGTCGTCTTTGTATTCGCCGTAATAGTGAATTTTTCCGTTCGGATACTTCACCAGTGAATAGCCGTTTTTCTTGCCGGCATCGTAAAAAGTGAAAGAAAGTAGGGTTCCTTTTTCGCTGTAGAAATTCCATTTGCCTTCGCGGTCTCCTTTTTGATTGAGTTCGCCTTGGTATTTCAATTGTTTTTTACCTGGATACCATTCTTTGTAATGACCATCTTTGATTTCGACGAGCTTTTCAGGAGCCACCTCTTTGGTAGTTTCCTTGTTTTTATTGTCTGAGCAAGCAGAAAGGGTAATGGTAAAAAAGACAAGAAGTAGGGTCAGAAAATGTTTCATTGAATTATTTTTCACGGTTCATGGTATAGGCCACCAAACCTATTAACGAAGCTTTTGCGGGGCTGTCGGGGTAGGTACTTAAAATTTCTAGTGCCTGACCAGCTAAGGTCTCCATGCGTTTTTGTGCGTACTGCACCCCGCCGGATTCCCAAACTAGTTGAATGGCACGCTGCACGCGGTGGCTCACGTCGTATTCGTTTTTGATGATGTAACGCAGTTCTTTTTGGATGGCGGCCGGTGCGTTTTGCAAGGCATAGATGAGCGGAAGTGTCATTTTTTGCTCGCGGATATCGATACCGGTTGGCTTGCCGATATGCTCGCCGGTGCCGTAGTCGAAGATGTCGTCTTTGATTTGAAAAGCAAGCCCTATGAGTTCGCCAAACTCGCGCATTCGAGCGCGTTCAGTTTGTGCACCTACACTGAGGGCTCCGGCCTCGCAGCAAGTGGCAATGAGTGATGCGGTTTTTTTGCGGATGACTTCGTAATACACCTCTTCGGTGATATCTAGGTGACGGGCTTTTTCAATTTGAAGCAGCTCGCCTTCAGACATTTCTTGGACGGCGCGCGCTACAATTTCGAGGAGGTCTAGGTTGCGCTTTTCAATAGAAATAAGCAAAATACGCGAAAGCATGTAGTCGCCAACAAGCACTGCGATTTTGTTTTTCCAAAGTGCATTTACCGAGAAAAAGCCACGGCGTTCAGCTGCGTCGTCGACGACGTCGTCATGAACAAGCGTGGCGGTGTGCAGCAGCTCTACAAGTGTAGTGGCATCAAAGGTAACGGGGTTGATGTCGCCGAGCATTTTGGCGCTCAAAAAAACGAACATTGGGCGCAATTGCTTGCCCTTTCGTTTGACGATATAACTGGTTACTTTGTCTAGTAGGGCGACATCGGCATGCATCGCGTTTTGAAAATGGATTTCAAAATCGAGGAGTTCTTGCTGAATGGGTGCGGTGATGTCGTCTAGGCGCTGCATCTAACAAATATACGAAAAGCCGTGGCCTAATAAAAGACCACGGCAGGAAACTTAACGCGAGAGGTGCATATTTCGCTCTGAGTAAATTTTGGTAAAGAACGGATCCTTTAAATCTTTGATAAAGCGAATGGCCTCACCGGTAGATTTCATTTCTGGACCTAATTCTTTCTTTACATCAGGGAATTTCTCGTAAGAGAACACCGGGATTTTGATGGCGTAGCCTTCTTTGCGCGGCTGGAAGTTAAAGTCGGTGACTTTGCTGTGGCCAAGCATGACTTTTGTAGCGTAGTTGACGTAAGGTTCGTCGTAGGCTTTGGCGATGAACGGAACCGTACGCGAGGCTCTTGGGTTGGCTTCAATGACGTATACTTTGTCTTCTTTGATGGCAAATTGAATATTGAGCAAGCCAACGGTTTTGAGCTCTACGGCAATTTTTTTGGTGATGTCTTCGATTTGTGTGATGACGAAATCGCCAAGGTTGTAAGGAGGTAAAACAGCATAGGAATCGCCGGAGTGAATACCGGCCGGCTCGATATGTTGCATGATGCCTATGATGTAAACGTTTTCGCCGTCGCAGATGGCATCGGCCTCGGCCTCAATAGCGCCACCGATAAAGTGGTCTAATAAGATTTGGTTGTTGCCCATTTCGTTGAGGATGTCCACTACGTGGTGCTCTAGCTCCTCTTTGTTGATGACGATTTTCATTTTTTGCCCGCCTAATACATACGAAGGACGCACTAAAAGCGGGAAGCCGAGCTCTTCGGAGAGTTCGATGGCTTGTTCGGCGCTTTCAACGACACCATATTTAGGAAAAGGAACGTTGTTTTTCTCGAGTAATTTGGAGAAACGACCGCGGTCTTCGGCTAGGTCTAGGGCTTCGTAGGAGGTGCCAAGAATTGGAATACCGTAGCGTTGGAGTTTTTCGGCAAGCTTGAGTGCGGTTTGGCCGCCGAGCTGTACAATGACGCCAATTGGTTTTTCGTGTTGGATGATGTCGTAGATGTGTTCCCAGAACACAGGTTCGAAGTAGAGTTTGTCGGCGGTATCGAAGTCGGTGGAAACGGTTTCGGGGTTGCAGTTGATCATGATGGTTTCGTAGCCGCATTCTTTGGCGGCGAGTACGCCGTGCACACAAGAATAATCGAATTCTATACCTTGGCCAATGCGGTTAGGGCCCGAACCTAATACAACTACTTTTGGACGCTCACTGACTATACTTTCATTTTCGTATTCAAAAGTAGAGTAATAGTATGGAGTGAGGGCTTCAAATTCAGCTGCGCAGGTATCCACTAATTTATAGACGCGATTAATGCCGAGGTCTTTGCGCTTGACAGCGACTTCAGACTCAAGGCAACGCAAAAGGTGCGCAATTTGACGGTCTGCGTAGCCTTTTTGCTTGGCTTCGAATAGGAGCTCTTGCGGGATGTTTTCCAAATGGAACTTCTCAATTTTGCGCTCCAGTTTAATTAAATCTTCGATTTGCTTCAAGAACCAAATGTCGATTTTGGTTTTTTCGACGATCGTTTTGAATGGAATGCCCAATTTGATGGCATCGTAAATATGGAACAAGCGATTCCAGCTCGCAAATTCTAAGGAATGAAGGATTTCGTTTTGATTGGTGAGCTCTTTGCCGTCGGCACCCAAACCATTGCGGTTGATTTCTAGGGACTGACAAGCTTTTTGTAAGGCTTCTTGAAAACTACGACCAATGCCCATGACCTCACCTACTGACTTCATTTGAAGCCCGAGTTGGCGATTGGTGCCCGGGAATTTATTGAAATTCCAACGTGGAATTTTGACAATGACGTAGTCTAGGGTTGGTTCGAAAAGCGCAGAGGTTGTTTTGGTAATTTGGTTGCTGAGTTCGTTGAGGTGATAACCAATGGCGAGTTTGGAAGCAATTTTGGCAATAGGATAACCAGTTGCTTTGGAGGCTAATGCAGAAGAACGAGATACGCGCGGATTGATTTCGATGGCGATGATGTCTTCGTTGGCATCGGGAGAAACGGCAAATTGGACGTTGCAACCGCCCGCAAAATTACCGATAGAGCGCATCATGTTGATGGCCATATCGCGCATTTTTTGGAAGGTGGTGTCGGAGAGGGTCATGGCGGGCGCCACCGTGATGGAGTCGCCGGTATGGATGCCCATTGGGTCGAAGTTTTCGATCGAGCAGATGATCACGACGTTGTCGTTGGCATCGCGCAAGAGCTCGAGTTCGTATTCTTTCCAGCCCAAGAGTGCTTTGTCTATCATCACTTCATGGATCGGAGACAACTGCAAGCCGCGCTCTAAGAGGTTGTCGAATTCTTTGGGCTCGTGCAAGATACTAGCTCCTGAACCACCTAAAGTATAAGAAGGGCGGATACAAAGCGGAAAACCAAATTCTTGGGCAATTTCCTTGCCTTCTAAGAAAGATTTGGCCGTTTTTTGCGGTGCCATTGGCACGCCAATTTGGAGCATGAGTTCGCGAAATGCTTCGCGGTTTTCGGTAATTTCAATGGCGTTGATATCCACACCAATAATGCGTACGCCATGCTTCTCCCAAATGCCCATTTCATCGCATTGAATGCAAAGATTGAGTGCGGTTTGACCACCCATAGTTGGCAAAACGGCATCTATTTGGTGGTTTTCGAGGATTTTGACAATGCTTTCTGGCTCTAATGGCTGAAGATAGATGTTGTCGGCGACGACCTTGTCGGTCATGATGGTGGCCGGATTGGAATTGATGAGTGTAACTTCAATTCCTTCTTCGCGCAGCGAGCGTGCTGCTTGAGAACCAGAGTAGTCGAATTCGCAGGCTTGACCAATTACAATAGGACCACTACCAATAATGAGGACGGATTTGATCGAATGATCTTTAGGCATAGGGGCTTCAATTTACTAGTTTCTTTGAGCGAAACCTTCGCTGCAAATTGAGCACAAATTTAAGTTAAATTCGGTCGACAGCGGCATGTAAAGCCGATTGTTTTTTAACAAAATGAAAGTCGAATGTTAATTAAATGAAAATCAAGCGCAGTGGCGCGAAATAAATTGCAAGGCCAAACTATTGAAGGTCTCGGCTTGCTCGTAGTTGACTACATGGCCGCATTCCGGCACAACGCGCAATTCGGAAGCCTTATCTTGACTTACAATTATGCGCACAGGATTCAAAAACATGTGGTCTTGTTCGCCCATGACATACAACGTGGGTATGGTTTCGGGCGTTGAATTGATGCGGGTGAGATAAGCCGTTAGGCGCGCAGTGAGCTTGAACCAGCGCTGAAATTCTTTATCCACGACTTTCTTAGCTTCATTTACAAATAAATGGCGCGATGCTTTATGATTGGCGCGCGGCATCATGATGCGGGCCATCAAACGGTACAAAGACATTTGTGGCAACACACTATAAAGTATACGGCCAGCGCGCAAAATGGCGCGAGAACGCACATTGAGTTTGGTGACTGCCCCGGCAAAAATCATGCTTTTGACTAAATCAGGGCGCTGGGTACGCAAGGCTTTGATAACGATAGAACCCAAGGATACTCCAACAAAATGGGCTTGTTCGATGCCTTTTTGATCGAGGAGTTCGATGACGTCTTTGGCTATGAGTTCAAAAGAATACTTCTTGGTTTCAGCGCTTGTTTTTTGGCTTTTGCCGTGCCCGCGTAAATCGAGCACCAACACGTTGTGTTTTTCACAAAAATCTTTGAGTTGCTTGTGCCAAATGGATGAGCTCCCTCCTGCTCCATGGACAAACACCACCCATTCGGTGGCATCTCGGTGTAAAAAGGATTTGGAGTAGAGCATGAGCAAAAATAAAAAAAACACCCGTTCTTCAACGGGTGTTTTCATATAAACTTTTGAAGATTTGGATTATTTATCCTTTACTTCTTCGAAATCTACGTCGGTTACTTCGTCGTGAGCAGCGCCCGCACCTTGCTCTGCATCAGCGGCACCAGCATTTGTGCCGTCAGCGTTAGCAGCATTGTACATGTCTTGCGATGCCGATCCGAATACTTCGTTGAGCTTATCCATTGCAGGCTGAAGATTGGCCATGTTTTTGGCTTCGAATTCAGTTTTCAAGGCAGCAAGTGCATCTTCGATTGGTTGCTTTTTGTCGGCAGGGATTTTATCTCCATATTCTTTCAACTGACGCTCAGTTTGGAAAATAAGAGAATCTGCTTTGTTTACTAATTCAGCTTCTTCTCTGCGCTTGTTGTCAGCATCTGCATTTGCTTCTGCCTCTGCTTTCATGCGTTGGATTTCTTCGTCAGACAAACCGCTAGAAGCTTCAATTTTGATTGATTGTAGCTTGCCAGTACCCTTGTCTTTGGCAGAGATATTCATGATTCCGTTTGCATCGATGTCGAAGGTAACTTCGATTTGTGGAACACCGCGTTGTGCTGGTGGAATATCGGTGAGTTGGAAACGTCCTAAAGTTTTGTTGTCATTGGCCATTGCGCGCTCACCTTGCAATACGTGAATTTCTACTGAAGGTTGGTTGTCGGCAGCAGTAGAGAATACTTCTGATTTTTTAGTTGGAATGGTGGTGTTCGCGTCGATTAATTTGGTGAATACACCGCCCATTGTTTCGATACCTAAAGAAAGTGGAATGACATCTAAAAGAAGAACGTCTTTGACTTCACCAGTAAGTACGCCACCTTGAATTGCGGCACCAACAGCTACAACTTCATCTGGATTCACACCTTTAGATGGTGCTTTTCCAAAGAAACGCTCTACTGCCTCTTGAATGATTGGAATGCGGGTAGAACCACCAACGAGGATCACTTCATCGATATCTGATGGCTGCAAACCAGCGTTAGAAAGCGCTGAACGACAAGGCGCAATTGTACGCTCTACAATGCTAGAGATGAGTTGCTCAAATTTAGCGCGTTGCATGGTGCGCACAAGGTGCTTTGGAATGCCATTTACTGGCATGATATAAGGCAAGTTGATTTCAGTAGATGTTGTAGAAGACAACTCAATTTTTGCTTTTTCAGCAGCTTCTTTCAAGCGCTGAAGTGCCATTGGGTCCTGACGAAGATCTAGACCTTCTTCTGACTTGAATTCTTCGGCTAACCAAGAGATGATAGCTTCATCGACGTCGTCGCCACCGAGGTGGGTGTCACCGTCTGTAGACAATACTTCGAATACGCCGTCGCCGAGCTCGAGCACAGAAACGTCGTGGGTACCGCCACCGAAGTCGAATACAACGATTTTTTGGTCGATGCCTTTTTTGTCTAGGCCATATGCCAATGCTGCTGCTGTTGGCTCGTTGATAATGCGTTTGATGGTTAAACCTGCGATTTCGCCAGCTTCTTTTGTAGCCTGACGCTGTGCATCGTTGAAATAAGCCGGTACAGTTACAACTGCTTCAGTTACTTCCTGACCAAGGTAATCTTCTGCAGTTTTCTTCATTTTTTGAAGAATCATGGCAGAGATTTCTTGAGGAGAGTACATTCTGTCATCAATTTTGACACGCGGCGTGTTGTTGTCGCCTTTGACAACTTGATAAGGCATGCGCGAAACTTCTTTAGCGGATTCGTCGAAGCTAGAGCCCATGAAACGCTTGATTGAAGAAATCGTTTTTGTTGGGTTGGTGATGGCTTGTCTTTTTGCTGGGTCACCAACTTTGCGTTCGCCACCCTCAACAAATGCAACAACTGAAGGTGTGGTGCGTTTTCCTTCAGCATTGGCAATGACCACTGGCTCATTACCCTCCATGACCGAAACACAAGAGTTTGTTGTTCCGAGGTCGATTCCGATTATTTTTCCCATTTTGAATTAAATTTTGATAGTCTGCCTGAGTCAATGATTGTGCCATCCGAAAAACAGTAGCGATTTATGACATTTTGATCGGTATTTCCTGCAATCCAATGTCTTTTTGTCAGTTTTGCTGACATTGGTAACTTAAGTTACGTAGCAATGCAATAAAGAAAGTAACTTTGATGTATGATAGTTGGAAAAGGAACAAAAATGTACAGCATTGCCAAAATCAAATGTCCGCAGTGCCAAGAAGGTCAATTCTTAGTCTCACACCCATATGACCTAAAAAATATTGGAGATGTCAAAACAGAATGCGATGTATGTCATTTAAAATACGAGCGCGAGCCCGGATTTTACTATGGCGCTATGTACGTTTCATACGCTTTAGGCGTGGCATTGTTTGTAACGGTATGGGCATCTTGTAACTTGTGGTTTCCGTGGCTGAGCGCCTGGAGCCAAATTGGTTTAGTGGTCTTTTTTACGCTTGTGCTATCACCCTATTTATTTGCACTCTCCAAAATCATTTGGGCCAATTTTTTTATCTCCTACGACGCAGATGCTAAAATCAGAAAATAAGCTCGAGATGCTTCAGGCCCATTTGGGTTATTTGCTAGAAGGTGCACTTCTTGAAGAAATGGCACAGGTGGCTAAAATTAGAGAGACCGCTACAGATGAAATTATCGTAAGCGTAGGTGACCAACTTCAAATGATTCCAATTGTTATTGAAGGAT
>JBIIZI010000084.1:0-8816 GCA_044346375.1 Crocinitomicaceae bacterium | reverse complement strand
TTTCGAGAGAAAACGAAAGCGGTGACGAATTGCTCCTTTATTACATGGAAGGTGGCGATACCTGCGCCATGTCTTTACAATGTTGCACCCGAAAAATCGACTCTCAGATCAAAGCAACCTCTATGGAGCCTTCCCTTTTACTGATGTTTCCTTCCGAATACATGGAGCGCTGGCTTGATCAATACAAAACATGGCGTCAATTTATTTTGGATAGTTACCACACCCGCATGCTCGAACTCATGGAGTCTATCGATGCGATAGCGTTTATGAATTTAGATCAGCGCTTGCTCAAGTATTTATCAGATCAAGCAAAAATTTTAGGGAGCGTTGAAATCAACCACACCCATCAGCAAGTTGCCGACGACCTACACTCCTCGAGAGTGGTTATCTCTCGACTTTTGAAGCAACTTGAAACCAAAGGAGAGATCAAACTCTTGCGAAATAAAATCATCTTGCAAAATTTCTAAACACATTTGATAATAAATTGTTAACTTGTGGTCATAAACCACTAAAACATGCTATTATGAAAAAATCATTACATCTATTATTCAGTTTACTGTTATTAGGTGTTGGTCTAAAAGGGCATGCGCAAGGGCTCACTTGCGCGACGGCATCACCTGTTACTCCAGGTACTTTTACGGCTAGCACCCTAATTGGAACACCCTCCACACCCGGCCTCAACGGCAACGGTGTTGCTTTAACGGCAGGTTGGTATGTTTACACCCCAACTTCAAATGGTATTTTAAATATCAATTCATGTGGAGGTGGCGCCGATACCAGACTCTGGGTTTGGTCTGGATCTTGTGCCGCACTCACAGCAGTTGCCAACAACGACGACTTTGCGGGTTGTATTTCTACAGGTACTACCGCTTATGCATCAAAAATTGAAAACATCATTTTAATGGCCGGCACCACTTATTACTTTGAGTGGGACAACCAATGGGAAGCCACTGGCTTTACTTGGAGCTTTACTTTTGCTGCGCTTCCTGCCAACAACGATGCTGGTATTACATATGTAACCAATCGCAATACGCGTATTCCAATTTCGCAAGCGAGTTATGGCATTCCATTAGGCGCAACCGTTAAAAACTTCAGTGGTTCGCCTCTTACCAATGTGGTTTTGACTACTGAAATATACGAATTGCCAAACACCACAACACCTGTTCAGACCTATGCAAGCACACCTGTTACGCTTGGAATTGGTGCTGAACAGACACTTACATCGGGGACTTGGGCTCCAGTATTGACATCGTCAAAAACTTACCTCATTAAATACATCAAAACGCAGACCCAAGTAGATGGTGTAACTAGCAATGACCAAACTACCCAAAACCTCATTCTCGACTATAATTACACAGCAAGAGACAACAATGTATATCAAGTTGCTTATAACTGGTCTTCCACATTAGAATACTCTCAAGGCGTTGTGCACACAGTTTACGGTGCCGACAACCTTACCGGAGCTGTTTATTATGTTCAAAGCACTTCCACCACACAAGTTTACAACGTTCAAGTTTTTCAAGTAACGAACGGCGTTGTAGCTACAACCCCACTCTATACATCTACCAACATTACAGCCAACGGTGCAGGGCTAAGACTCCACAACTTCCCAACTCCAATTCCTGTAACTGCAGGCGAGTACCTTATTGCCATCAAAAAAACAGGTACTACATCTTTCCCAATTGGTGGAGACCTCAGCATCTTTACTTCGGGCAAAAACTTAGTTAGAACCGGTGCTGCAGGCGCATGGACACCTGTAGAAGCATACGGCGTAAGCCCAGCATTTATGATCCGTCCAAAATTTGGATCAGATCCTAGTGATGAAATCGCTTTCTTAAATAACCGCAACCCAGGTGGCGAAAACACGAAAATCCATACACGTCAATCTTTGACCGGCAATGACCTTCAATTTTGGGCACGTGCGATCAATACTGGTACAGCCACAACAACCGGCGTCACCATGACCGTAACTGTAAAAGATCCATCTAATGCAGTTGTTTATACAGCAACAAGTGCTCCTCAGGACCTCAATGCAGGGCAAATAGACACCTTCACTGTAGCAAACTTTACAGTAACTGCATTAGGCGCTTATACCATAGATTATGTGTTCAATAACGCTGGTGACCAAATTCCACAAAACAACAGCAAAACAACAACTTTCACGAGAACAACCGGTGAAATGTCTCGTACAGTGGGCGTTACAGGTTCTTTAGGTTGCAAACAACATCGTTTTTGGTAATAACTATGCAATCACACAAAACGACTTCCTAGACTCCGTCATGTTTGTACTCAACCCAGGTACGCCAACAGGTTATGTAGCAAGTGTGAACATTTATGGTACCACTCTAAATACCACAACCGGCGCAATGGTTCCGAACCTTACTCCTATTGCATCAACTGTCACCTACACAACCACGGCGGCCGACAACCTAAATGGTGTAACTGTTAAAGTTCCGATTTCAGGCGGAACCTTAAACTTAAGCCCAGGCACCTACTTCTTTGGTGTGTATCAAGCATCTTCTGCCAATGGCAATATTCGCTTGGCTACCTCAACTGATTACTTTAGCTCCGGCATGACCTATTACCGTTGGGATCAAGCAAACACAGGCAACTGGCAGTCACCAGCTTCTATCAACTATTCATTTGTTGTTAACCCGATTTTCAAGTCTTGTGTTGCTTACAACCAAACCATCACCACAACTGCTGCTTCTTGTGGCGCCAATGACGGTTCAGCAAGCATTAGCACAACAGGCGGTACGGGAACTGTCAATTTCTTATGGACAAACGGAACAACTGCAAATTCACTCAGCGGTGTAGGAGCAGGTCAGTATCCATGTGTAATTACAGATATCAATGGTTGCCCAGTTACCGTTAATGCAATCATTCCTAGTTTATCGAACCTTACTGTAGCTGCCACAGCACAAAATGTTACTTGTGGTGGTCAGTCGACAGGTTCTATTGCACTTTCTGCTTCCCAAGGTGTTGAACCTTACACCTATAACTGGGCGAACAACCAAGGTACAACACCGGCACTCAACAATATCCCTGCAGGTATTTACCAATGTACAGTTACTGATGCAACGGGTTGTATTGTTATTCTTGCTGATACATTAGTTGAATTATCTAACCTTGCTGCAAGCGCAAATGGCACCCAAGTATTGTGTAATAACACACAAACAGGTAACTTAGAAATTATTGCAGCAAATGGTGTTACACCATATACTTACCAGTGGATTGGAACCTCAAACACGGGTACTTATGTAACTTCAGTTGGTCCGGGCACTTATACATGTGTGGTTACCGACGGCTTGGGTTGTACAGACACCGTAACTACAATTCTTGCAGTTACCAATCTTTCTGCCAGCACGAGCACTTCAAATCCATTATGCTACGGCACCTTTACAGGAAGTGTTACGGTTACCGCAGCTGGCGGAACCGCTCCATATTCTTATGACTGGGCTGGTGCTATCACTTCCGGAACAGTATTGTCTGGTCTTGGCGAAGGTAGTTACTCAGTGGTCGTTACCGATGCATTTGGTTGTACTGCAACAGCTGCGGCAGCCATCAATGAGCCAGCTGCTTGGTCTGTGAATGCGTCCGTAACACCAGCAGTATTCGGAACAGACGGTGCAATTGACCTAACGGTTAGCGGCGCAACTGGTCCTTACACTTACAGCTGGGACAACAACGCCACTACGCAAGACCTCAACAACATCGACGGTGGAACATATGTCATTACCATCACCGATTCTTTGGGTTGTACGTTCTCAGATTCTATCGTAGTAAACTCTATCGTTGGTCTGGATATTACCGACCTCAATGCTGCTCAAATTTATCCGAACCCAAGTACAGGTACTTTCTTTATTGCAAGTCCGGCACTCAATTCAGTTGTACTTTACAATGCTTTCGGACAAAAAGTAAACATTGAATTGACTCTAATTGGCGAAGGAAAATACCAAGTATTGACTCAACAACTTGCCAATGGTTCTTATATTTTAGAACTTCAAAGCAATGATGCTATCGTGCGCAAAGCACTACAAATTGTGCGCTAAATACAAGCACATTAAATGTCAAGAAGAGCCCGGCGATGCCGGGCTTTTTTTTTGTAAATTCGCTCCATGAGAATAATCAATTTATTTTGCTTCTTGTGCTGCTTTTGGTTTGCCAATGGGCAAATTCTGATCAACGAAGGCTGTAATAAAAATGCAGCTTCAGTTCAAGATGAAAACGGAGATGCCCCCGACTGGATAGAACTTTACAACAATGGTGCAAGTAGCGTCAACCTTCAGAATTGGAAATTAGCCGACCAATTAAATGGGATCAATGCATGGGTTTTTCCTAACGTGAATTTATTGCCACAATCTTTTTTACGCGTTTTTTGTAGTGGCAAAGACCGCTATGCGAGTATTCCATTCATTGCTACCAACAATACCACCAATTTCAATCCAACTGCGGGCTGGAATACACACCCATTCTCACAAAATTTCACCTGGGATGGTAGCTCCAATATCATCGTGAATGTATGTTCATACAATAATACAGGCTATACCGAAAACTCCGTATTCTATCAAAGCGCCACACCTTTTGTATCATCAGTTGGAAGTTTTGTAGACGGCTCACCTGCCGCCTGTAGCAATAACATTGGACAAACCTACAGCCAAAGACCTAACATGAAACTCAATAATGCCGTCATTGGTAATGGCACCATTACAAATGGCAACACTGAATACCCTGCGCCCTATGGCAATTGGTATTGGGGGGCGCGGCATCAGTTTTTGATATTAGCAAGTGAATTACAAGCGGCGGGCTTAAGTGCTGGGCCAATATCCTCGCTTTCTTTTCAGGTAGCCAGCACCAACGGAGAATTTTACGACTACATCGATATTGCCCTCAATCATACCCCACTTTCCTCGTTGGACGCTAATTTTATACCACTTCAAGGACAGCAGTTTCATACGGATTTTAAATTGGATGGCAACGGCGAACCTATATACTTATTCAATGCAGCCAACCAACTTCAGGATCAATTAGAAATCACCAGCCCACAACCAGACATCTCTGTTGGGCGCTTTCCGAATGGCAGTACAAACATTACCTGGATGAACCCATCTCCTGGCCTGAGCAACAACACAAGCCAAGTTTTTTCAGACACCCTACCGCGCCCGCAAATCCTAATTCCAAGCGGCGTGTTCAACACCACTTTAAGTGTTAGTATCAGTACTAATGTTCCAAATAACGTTGGCAAACTTGTGTACACCACCAACGGTGAAGACCCTACTTTTAATTCTACAACGTACACAGGCCCCATCAGTATCAATGCCAATAAAGTACTTCGAGCTAAAGTTTTTCCGCTCGGTAACCCAACGCTATTACCTAGTGACCAATCTGTAGAAACTTATCTTTTTAATGTTTCCCACACCACCCCAATTTTGTTGGTCAATACCCCCAATCAAAACCTTTACGGAGCAAATGGTATTTTTGACAACTGGTGGTCCGATTGGGTAAAACCGGCCTATGCTGTTATCTTAGATACAGGACTAACACATCCGATCATACACCAAAGCAAAACCGGTATGCGCATGGATGGCGGGGCTGGAGGAAGCCGCTCTCATCCGCAACATTCATTCAGACTCAGTTTTACGCATGGCACCTTCGGCGATAAACCGATTGAATTCCCGCTTATTCCAGACAGACCCAACCGTTCTTTATACAGCGATATCTACCTCAGAAATGGCTCCAATCAATTTTTGACCTTGCCTTATAAAGACGCCAGTCAGGTGCGCATGATGAGCGAAGGATCTGGCAATTATTATTCGAGCTACCGACCTGTAAGCGTTTATATCAACGGCTCCTATTTCGGTTTGTACGAACTGCGCGAAAAATTCAACCAAGAATATTTTGAACAACACGATGGCGCTACCCGTGATTCCATTGAGCTCCTTTCCTTAAGTTATTGGTACAACCTGATTTTACGTGCGGTGGAAGGAGATGTCGATCATTTCTGGACTGACTACGCCAGCTTCAATGCGCTAGACCCATCTTCACCGAGTTATTGGCAAGACGCAGATCAATATTTCGACCTCAAACACTACACCGATTATATCATTGCAGAATCCTGGATGGGTAACGTAGATTGGCCAGGGAACAACATCAAAATTTACCGTTCAGACGCCAGTCAAAAACGTTGGCGTTTTGCGCTCATTGACCTCGAACTTTCTATGCAGCCCAACGGCTGGACCAACTGTACAGACAACCACATTGCCTTTATGATGGGGCAATCCGAAGACAACCCATATATCAATATTTGGAAACAAAGTATCGAGAATTTAGCTTACCGCAATTACTTCATCAATCGCTTTGCAGACCAAATGAACACCAGCTACCGTCAGGAAAAGCTCATCGCTACCGAACAAGCCTTCTACGAATCAATGCTGCCCGAAATGCCATTAGAATTTGCCCGCTGGGGCGACCCCAATAATATTGCCGGGCAAATGGCGGCCTTTGAAGCCAATCACGAACAGTTTCAAGAACAACTTTTGTGTCGTTCAACTTTTGTGTTCAATCAATTGCGTCTGCAATTTGATCTCACCAAAAAAGTACAGGTAAACTTAGCAGTTGAACCCCCTTTTGCCGGCGAAATTCACCTCAATACCATTCAGCCCACAAGCTACCCTTGGTCGGGCACTTACTTCGATGGTGTGCCTATTGAAATGCAACCCGTAGCAAAACCTGGCTATATGTTCTCTCATTGGCTGCCAGCGAGCAATATTATGGATAGCCTTTCTGATAGTTTGAATGTGAACGTGACCCAGAGTACACAGACATTTACGGCCGTATTCAAGGTTGTACCGCTACCTCCAGATGGCCCAGATATTCATTTTAGCGTGCAACCCAACCCAAGCAATGGTTTGTTCACTATCATCAGTAACAACAAAACAATCGCCAAAACATGTAAATTCGAGGTATTTGATATGCAAGGAAGACTACTTCATAAAGGGCTTGTGTCAGAAAACAACGAAACCACCCTAGACCTCACCGCGCAACGAGCCGGTATCTACTGGATCAGTATTTACAAAGGCGACGAACGCATTGATAACTTGAAAATCCTGAAGTACTAAGCGGTAGTAAGAAAAGTTGTTATCGCCTCATAAGCAAGCAACTTACCCTGACTCAAGTCTTGTTTGAGCTGCTGATATCTTGCGCTTTTATCTGGATCTGCTAAAAATTGCTGTTGAAGGCTATCGCTTAGTAATTGTTCAAACAACAATAACTCTTGGTCTTTGCGCTTGTTTTGTAGGGCTCCATTGAGCTGCATATGGACAAAAAAGGACTCAATTTGAGACCAAAGTTCGGCGAGACCTGTACCGTTAATTCCGGACGTACACAATACGCGTGGCTGCCAGTTGTCTGGGCGCTGGCTAAACACATGAAGTGCCCCAGCATATTCTGAACGCGCTGCTTTTGCCGCAGCTTCATTTTGGCCATCGGCTTTATTAATCACAATTGTGTCGGCGAGTTCCATGATACCACGCTTGATGCCTTGCAGTTCGTCGCCGGCACCAGCCAACATCAAAAGCAAGAAGAAATCAACCATGCCGTGCACTAGCGTTTCGGACTGCCCAACCCCTACTGTTTCGACAAGAATGATGTCGTAGCCTGCAGCTTCGCAAAGTGCAATGGCCTCTCGGGTATGCTTGGCCACACCACCGAGGGTGCGTCCGGCAGCGCTAGGCCGAATAAAAACATTGAGTTCCTGAGAGAGGCGTTCCATTCGGGTTTTGTCGCCGAGGATGCTGCCCCCCGTGCGCGATGAAGATGGATCAATGGCTAAAACCGCCACTTTATGGCCTTGCGCAACTAACTGCAAACCTAAATTTTCAATAAAAGTGCTTTTACCAACACCCGGAACGCCTGTAATACCGATGCGCTTGGCTATTTGAGCCGGCTGAGGCAAGGCGCGCAACAGTTGTTGAGCGATGCGTTGATCAGCAGGCTTACTGCTCTCAATAAGCGTGATTGCCTGGCCAAGGGCTGCGCGCGATCCATTTAGAAGCCCTTCAAGCAAAGCGGATTCGTTGCGCTCGGCACGCTGAGACTTACGGGCTGCAAGCCAGCTGTTTATATGGGTTTGATCAGGCTTCAAGGAGTTGTTTAAGGGCTAACAGCGCTTGCTGAATGTTGTGCTGCAATTGTGGCAAACTCGCCTCGAGCATATAGCAAGGGGCGGTGATGATGCGGTTAGGGACATCGATACATATTTCTTGGATCGTGCAGTCTGGCGTTTGGACGCCTTTGCCTTGCAGACCTTCTTGGAAATCGGAAATATTGTAGGGCGAAGGTGCGCTTGTGCTACCAATGGTAAGTTGCTGGCCAATGGCCATGTCTTCGAAGGCTAAGGCGAGTAAAACAGGGCTTACACACAAGGCAACGATAGGTTTACCTACGTTGTACATATTGACGAGCAATAACTTGACATCGGGGCGAATATGCCCGTTCGGACCATCAAAAGCCCAAGTAGAAAAGTTCTTTGCACTGCCAAAACCGCCAGGAATGACGAGTGCGTCGATATCGGCCGGAACCACGGTACGAATTTCTTGAATTTGACCTCTTGCAATGCGCGCGGCTTCTTCGAGCATATTGCGTGGCGCGGGTTGTTCTTCTCCGTTGAGGTGATTGACAACGTGATACTGAGGTGCATCTATGCCGATGCAAATTGCCTCGTAACCTAGTTTTTCAATTTCGAGCAGCGTCAAGACCGCTTCTTGAATTTCTGCGCCATCGTAGACGCCAGCTCCGGATAATAAAACACCGATTTT
>JBIIZI010000016.1:0-19358 GCA_044346375.1 Crocinitomicaceae bacterium | reverse complement strand
ATAGATATTTGGCCATTCTTGCAATTCGAGTTGTGCTTTGAGCGCGTCAAATGTTCCCATGATACAAAATTACGAACTTGCGTTAGACCAAAGCAATCAATTTTTATATTTGTTTACATGCGTTTCAATAACCTCCTTATTCTTGGTATCGGTTTTGTGCTACTCGCCTTTGTATATTGGCCTTCCAACACCCCTGTTGCACAAAACAAAGCACAGACCCAAACCCTGCCAATCGATTCCATACCAGAAACAGACCCGAGCATTTATACCGTTCAACTCAATAACTATTTGTCTGACTACATGGACCGCTCTGTTCATCAAGGTATTCCAGCAGTTGCCAATACAGACGGACTGCGCAAGGCTTATCAAGCCAACAAACTTGTACTTGTGAGCCCAAAAACGGGCTTCATTCTAGACACCTTCCAATATTCTTACGCGATGCTCACCCCATATGCAGCGCAAATATTAACAGAAATTGGGCGCGCATTTCACGATTCAATTGCCCAAAGCCCACTCAAAGATTGCCAACTGATCGTCACCTCCATGACACGCACTAAATATACCGTGGCGCAACTCATGCCCAACAACCGAACGGCGGTGCGACGTAGTCCGCATCTAAACGGGAATGCCTTTGATTTTTCATTTTCTCGCTTCAAAACAAATCAAGTACTTAGCGAGCGTGAGAAAAACTACCTACGAACCAAAATATCTCAAATATTAGTACACTTCAAAAAAGAAATCAAAATTTGGGTAACCTTCGAAGCTAGAGAAGAATGCTTACATGTTGTTGCAAGAAAAGGAGTTTAAATTGTAAATTTGCCCATGCGTTGGGAATACCTCTTTTTTTTAGTCTCCTTTTACACCTTTGGGCAACAACAACTCGAGGCTAAATACATTCAAGAAAAAATCACTATTGACGGTGTTTTCAACGAAGCAGCGTGGTCTGCTCAAAAAGCAGCTACTCCGTTTGTCCAAATCAAACCCGAACCTGGCAAGCCATCTAAAAGCCTTACGAGCGTCCAATTGCTCTATGATCAAGATGCTATTTACTTCGGATTTTTCTGCCAAGACCCCCAAGATTCTATCTCCAAAGTACTCTCTCTTCGCGACGACTACAACCCCAACTGCGATATCATCGGCATCTTTCTAGATACCTACAACGACAACCAAAATGGTTTCTATTTTGGCCTCACCAGCCGTGGGGTACAGCTCGACGCCAAAATTGCAGCTAATGACTACAACGACCGGCTCAATTTAGTTTGGCACAGTTCAGTGCAAATTGTAGAAAATGGCTGGATTGCCGAAATCCGCATCCCCTACTCCGCCCTGCGCTTTCCACAAAAAGACGTGCAAGATTGGGGCGTTAATTTTGGGCGGCAAATTGCCCGTAACCGCGAAGAATCTTCTTGGGTGAAGGTCAACCCCGACCTCGAAAACATGTTGCTAGAAAGTGGCGACATCACCAACATCAAAAACATTAGCCCTCCTTTGCGCTTGGCGCTCATTCCTTACGTCTCAGCTTATGCAGACGAAGTGCGTAAAGAAGACGGATCCAAGAGCTTGCTGCGCTCGTTTAACGGCGGCATGGACATCAAATACGGCATCAATGAAGCCTTTACCTTAGACCTCACGTTGGTTCCAGATTTTGGTCAGGTGGTATTTGATCAGCAGGTGCTCAACCTAACTCCTTTCGAAGTTCAATTCAACGAAAACCGACAGTTCTTTACGGAAGGCATGGAACTCTTCAATAAAGCAGGTATTTTTTACAGCCGTCGCATCGGTATCCAAGCGCCTTATAAGGTGACCCAAACCATGCTCAAGCCCGATGAATACCTCGAAAATGTTCCTGGTTCATCTCAACTCTACAACGCCTCTAAAATATCAGGCCGCAACAGTAAAGGCCTAGGAATTGGCGTTTTCAATGCCGTAAACGCCGAACAAATTGGTACAGCTGTTTCTACTATCGATGAAAGTCGTCGCGACGTACTCATCTCGCCACTTACGAATTATAATGTTGTTGTTTTTGATCAAAATTTAAAAAACAACTCTTCGGTAACTTTTACCAATACCAATGTATGGCGCTCTGGGTCTTTTTACGACGCCAATGTATCTGCAGTTAATTTTAGCGTCAATTCTAAAAACAACAATTACAATATCAACGGAAAAGGAATTGTATCGGCGCAGCTAGATGCCTCGAACACACTAGGACACAACCTAAATTTGAATATCCAAAAGCAGCGTGGCGCGCTCATAGGCGGTTTGGGATACTTAGAAGAGTCCGATACCTACGACCCCAACGACCTCGGCTTCAATTACAACAACAACCGAAGAATTTTTGAAGCAAGTGTAGCTTACCGAGAGTTTGAGCCGAAATGGGAAAAACTCATGAAATGGAGTGCGAATGCCTCGTTTTCTCAGGCTTACTTATACGATCCAAGTGTCTTTACAAGCAATATGGCGACGCTGAATTTCTTTACAGTAACCAAGAAATTCAATGCCTTTGGCGGTAATGGTGGCGCCACACTCAAACCAACACAAGATTATTTTGAACCACGGACAGACGGAGCTGTATTTACCATTCCACAATTTTACTTTTTCAATACCTGGTTCTCTACCAACTACCAAAGAAAAATAGCTATTGATGCTGGTGGAAGTATGAATCAGTACATCGGCAACCCATGGAAGCAATATGCCTATAATTTTAGTCCCAGACTACGCCTATCAGACGCAATATTTTTGATTTATTCCTTTGAAAAAGAATTGCAATACAACAACCTTGGTTACGCTATTCCATTTGCAACACCTGCCATGAGTTATCAAGGCATCCTATTTGGCCAACGCAACCGCAACACCACCGTTCAAGCAATAGCACTCGATTACATCATGACCAACCGAATGTCCTTGAGCTTACGCCTCAGACATTATCGCTCCACCTTACAATATGAAAGCTTTTCTTTACTTCAAGAAGATGGTAGCCTTAGCTTATTGCCAGATTTCAATGGCCTCACCTCTGAAGGGAAATCAGCCTACGACATCAATTACAATGCGTTTACCATTGACCTCGTTTACCGCTGGGTATTTATGCCGGGTAGCGAGATCAATATTGTCTGGAAAAACTCTGTCTTTGCGAGCAACGATGCGGTCAATGTTGCTTATTGGCAAGACCTCTCGAGCACCCTCCAAACCAATGCACTGAATAGCTTCTCGTTCAAGCTCATTTATTGGCTCGACGCGCAGCAACTGCGCAAAGACCGCAGTGTCTTACCACGCTGAGTATTCGCCGTCACCGTAGACATACGCGCGGTCACTAACACTATTCGGTGTTTCAAAAGAAGTATAAGGGAAAACCACTTGGCCGTTCCAAACAACACACTTGCCGGTTGGCACCGCAATTTGAAGCTCTACTTCTTGGTCGCGCATGCGGTCTTTGGCCGGAAAAGAAAATCCGCTTGCCAATGAAAGTTGATCTGTTGCCAATTCACACGGGAAATCGATGTGTGCAGCCCGTAAATTTGCTTTGTAATAAGACGCTCCATTTGCCCTTTTCAAAATTTTCACATGAAAAAGCGAATCTGTTGAGGCGATGTAATTTACTGCAATTCCGCTAATGAAAATACGGCCATGATGTGCTAAAATAATCCCTTGATCCGGGTTTTTGCTGGGTCTGTATCCTTGATGATACGCATTTACATTCAAATTGGCTGCGCCTTCAAGATGTAAATCAGTGGAGATGTCAAGACGCAAAGAATCGCCTGAATACGTTCCAATTTCCTTGCTGAGCTCCCCTTCAATCGCAAAAGACTTTCCTGTGGAAACCCCAACAAAAATGAGTAATATAACTCCACAAACCGCTGCAATACTAAATGCAAGGTAACCGCCTCGCAACCACTTGGCCTCAAATGTAAATAACAAACGCATTCCGGTTAGTATACTTGATAAGGCGACAGCATAACCAATGAGCGCAACGCCCAAATATATAAATTGACTCAACTGACTTGTTTCAAAAAACAACGCACTCAACTCACCTAAAGACGTGAATTCACCATTAATTTGGGCTGGAATAAGCTTTGGATCAATAAAAATAAATACCGAAAGAGTAATCAAGACTGCAAGCCCCCATAGGACCATCAACGAACCCAACACCTTTTTGATGAAGTTTACAAATCTGTTGGTACGCTCGCTCATTCCTGAACCTGTTCTAAATTGTTGTGTCCATTTATTTGCATTTTTTTCAATGCGTTCAGTGGCTTCTTTAAACTCCGTTTTGATGCTCTCCACATTTACTGCTCTTCCGCGCATCTGTAGTTTGTCACTTGCGGTGAGTGCTCGCGGTGTTACGATCCACAGGATAATATAGATCGGAATGCCCGAACCAAAGGCCATGGTAAACAGCACAAAGAATATCCGAACGAACACTACATCTATGTTGAAATACGCCGCTACACCACCAGCTACACCACCCAAAATAGGATTCTCTGGATCTCTAAAAAAGCGTTTTTGTGCAGCCATTGGTTCGGGATTTTCAGCTGAAGTTTGACCTGTTGTTGTCGGTTCTTCTTGGCCAAAAGTCTCTGGGCTACCTAGCAACTGGATGATCTGCTGAACTTGTTCCAACTGCACAACTTGTTGGTTTGTGACTTTTTCTTGGAGCAGTTCAACAATGCGTAGTTCTATATCTTGCAGAATCTCTTCTTTTCCTTCTTCGTGTTGAAGGACACGTGCTAAATCATTGAGGTAAGTACGTAGCTGGTCGTAAGCTTGTTCTTCTAGGATAAAAGCAAAACCTTGGATATGAATGGAAACTGTTTTATTCATGATTGGATAGTTTGAGTAAGTAAAGAGACCGCCTGATGTAATTCTTGCCAAGTATGCGAGAGGTCAGTATAAAATTGAGTGCCTTTTGGGGTAATACAGTAATATTTACGCGGCGGACCCGACGTTGATTCTTCCCAACGATAAGACAACAGTTCCAAATTTTTGAGACGCGTTAACAAAGGGTAAACCGTGCCTTCCACAACCAGCATTTGGGCTCCTCGCAGCTTCTCTAATATTTCGGAGGGATACGCCTCCCCTTTATTGAGGATGCCGAGAATGCAATATTCCAAGATGCCTTTGCGCATTTGAGATTGTGTATTTTCTACATTCATCTTTCTAATTTTATACAAAGTTATATGTTTTATTCTGTATTATGCTATACATAGTACTAAAAAATAAAAAAAAGGCAATTAAGAATGCCTTTCAAATAAAACCTATATCATTTTATTTCAAGCACTTAAAGTAATCAAAGGGCTCCAAACATTGGTTGCATTGATAATGTGCTTTGCAGGCGGTACTGCCAAATAAACTCACCATTCGGGTGTCTTTGCTATTGCATTTCGGACAAGCTACACGTGGTGGCTCTGAAAAAAGTGCGCTTTTATCTGGTTCATTGACAGGTGGTGCAATACCGTAAAGACGCAATTTTTGGCGACCCTCTTCGGAAATCCAGTCGGTGGTCCAGGCTGGGCTTAGGATGTGCTTTACTTTGGCATTGTAAATGCCTTTTTCTTGTAATTTGACAAGGATGTCAGCTTCTATTTGCTGCATGGCCGGGCAACCGCTATAGGTTGGCGTGAGTTCAACTGTCCAGGTTTCATCTTGGAAGTAAATTTCTTGAACAACACCAAGGTCGATGATGGTCAGGACCGGTATTTCAGGGTCGCTGACCTCTTGTAAAAATTGGCGGATTTCAGCTGCAGTTACCATTCCATATTCGGATAGGCTCTTTGCATGTACTGAAGGTCCGAAAGAATATAACCCATGTGTTCAGAATGACGACCTTCACGGCCTCCTTCGAACTTCCAATTGTTTGACGGAATAGCAAGCGTGGCTTCGTTGAGAATGGCCGTTACTGTTTCTGTCCATTTGGTCTGAATTGCTGCCATTTTTGGAACCAAACCTGCTGCTTGCAATGTTTGATCATGGGCATCTTGATAGAAAAGTTCGTTGGTATAACGCCAAAGATGGTCTATTGCGGCTTGAGCACGCTGATGAGATTCTTCGGTGCCATCGCCCATGCGGATAACCCATTCTGAAGTATGCTTGAGATGATAGCGTGTCTCTTTGACTGATTTAGCTGCAATTGCTGCTAATTGCTCCACTGGGCTTTGCATGAGTGCTTCGTATAACGGCAAACGAAATGCGTCGAAGAAGAATTGGCGTAGAATAGTCATGGCGAAGTCACCATTGGGTTGCTCTACCAATAATACATTTTTATATTCGTTCTCAAAACGCAAATAGGCAAGTTGATCGTGGTTTCTGCCAGCGCCCTCTAACTCAGCGGCAAAATCATAGAGGCTGATGGCTTGGCCAATTAAATCTAAGGAGATATTGGTGAGTGCAATGTCTTCTTCCAAAATAGGACCATGACCACACCATTCGCCTAGGCGTTGGCCTAAAATTAGGCTGTCGTCAGACAAGCGCAAAACGTATTCAAAAAGTGCTGGATCTTGCATGTTTACATGTGTTTGACGCCATCAGGCACTTCGTAAAAAGTTGGGTGACGGTAAATTTTGGTATCTGAAGGTTCGAAAAAAGAGGCTGCTTCGTCGATATCTGTAGCGTGAATATTTGCTGATTCTACCACCCAAATACTGATGCCCTCAGAGCGACGCGTGTAGACATCGCGGGCGTTTTCTAAGGCCAACGTGGCATCTGGTGCACGCAGACTTCCGACGTGTTTGTGGTTCAAACCTTGTTTGCTGCGGATAAAAACCTCCCAAAGAGGCCATTCTGAAGTTGACATAGTCTTATAAAAATTAAATTAGGCAGATTTTTTCATGGCGCGTTTCTTGGCAAAAGCATTGGCGGCTTCGCGCACCCAAAGGCCGTCTTCTTTGGCTTTGAGTCGTGCTGCAATACGTTCTTTATTGCATGGGCCGTTACCTTTGACTACTTGCCAGAATTCGTCCCAGTTGATTTCTGAGAAATCGTAATGGCCACGTGCTTCATTCCATTTCAAGTTAGGATCTGGAATGGTTAAACCAAGGATTTCTGCTTGTGAAACTGTAGCATCTACAAAGCTTTGACGGAGTTCGTCGTTGGTAAAACGCTTGATTTTCCATTTGATTGATTGATCTGAATGCGTAGATTCAGCGTCGCTCGGACCAAACATCATGAGGGCAGGCCACCAAAAACGATTCATGGCGTCTTGTGCCATTGCTTTTTGCTGTGGTGTTCCATTACAGAGCTTTATGAGTGACTCATAACCCTGACGTTGGTGAAAAGATTCTTCTTTACAAATCTTGACCATTGCGCGCGCATACGGACCATAAGAGGTACGACACAGCGCAACCTGATTCATGATCGCGGCGCCATCAACCAACCAGCCAATTGTGCCGATATCGGCCCAAGTGACTGCAGGATAATTAAAAATAGATGAATATTTCGCCTTTCCGGTGTGCATGTCGTCTATCAATTGCTCGCGATCGGCACCCAGCGTTTCAGAAGCAGAGTACAAATAAAGACCATGGCCAGCTTCATCTTGAACCTTCGCTAATAGCACTGCTTTGCGGCGCAAGTTGGGCGCGCGCGTAATCCAGTTTCCTTCAGGAAGCATTCCAACTATCTCTGAATGTGCGTGTTGCGAAATCTGACGAATAAGTGTTTGACGGTACTCATCTGGCATCCAGTCATTGGGCTCAATCTTGATTTCTTTCTCGATTTTCTCTAGAAAACGGCGTTCTTGTTCAGCTTGGGTCATAATGTCTTTGTTACGATGAAACAAATATAGAAAATTACTACGCCTTCAAAACATGATTGAGGTCAGTTTGTTCATTGATTGTGGTTAGTTGAGGCTTGCGCAATATTGCTTACTTTTGACCCTGATTAATTTTGACTATGTCTACTCAGTTTCATTCCTTAAAAGTTAGCAACCTTCAAAGAGAAACAGAAGGTTGTGTTTCAGTAGCTTTCGAAGTTCCTACAACACTTCAAGCTGCCTTTTCTTTCGCCTCCGGACAATACCTTACGCTCAAAACAGTCATTGACGGCGAAGAGCTCAGAAGATCATATTCTTTATGCAGTGCGCCATATGAAAACGAATGGCGCGTAGCGATTAAAGAAATTCCAAACGGCAAATTCTCGTCCTTTGCCAATCAGCAACTTCAAATTGGCGACACGCTAGAAGTAATGGCCCCAATGGGTAATTTTAAGTTTGAGCCCAATGCAAGTAGCCAACATCATTATGTATTATTTGCTGCAGGCAGCGGTGTTACCCCAGTATTTTCGATCCTCAAAACCATCCTTTTAGAAGAACCGCTCAGCTCTGTTACCCTTTTCTACGGCAACAAAGGCTTTGCAGAGGTTATTTTTAGAGAAGAGCTCGAGGCCATCAAAAACCGATTTCTCGATCGCTTGAACTTAGTTCATGTTTTTTCAAGAGAAAACATGGGCGTGCCACTTTTAAAAGGACGCATAGACGCACAGCGAACTAAAGATCTTCTCGCTGCTTTCTTGAAAAATCAGACCATTGATGCGGCTTATATCTGCGGACCCCAAGACATGATTTTAGCCGTGAAAGACGAACTCAGTGCTTTTGGGCTCGGCGCGCAACAAATTCATTTTGAATTATTTCATGCAGCACCAATTGAAAAGAAGGCCGACCCTTCACAACCAGTTCAGGCTGCTTTTGAATCTAAAATTGAACTCATCATGGATGGAGAGGTTACAAACTTCTATCTTTCCTCAGACGGGCCAACCATACTAGATGCCGCCTACAAAGCAGGAGCCGATGCGCCGTTTGCATGCAAAGGTGGTGTTTGCTGTACGTGTAAAGCAAAAGTTTTACGCGGTGAGGTAAGCATGGATGTCAATTACGCCCTCACCCCAGAAGAAGTAGAACAAGGCTACGTACTCACCTGCCAGGCACATCCAAAAAGTAACGATATACTCATTTCATTTGACGACTAATTATGGGCTTTTTTGACCGCTTCAAATCCAATAAAAGTGCCGCCTTGCCAAAAGGCGCACACCTCTTGACCATTCAGAATGTTCATAGACTCACGCCGCAAGCCGTTCAACTTACTTTTGAAGTTCCGGCCGAACTTTCGGATAAATTCAAATTTACACCGGGTCAGTACCTCACTTTAGCAGTGGAGATAAACGGCGAACAACTCAGAAGGTCCTACTCTATTTGTAGTGGCACAGCCGAGGCCTTGAGCATTGGCGTCAAAGCCATCGAAAACGGTAAGGTTTCTAATTTCCTAAACAACATCAGTGCCGGAACCGAACTCATCGTATTTGAACCTGAAGGAAATTTCCTTTGGAAACCAAGCTACAAAAATGTAGTAGCTATTGCAGCTGGCTCAGGCATTACGCCTATCATGAGTATGCTCCAAACAGCAGGTGCGCAATCCTCTTTCCAACTGCTCTATGGGAACAAAAGACCAGAAGATGCGCTTTTTCTCTCTGAAATTCTAGCGTTCAGCAATACCCAAACACACCTTTATTATTCTCAACAAGAAGTAGAAGGAGCTCAACACGGTAGAATTGACGAGGCTGCACTCAAAGACCAAATCAAACACCACCTGAGTTTATTGCAGGCCGACGCATTTTTCCTTTGCGGACCACAACAATTAGTAGAAACCGCCGAAAAAACACTTGCTTTCTTTGGTGTAAGCGCACAAAAAATCCACAAAGAGCTCTTTTTTGTAAGTGAACAAAGCGCTCCAGCTCGTACCGAAGAGGCTTTTTCCGGAAAGAGTAAAGTAAAAGTCATGATCGACGGCGAAATTGCCGAATTCGACATGCAAGGCCAAGACAAAAGCATTCTTGAGCTCTCTGAAAAAGCGGGCCTAGACGCGCCGTTCTCCTGCCGTGGGGGTGTTTGTTCGTCTTGTCGTGCCAAAGTACTCAAAGGAAGCGCAACCATGCGCATGAACCATTCCCTCACCGATGCAGAAGTTGCAGAAGGTTATATCCTCACTTGTCAGGCGCACGCCACAAGTGCCGAATTAATTGTGAGTTTCGATGAATAAACGAATCGTTGTTCTGGGCGCTAGTCAAGGCATTGGCGCAGCACTTGTGCAACATTTTGCAGCCTTACCTCATACGGAAGTAATTGCGCTTTCGCGCAATCTTGCAAAAATGCAAGCTAGTTTTCAGCAAACCAACGTCACCTGTTTTGCACTTGATATCGCACAAAATGTGCAAGCGCAAATCAATGCACTTCATCTTCAAGGACCATTTGACATCCTTATCAACAACGCCGGACTACTCATCAATAAACCTTTTGAATCCTTAACACATCAAGATTTCAGCGAAAGCTACCAAGTAAATGTCATTGGCATCATGGAAGCAACGCAAGCGCTTTTGCCTTTGTTGGCTCCTGATGCCCATATCGTGAACATTAGTTCTATGGGTGGTTTTCAAGGGAGTCTCAAATTTGCAGGGCTTGCTGCCTACTCTACTTCCAAGGCTGCACTTTGCGCATTTACCGAACTTTTTGCCGAAGAATATAAAAACACGGGCATTCATATGAACTGCCTCTGTTTAGGTGCTGTTCAGACCGAAATGCTAGCCGCGGCCTTTCCTGGCTATAGCGCCCCCACAACACCCACAGAAATGGCAGATTTTATAGCCAATTTTGCGCTACATTCCGGTGCATTTTTCAACGGCAAAATTCTTCCAGTTTCAAGTACCAATCCTTAAAATTCAATCCACCCCATTCCTTACTTTTTATCCGCGCGCTTTTTTGTAACTTCGTTACGTGAAGCACCTTTGGAGGATTCTATTTTTGCTAATGGCAGCACCCGTGTTCGCCCAAGACATCCATTGGACACAATTCAACAATAACCCTATCTTTCAGAACCCCGCAGGAGCCGGCAATTTCAAAGAAGACATCCGCCTGACAGCCAATTACCGAACGCAGTGGCGCAGTGTCACGATCCCCTTTCAAACAACCGCACTTGCTGCCGATACCAAATGGAAAAAATTCGGTTTTGGGCTCAATTATTTTCACGACCAAGTTGGCGATGGAAAATTTCAAACCAATGAAGTTCAAATCAGCGTCTGCTATCCCCTAAACCTGAATCAAAAACAGGTGCTCAGACCCGCCCTTCAAGTAGGTTTCAACCAACGACAACTCAATAGCAGTGCGTTCTACTTTGACAACCAATACAACGGCTATATTTTTGACCCCAACGCCCCTACCAACGAATATTTTCAGACCGCATCCATGACCAAACCCATGTTGGGCCTAGGCATCATCCATCAATACAACATCAACAAACAATACTTTTTTCAAAGTGGCATTGGGCTCTTTAACCTCACTCGCCCCAATCAAAGTTTTTTTCTAGAAAATACCCAGCGTGATCTCCGCCTGAATATATTTGCTCAATTGCGCTATCAATATACGGCGCAGTTATTTTTTGAACCTAGTTTTCAGCTCAATTTTCAGGGGCCCTATCGCACACTTACTTTGGGTGGAATCGGTGAATATTTGCTGTCAAGCAAAGACAAAATTTCCATCAATGCCGGCCTATGGTGGCGCACCAAAGATGCATTTTGCTTGCAATTTGGCATGGCAAGAGGACCGCTCTCTACAGGTATTTCTTACGATTTCAATTATTCTTCACTCGTGCCCGCCAGCCGCGGCCGCGGTGCATTTGAGTTGAGCCTCCGTTACGTTTTCACTAAATTTCATCCGCCACAATTGCAATACCGCATATGCCCAGACTTTATTTGATCTGTTTGTTGCTGCTTTCTGCAGAATGCTGGGGTCAGAAACAACTCCAACGGCTCGTTGCGCACGCAGATGCACAAGTAGTTGCTTTGGATTATATCGAGGCACTGAAATACTATGATCAAGCACTAGCGCTCGAGCCCAATTCGATCGCACTTCATTGGAAAATAGCCCAAGCGAACCAACAATTCAAAGATTATAAAACAGCAGCACGCTACTACCTTAAAGTTTACGAGCAAGACCCCGATGGGCAGCAATTTCCCGATGCGCAACTGCAATACGCTCTTATGCTCAAGCAACAAGGCCTATACAAAGAGGCCTTAGCGCAATTTAAGGAAGTCAAAAAGTTCTTTTCTGAAGACAAAAAGAGCAACGGTTACCTCAAATCTAACCAAGAAATAATTGCCTGCAACTGGGTGCTCAAACAACTCAAATATGTCAGTGCTGAAGAATTAGCTGATTTAAAAAAGCATCCGGTAAATACAGTTAATGCTGAATTTGCCCACCTTTTCTACAACGACACCTTAGTGTACAGCGCGCTCAAAGCCGACTCTATTGCCGAAGATCAAGAACAAATTTTGAACAAACGTTACAAACTTGATATATACCAATTTCCGAGTCCCAAAGATGCGCAGCAAATTGTATTAAACGGTCAAAAAAACCAATTTGAATATGGCAATTTTTGCATTGCGCCAGACAGCAGTTTTGCACTTTGTAGCGAATGCACACGCTCCCCTAATCAGTTCCGCTGTCATATCGTAAGGGCATTACCTCAAAATGGAATTTGGTATTTAGATACTACATTTCAAATAGATGGCCTTCAAGATAGCTACAATAGCATGCCACATTTATTTGAACTCAATGCGCAATTAATGCTCATTTATAGCGCTCAACTTACCAATGGACTCGGCGGGACAGATTTATGGTTGGCATCCGTAAATAAAGAGGGGCAAATTATAGAAAACAACAACTTAGGCGTTCTAAATTCTATCGAAAACGAGGTGTCGCCCTGGTATGACCCACTTTTTAGACGCCTCTATTTTTCTAGCACCTGGCATGCAGGTTTTGGTGGCTTCGACATTTTTTATAGCAATTTGCAAGCCGACGGAAGCTTTGGGCCACCCATTAACCTTGGCCTACCCTTCAATAGTCAGGCCAACGATCTCTACTTTTTTTGCCAAGCAGACACCGCCTATTTGAGTTCCAATCGCTTAGGTAGCCTTTATGCCTCACACCCCACTTGTTGCAGTGATGTCTTTTACCAAGAATTGCAGAGGCCTAAAGAGAAAAAAGACCAAATTGTCTCTGAAACCGTTCAAGTGGTCAAATTGCCAATCAAACTTTATTTCGAAAACGACCACCCAAACCCCAAAACAACTGCCGATTTTACAGAACTCTCCTACGAAGAGACCTATCTCAAATACAAAGGGCAATATCCAGTCTACCTCCAAAAGGTTACCGAAGGCCGCGATGCAACAGCCACCCATCAACAAACACAATCTTTGCTCGAGTTCTTTGAAACAGAAGTCGATAAAGGAATGCAGGATCTCGCCTTGTTTCGAGAACAAGTATGGCAAGAATTGCAATCAGGAAAACAAGTAAGTATCATGGTACAAGGGTTTGCAAGCCCGCTTGCCAAGTCAGATTATAACGTACATTTGACAAATCGACGTATTTCTGCCATCAAAAACTACTTTGAAGAGATAGATGGTGGTAAATTTGCACCTTATATGCTCACTACGCCCTCTCGCTTGCAATTTATCGAGGTGCCGATGGGAGAATACAAAGCCAATAAAGACGTGAGCGACAACTACTACGACCAACGCAATTCTGTTTATTCCAAAGATGCATCACTAGAAAGGCGCATTGAAATCATCGAGTTGCGTACTGAAACCCTCCCACCCCGATGAATCAACAACAACGCATCCATTTTCTTGATTTCAGCCGGAGTGTCGCCATTCTCATGATGCTACAAGGTCATTTCATTTCCATGACACTTGAAAGCTATCCTACTTTTATGGCAGAGGTTCGCCTCCATGGTTCTTCAGGAAGTATCTGGTTTAGCATTTGGGGCTTTTTTCGCGGACTTACCGCCCCGCTCTTTTTTACGATTTCAGGTGCAGTTTTCACTTACTTATTGCACAAAGAGTGGCAAAAAGGCCATGCGCCATATTACCGTTTAGTGCGCGTACGCAAGGGTTTACGCAGGGCGTTCAGCTTATTGGTCATCGGGTACCTGCTGCAAATCAATTTGAAATTCTTGAAATATTATATTGCCGGGCATTTCAATCCGCACTTTTTAGGTTTTCATATTTTGCAGTGCATTGGTGTAGGGTTACTTTCTTTATTATTGATGACTTCCTTGATCTATAAAATCAGGCAATATAGCTGGGTCATCTATTTATTTATTGCCCTCGTTATTTTTGGATTCACGCCATTAGTTCGGCTACAGCCAGATTATTTCCCGCAAGGGATTCCTGCAATCTTTCAAAACATGATCCAAGGTCCTGATACTGGTTTTTCCATTTTCCCTTGGATTGGTTTTGTATTTTTTGGCGCTGGTTTTGGCCATTACCTGAGCTTGCACGGCACTGGTTTCAAGAATAAAAATGTATACCGATATCTCATTGCTGTTGGGCTTGCCTATTATTTTGTAGGCTGGGTCATGACTTTCATTTATAACGGCGATTTTACGCACTTTCATTATAAATATTTATGGGCATTTGACCGCTCCTTTTTTGTGGCTATCTTATTGATTTTCTTCACTTACATCAGTGGGTTTGAACGTTTCAGGCCCTCCATTTTCATGGCAGTTGGTCAGGAAACATTTGCAATTTATGTGCTACATGCCATCATATTATACGGTGCCATTACAGGCTATAGCCTCCGCTCTTTCTTAGAAAATAAATTGAGTGCCCTCGAAGCCATCTTCGGTGCCATTCTATTCCTAGGCTTCTTTATTGGTTTGGTTCAAGTTCTTGAGCCAATTCGTCAATTCTTTCGTAACTTTCGCACGTTTTTTATCCCAAATGGCAGAACAAACAAGCCTCAATAAACCCAAAAGCCGGCTATACTTCATAGATATGGCTCGGACCATTGCCATTCTACTGATGTTAGAAGGTCATTTCGTCCACGATTCCTTGGCAACTGTTTATGCAGACGATTCTTACCCTGCATATGTCACTTGGAAATTTATTCGTGGCTTTACCTCACCAACCTTTTTGACAGTAACCGGCTTGATCTTTACCTATCTATTACTAGGCAACGAGCAAGAGTCATTTTGGAAAAATATGCGGGTACGAAAAGGCTTTAAAAGGGTAGTTGAACTGCTTTTTTGGGGGTATTTGCTCCAGTATTACGCTTTTCATGTCTTGCAATGTATCGCAGTTGGAATTTTTACAATCATTCTGCTCTATGGCTTGTTTCGGTTCATCAAAGTTGTACCACTTTGGATCTATTATTTTATAGCCGGAACTTTATTATTTTACTCTCAACTATTCTTTGGCAATTTAGGCACACATTATTGGCCAGAAAATGCGCCAACTTTCGTGCAAAATATGTTTCACGGCCCGCACTCTGAATTTCCTATAACACCAAGAATGGCTTACACTATGTATGGCGCTATGCTAGGTGTTTTGCTCTATCATTATAAAAACCACGTCAAATCTTTACCTGTTATTATTGGTACCTTTAGCATAGGTTTACTCCTTTTTTTTGGAATCAAGCCTTTTTTACTTTGGCTTCAAAGCCTACCGGGTTTAACAGAAATCCCTTTTTATAAAATGGATTGGCTCTTAGATAAATTCGGAATGGTGTTGGTTATTCTAGCGCTACTTTTAGGCTTGGAAACTTATGTACTCAATATCAAGAAGGACAACTTATTTCTTAAGATAGGCCAAAATACACTGAGTATATTTATCATTCACATGATGCTCCTTTACGGTAGTGTGATTAGAATTGGCATCAATGATTTTCTTCATGAAAAACTCGGGCCGTATGAAGTCATCCCTTATACGCTAGGTTTCTGGCTGATATTTATCCTATTTGTGTATTACATCGACGACATAAGAGCCAAGTTGCGCTTCATTTTGTGGCCTATGAAGAAGTACAGCAGCCAGCTTTTTGGAATCAAGGTTTAGATACTGATCTTACGTTTCATCAAGCGTTCACCGCAAGAGTCCTGCACCTTTATTTTTACTTCATAATTTCCGGGTTTACCGTAAACATGTCGTGTTTTTAAGGCGGTTTCGGTCATGCCGTCGCCGAAATCCCAGGTAACGTTTTTGGCATTTGGATAATTAGCTGTTAAGTGCACCACCTTCTTATTTTCATCTGTAAGCTTGACCTCTATTTCAACAGAATTCTGATTGATTTTATAGCGGTTCTTGTTCATTAAAACAAAGGTACCTGCCGTCTCTTGTATGACCCCTGCCTGTTTGGTGTCAAGCTTAGCTGTAAAAGTTACGTATGGATCGGTTTTAAATAAGGCCGCATAAAAGCATGAGGCTGCCAAATAAGAACCTGCTAAAGACGGATGCTGTTTGTCTTCTTGATAAAGGTTGATCTGAGGATGATTTTCTTTTACTGTTTCCCAAGCCTTTCCAACTGGTACTATTGAAAGATTGAGCTGCTCACCTACATAAAGATAACCTTGGTGAATGCGATCAGACATTGTTTGGTAGTTCCAGTCAATGCCCAATGAGTCGTCTTTGAAGCCAGTTTCATAGCCCCAGGTTTGGTAAAGCAATACATTCGTACAGCTATTATTTGCATAGACTGAATCTAAGAGCTGTTTAAGGTACGGAAGGCTGTGTTTGTCGATTACATCTTTGTCTTGCGCTAATTCACGGCTAAAACCCTGTAAAACGACGTAATCCCACTTACTCGACCTAATGCTGTTATACAACTCGGGTCTTTTTGAGTGCATTTGAAACGTATGGCTAGATTTTGCATCCATCAGCACCTCTAATTTAACCCCTTTGCTTTCTGCCATTTGCTCTAGGATTTTAGGCATGTTGTTATAGTGGGTATATGAATTCCCGACAAAAAGTACGCGCATTGGCTGCGCAAGCAAGTTCCCTAGTGAAAGGAATCCTGACAACATCAAAAGATAGAATGATTTCATGTTACTAAGCTTTAGATCCAGCCTCAAACAAAAGTCTTGCCAAAGACGCCAACTCTTGTTGGGGGGCAGGTACTTTTTCCTTGCTGAAATTCATGTCGCTAATTTGCTGTAATGGAATAAGATGAATGTGGGCATGTGCTACCTCTAAACCAATTACGCTTATGCCAATGCGCTTGCATGGCACTTTCTCTTTGAGTACCACAGCCACTTCTTTGGCAAAAACCCACAAGCGCTGATAGGCATCATCTTCGATGTCAAAAATATAATCTGTTTCTTTTTTGGGAATAACCAACGTATGGCCAGTTGCCAAAGGCATAATGTCTAGGAAAGCTAAAAACTCGTCGTTTTCTGCTACCTTATAACAAGGAATTTCTCCTGAAACGATTTTTGAAAAAATACTCGACACTATCTAGAAATAGAAATAATTTCAAAATGAATAGTTCCGCCAGGCGTTTGGATCTCGGCAATTTCTCCGACCTTTTTGCCTAATAGACCTTTTCCGATTGGAGACTCAATTGAGATTTTTCTCATTTTGATGTCCGCTTCGTTTTCAGCAACTAGCGTGTATTCGATTTCCATTCCGTTTTGTGGATTTTTAATCAAGACCTTCGAAAGAATGAAAACCTTGCTGTTGTCCATGTGGGTTTCGTCGATAAGACGCGCATTGGATATGATCTCTTCCATTTTAGATATTTTCATTTCTAAAATACCTTGCGCTTCTTTCGCTGCATCGTACTCAGCGTTTTCAGATAAATCGCCTTTATCTCTTGCCTCAGCAATTTGTTCAGAAATGGATGGTCTTTGAACAGTTTTCAAATGATGAAGCTCACTTTTTAACTTTTGAAGCCCTTCTGCAGTATAATAATTAATGTTTGACATGCTACTCGATTTATGGAAACAAACAAGAGAGCCCTTAAAGGAGCTCTCTTGCCACTAAACAAAGTTAGAAAATTATTTTAAGCTAATTGTTGCACCGATTGTATGAATCATGCCGAAAACACCTGCAAAACGTGCGGCGTACTCTAGGCCTAAAGCATTTTGGTTTTCACCAACTAAAGCATCGATAGAGAAACCTGCTGATGGGCCGCTAAAAGCACTTGATCTTGTTTCTTCATTAAACATGCCTTTTTCATAGCAGAAGCCAGCTCTAAGGTTAAAAGCCATGTTGTCTTTGGAAATTCCGTAGTCGAGTCCGGCACGGAATTGATCTTTCATGAAGGAGTTGGCTGTGAAACCAAGCGCTAAATTCAACTTATTACTTTCGTTGAAAATAAAATCGTATGATCCACCGATACCAAGTAAAGACGGAAGTTCAAATGTTGCAGATCTTTGCTCTAAGGAAGCGATATAACCTGTGCTCACATAAGTAACCTGCTGTGCAAGACCATCACCTTTGTAGCGCATTACCGGACCAACATTTTTGAGTGTAATACCAAACTTCAATTGATCTTGTTCACCTGAAACGTAACGGATACCTGCATCTATAGCAATACCGCTGGCTTTAAGGTTGGCAATACTTTCAGAAACAACTTTGAAATTGATACCACCATAAATAGAAGAAGAGAATTCTTTAGCGTATCCAACGCTAAAAACGTTGAAACGTGGAGAAAAGAATCCGATATTACCTTCTGGGTTAGCTACAGTTGTAATTGGAATATCGCCGTAATTCATGGACTGCACACTCACTGAAAATACTTCAGAATCTGAGATACGTTGAGCAATACCAGCACCGCTTAGGGCGATACCTGCGTTACCCATCCAGTTGGAGTAATTGTACTTCAATTGTGTTTTGTCTGTAAAAGCCAGACCTGCAATATTCATGTAGGTAGCCTCCAAACCATTGCTATTGGCATATGATGCATCACCGATTGCTGATGATCTGGCCCAAGGATTGATCAATAATTGAGAAGCTCCGGCTGAACCAACGCGGTCTTCGTTACCTGCCTGCGCAGTTAATGAGGCCATTAAGCCTGCACTAAATACAATTTGTTTGAATGTCATTTTCATAGCTATCGAACTATTCTATCATTAAATACCTTGTAAATCTGCCTGACGCATTCCGCCAAAGAATTTCAAGACACGCTCTCCTACATTTGGCACATCTACGTGAATGAGGTAAATTCCTCCGGCAACCGGAATTGCTTTATGGTTTGTTAAATCCCAATCGATGTAAGTTTGAGGACTATCTTTCTTGAATGATCTTACCAATTTACCGTTAGCGGTATAAATACGCACCGTACAAACTTCTGGTAGATTCACAATTTTAACTTTGGTGTCCAAACGTGTGCGCTCATACTCAGAGAATGCATAGTAAGGATTTGGTACCACGTTGATCATGGCCAATGCTTCTTTAAGCATGTCCTGAGAACCAACTTGTGTAGCGATTTGGTCCATACTCCAACCGTACATTGGCTTGCCTCCGTTTTCGCCAGAGCCTGTAAAGTTTTTGTATTCCTTGTTGACGCGCAAACGGATGGTAACGTCTGTAGAGAGTAATTCTTGGTCTGGTGC
>JBIIZI010000142.1:0-5572 GCA_044346375.1 Crocinitomicaceae bacterium | reverse complement strand
CTATCATTTCTTATTACACCTCATCATTTTTATGTGGGGCTTCACCGGTATTTTGGGCAAACTCATTCATCTAGACGCCCTACTCATTGTTTGGCATCGCTTGTGGATAGCTGCGCTTGCTTTGGCTATTTACATGTTCATTACCAAGAAAATGATCTTCCCGAAAGGAAAAACGCTATTCTGGACGATCATGGTTGGTTTAGTGGTTGCGCTGCATTGGCTTACTTTCTACACCTCTATTCAGTTGTCAACCGCATCGCTCGGGATACTTTGCTTGTCTACGACTACCCTGCATGTCACTTGGCTAGAACCACTAATCATGCGCAAGCGCTTCTCCTGGATTGAATTTTCAATGGGGCTCTTGGTCATTGGCGGCATCTATTTTGTGGCCCATGATTTCAAAGGAGAAGAATTAAAAGCGGTGCTTATTGGCTTGGTATCTGCCCTTTGTGCCGGAGTTTTCTCTGTAGCCAACGGCAAACTCGCACAACAAACCGACACCCCAGGCCTCAGCCTCACTGAACTATCGACCGGTTTTATTGCGCTCAGTATCTATTTTATGAGTCAAGGAAAATGGAGCATGGATCTCTTTGAAATGACGGCCTCTGATTTTTATTGGTTGCTCTTTTTAGGCATGCTCTGCACTTCTTTTGCCTTCTTAGCAACTATAGATATTGTCAAGCGCCTTGGGGCTTTTAGTGTATCACTGAGCATCAATTTAGAACCGATTTACACCATTCTTTTAGCAATTGTGCTGCTCAAAGAGCACAAATTACTCCAAACTTCGTTTTATTGGGGTGCGGCCATGATTTTAATGGTTGTGCTAGCCAACGGCATCTGGAAACACAAACAACGAAAAATAGCAAATACAAACTATGGAAATGCAATATAAAAACCTAGGAAAAAGTGGCTTGCAAGTGAGCCGCCTCTCCCTAGGATCTTGGCTTACTTTTGGAAAACAAATCTCCGACGACACCGCAGAAGCACTCATGACCTATGCTTATGAGCAAGGGATCAACTTTTTTGACAACGCAGAAATATATGCGCGTGGTAAAAGCGAAGAAGTTATGGGTGCCATTCTCAAGAAAAAAGGTTGGTCACGAGATTCATATATTGTGAGCAGTAAAGCCTTCTTTGGTATTGGCGGAGAACTTCCTACGCAAAAAGGCTTGAGTCGCAAACACCTTGTTGAAGCGTGTGAAGCTGCATTGAAGCGTTTTCAACTAGATTATCTAGACCTCTATTACTGCCATCGCCCAGACAAACAAACTCCAATTGAAGAGACCGTCTGGACCATGCACCAACTTATTATGCAAGGCAAAATTTTGTATTGGGGCACTTCGGAATGGTCGGCACAAGAAATTATGGAGGCGCATATGTTTGCCAAACAAAATCACCTGATCGGCCCAATTGTAGAGCAACCCGAATACAACATGTTTGTGCGCAATAAAGTAGAAGTCGAATTCGCTCAAATTTATAAAACAGTTGGTTTAGGCACCACCATTTGGTCTCCACTTGCAAGTGGTATCCTCAGTGGCAAATACAACGACCAATTCCCAGATGGTACGCGTTTGGGCATGGATGGCCTGGAGTGGCTCAAAGAACGCAACTTAACACAAGAGCGCATTACAGCAGTACTCGCACTTGGCGATCTTGCCAAAGAACTTGGCTTATCTTTACCAGTCATGAGTTTGGCTTGGTGCTTGAAAAATCCAAATGTATCTACCGTAATTTTAGGTGCAAGCAAATTGCATCAGTTGCAAGAAAACATGCTAGCCCTTGACGCTCAAGAACGCTTGACGCCAGATGTCATGCAACGCATCGAAGATATTTTACAAAACAAACCTGAATTTCCCGCATATTAATCGTTTCTCATCATGATTCAAACAGACATTATCATTATTGGTGCAGGCCCTGTTGGCTTATTTACTGTTTTCGAAGCCGGCTTACTCAAATTGCGCTGCCACCTCATAGATTCACTGCCACAACCTGGTGGACAGTGTTCAGAAATCTATCCTAAAAAACCAATTTACGACATCCCTGGTTTTCCTTCCATATTAGCAGGTGAACTCATCGACAACCTCATGGAACAAGCGGCTCCGTTCAAGCCTGGTTTTACACTTGGTGAAGCTGCCATGACGATCGATAAAGACGAAGAAGGTCAGTTTATCGTTACTACGGTAAGAGGCACTGCACACCGCGCACCAATTGTCATGATTGCTGGCGGCCTTGGCGTTTTCGAACCGCGCAAACCACCTATTGCGAACATCACCGATTTTGAGGATAAGGGGGTAGAATACATCATCAGGAACCCAGAAATATACCAAGACAAAGTTTGTGTCATTGCCGGAGGCGGCGACTCCGCTCTAGACTGGTCTATTTACCTCGCCGAACGCAAAATTGCCAAACGCGTTGTTTTAGTTCACCGCAGTAGCTCTTTCCGTGGGCATCTCGACTCCGTACAACGCGTCATCGACATGGCTGAAAGTGGCGAAATCGACCTCGTTACCGAAGCAGAAGTTACAGGCTTGCAAGGTGCTGATCAGCTCGAGCATGTCGTTGTTACCCATCAAAAAGAAGGTGAACGCAGCATTCCTGCCGATCATTTTATTCCCTTGTTTGGCCTCAAACCAAGCCTCGGCCCAATAGGCGACTGGGGCTTAGAGATTGAAAAAAGCGCCATTAAAGTCAATACCCTCGATTACTCTACGAATATTCCAGGTATTTACGCAATTGGCGATGTCAATACTTATGAGAACAAACTCAAGCTCATTCTCTGTGGTTTCCATGAAGGCACACTCGCTGTTCAATCAGCTTTTGCGCGTATCCATCCGGAAAAGAAAAATGTATTGAAATATACAACTGTAAATGGCGTGAATGGCTTTTAATTGATGAAAAACAAAACGGTTAATGCGGTTGCCATTCTAGGCGTCATTTCCATTCTGAGCATATTAATTGTTCAGTTTGTTTGGATACACAATACCCGTCAGTTGCAACAAGAGTACATTAACATTCAGCAGCGCGAAGACAGCCTCAACCTCAGAGAATTTGCACAACAAGCACGTGCTGCTTTGCGAAATGTACTTACATCTGTCAATCAGAACGAAGACCCAAGTGCAGTATATGGTGCCATCAAGCAAATCAGTTACCAGCACTATACCGTAGATGTCAGTGACGAAATTCAACCGTTTTACCTAGAAACGCTGCTCAAAAAGGAATTTTACTTACAAGATATCCAGCAAGACTTCTTGTTTGGCATCTATGATTGCTTTACCGATTCCATTGCGCTCTCTGGTCTTTACGTTTTCGACAGCGATTCGATATACGCAAAAAAAGCTCAAAAAACCAAAGGTATTACGCCTGAAAGTCTGAACCTCACTAAGGACGGGCATTATTTTACTGTTTACTTTCCAAACCTACAACTCGATCAAATAGAAGCTGCTTCGAGCTTTTCACCGTTGGTGTACCTCATGATTGTTGTGGTTTTTGTGGTCGTATTTTTTGCCTTCAGTTTGGGCATCATCATTCGTCAAAAAAGGCTTTCGGAGGTCAAAAACGACTTCATCAACAACATGACCCATGAGCTAAAGACACCCATCTCTACGATTAGTCTTTCCAGTGAATTATTATTGCGCTTAGAAGACAACGCAGACCCCGACCGCATGCGCAAATACGCAAGTATTATATACAAAGAGAACAAGCGCCTCGAACAACAAGTTGAACGCGTTCTCAATATAGCCAAACTCGACAAAGACAAAGTCAGTTTAAACAAAGAATCTGTCTCGCTTTACAGCATACTAGACGACGTTAAAGAAAATTTTGAATTCAATCAAGCCACAGGTGGCGGTAGTTTAACCATTCAAAAAGAAACCGAACAAGCACAACTCGTTGCCGACCCTGTTCACCTCACCAATGTGCTGTTTAACCTTGTAGACAACGCGGTTAAATATTGCAGAATTGCACCGGTCATTCACATCACTGTCAAAGCGGAGAAGGAAGGCTATAGAATTGATATACAAGACAATGGCATCGGTATAAAAAAAGAAGACCTGCGCCTGATCTTTGATAAATTTTACAGAGTGCCTACTGGCAACATTCACGATGTGAAAGGTTTTGGTTTGGGCTTGTATTACGTGAAGCTCATTATTGAAGCGCATCAGGGAAAAATCGATGCCAAAAGCACCCCAGATAAAGGAACTACATTTAGCTTGTGGTTACCTGCGCGGTAATTTTCCTGACCGCGTTAAAGTGGCATCGGGTTGTGGGTAAAGTCCTTTTCGGACCATCGTCTTTGTTTTTGGATCTAATATAAATTGCTCAGAAATTCCCGAATGATCTCTTGAGGAAGTTAAGATATAGTTATTTTCCTTCTTTTTGATGAAACAAGCTGAAGCATAACGGTTGGCTCCGATCTCTAAAAAGATACTATCTCGGCCTAGATAAGCTTTGATTTCACTAGCGTTTACAAGGTAGGTATTGGATCCCATTTTCACTTCGTATGTAGGAATTTGACCCGTGTAAATTCCGCGGTATTTGCGCTTCAAGCCTTGTGCATTGAGCTGTGTAAAACTTATGGAAAAAAGCAGGAGCAAGAGGCCTTTGTAACACTTCATAGGGCTAAAATAATTACTATTTTCGTAGTCAAGCAAGTTTTTGTAAATGAAACAATACCACGACCTCCTATCCCACATTCTAGAACACGGCGTTCAAAAAGAAGACCGTACCGGAACGGGCACTATTTCTGTATTTGGCTATCAAATGCGTTTTGATCTTTCCGAAGGATTTCCGTGTATTACAACTAAAAAATTGCATTTGCGTTCGATCATTCACGAACTTTTGTGGTTTTTGAAAGGCGAAACCAACATTGCTTACCTCAAAGAAAATGGCGTCAGCATCTGGGACGAATGGGCCGATGCAAATGGCGAACTCGGCCCTGTTTATGGCTCTCAATGGCGCAGTTGGCCAACGGCAAGTGGTGAACACATCGATCAAATACAACAAGTCATCGACCAAATCAAGCACAACCCAGACTCCAGACGCATTATCGTTTCGGCCTGGAACGTCGGTGAAATCCCACAAATGAAACTGCCACCTTGCCATGCCTTTTTTCAATTTTATGTAGCCGATGGCAAATTGAGCTGTCAATTGTATCAGCGCAGTGCCGATACCTTTTTGGGCGTGCCTTTCAACATCGCATCCTATGCCCTGCTCACCATGATGATGGCACAAGTTTGTGGGCTTCAGCCCGGAGATTTCATCCACACCCTTGGCGATGCGCATTTGTACAGCAACCACATCGAACAAACACAACTACAACTTACCCGAGACTTCCGACCTTTGCCCACTATGCGCATCAACCCTGAGGTCAAAAATCTTTTTGACTTCAAATACGAAGATTTTGAATTGCTCAACTACGATCCGCATCCGCACATTAAAGCAGCCGTAGCCATATGATCAACGCACTTTCCATGATTGCAGCTCTAGATGCCAACAACGGCATTGGCAAGAACAACGACCTCATGTGGAATTTGCCTGCCGACATGCAATTCTTCAAGGACAGCACCAAAGGACA
>JBIIZI010000141.1:0-5613 GCA_044346375.1 Crocinitomicaceae bacterium | reverse complement strand
TATCGAAATTGAGCTCGATCCACAAGAAACCGCAATTGCAGAAGCGGGTGCATTTATGTACATGGAACAAGCCATCGAAATGCAAACCATTTTTGGCGATGGTACGGCTCAAACTGGTTTTATGGGTAAGCTCTTCAGTGCGGGAAAACGCTTGCTTACTGGCGAAAGCCTTTTCATGACTGCTTTTACCAATCAAGGTTCTGCAAAAGCACGCGTGGCTTTTGCATCACCATATCCGGGCAAAATCATCGCTTTTGATTTATTGCAATACAACGGCAAAATTGTATGTCAAAAAGATGCGTTTTTGTGCGCGGCGAAAGGGGTAAGTGTCGGGATAGAATTTCAGCGCAAGTTAGGCACAGGTCTTTTTGGCGGTGAAGGTTTCATCATGCAAAAATTAGAAGGCGATGGCCTCGCATTTTGTCATGCGGGCGGTTACATTACTGAAAGAACCCTCCTGCCTGGCGAAGTATTGCGCGTCGATACCGGTTGTATTGTTGCTTATACCCAAGATGTCGATTACGACATCCAATTTGTAGGTGGAATCAAAAACACAGTTTTTGGAGGAGAGGGTTTGTTTTTTGCTACGCTCAAAGGCCCTGGAAAGGTATGGTTGCAAAGTTTGCCAATTTCTAGATTAGCCTCCAGAATTTTAACGTACGGAACAACCACCCGCAAAGAAGAAGGAAGCATACTCGGTGGTTTGGGCAATATCTTAGACGGTGACGGCCGTTAAACTCTAGGGTTGTTTAGGGAGCGAATGCCGTCGGCCTCTAAAGCAATACGGCGGTGTTTGTATAACTTGCCAATTGCTTGTTTAAAGGTTTTTTTACTGAGGCCAAGCACTGCGCGCACCTCGTCTGGGTCACTTTTATCCGTGAGGGCAAGAAAACCTTCTTGAGCAGCAAGCGTATCGAGAATTTTTTGTTCGGCGGCGTCGTAGCGGCTGTCGTTAGGTACTTCTAAGCGAATATCTAATTTGCCGTCTTCACGCACTTTGGCTACATATCCTTTGCATTCTTGCTCGCGCTGCAAAGGTTGGTTTTGTTGATCTTTAAAAATAAGCCCTTCATAGCGTTTGTCTACAATAACATTACGGCCTAATTTGCCTTCGTCGCAAATCAGCAAATCGACTTCTTGACCCTCCATACTAAGATCTGTGCAAGGGATCAGAACTTTTTTAATTTTCATGCTTCCGAAGAGGCGGTCGGTTTCAAAGTCGTAAAGTAAAGTAAATAAATAGCGATCGCCAATTTCTAAACGGGTGCGTTGTTCGGCAAACGGAACAAACAGATCTTTATCTAGACCCCAATCGACAAAAGCGCCGTATGGATTGACCTCCACAACGTCGAGATAAACGCAGTCTCCCAACAAAATATAGGGTTTCTCCGTGACGCATACCAATCTTTCTGAAGAATCTTTCATTACAAAAACATCTACTTCAGTCCCTTCTTCCATGTCTGGGGTCAGGTATTTGTTAGGTAACAGTACTTCGTTTTCTTGAAGGTCGATCAGGTAAGCTCCTGGAGGTGCAAAGCGCTTAATGGTAAGTTTATTGATTTTTCCGAGTTGCATAGGGCTTAGTCTTGTATAGATTCTGGATTAATAGGTTTTCTGAATAACTTAAAACGTTTTTTACGTGGTTTCGGCTGCGCCAATTCTTGGTTGATTTGTGGGGTTGGAAGCGTGGCTTTGTGTGTGCCGTTTTCCGGATTTTGCTGATCTGAGGGGTTCATCCAGTCTGCGCGCATGCGGTTCTTTTCCACTTTGCCTGATTTGGTATTTAGGGCATAATAAAAACGCTCGCCTACATCCTCTGGATTGGTGGCAACTACATCGGCTTCTAGATTCCAAATTTCGCGATCGTAGTCGTAGACATAAGCATCATAAGACATATCGGGAAAGTAATACGAGGCAACACCTTCAAGTGCTGGGGCTTCTGGCGAGAGGTGGTCAAAAACAATGCGCGCACGCTTCGGTTCAAACTCCAGCGACATACTTGCCATATTGGAATATTCAAAGACAACACGTTTTTTGATCCCTTTCGCATCTTTGAATACCGGACTTCCAAATTTGGCGCTTTGCCCAGCAAAGCTCAAGATGTCTAGGACCTTATAATTGCTCATGGTGGTGCCGCCATCGAAGCCAAACAAGAGGTATTGTGTTTTTCCTTGAAATGAAAAGTCTATGATTTTGTAATAAACGGCGCCATACCAGTTTTTGTGGTCAATGACGTTTTCGGGTTTGCTGCTATACGGATCGAGGATGTCACTGAGTTCAAAAATAGAAACGCGATCGCGCCCTTCTTCCTTGCGCAATACATAGCCTCCATAGGTATAGGAGAGGTCTGAAAATTCGACGTTCCAGGTCAAGAGCCGAACCGTTTGGTCATTGCTTTTGATGTCTGCAATTTTGAGGGCTTGTAGCGGTGTATCAAAGAAATCTTTGGCACGCACGAGCTCAGACATCGCTTTTTTGAATTCGGTATGTATGCGGAGGGTTTGGTCGTCGTCGGTGCTCGAACGGAGTTGGTTTAAAAGCTTGGTGGCAACTTGTTCTTTTTGCGCAAGGCCTTGCGTTAGGCCAACCAACGGAAAAAACAAGGAAAAAACAAGGAAAAAAGCAATAAGGTGCTTCATGTGGCGTTTAACGTCCAAATTGCAGTTTGGTTACGAAATTAAAGGCTTTTTAAAGCAGCAATTGTAGCAACTGGATCGCTCGAGCCAAAAACAAAGCTACCTGCAACCAATGCATCTGCGCCAGCTTGTGCGAGTTGTGCGCCAGTTTCTAAATTCACGCCGCCATCAACTTCAATTAAAAAATGCGCATTGGCATTTTGACGCAGGGTTTTGAGGCGTGCTACTTTGTCATTTGCAGCTGCAATGAATTTTTGACCTCCAAATCCAGGATTGACACTCATGATGAGCACTAAATCGAGCATTGCAGCCACCTCAGACAACACTTCAATTGGAGTGTGTGGGTTGAGGGCAACACCTGCTTTCATACCTAATTCTTGAATACGCCCAATAGTGCGGTGCAAATGAGGACAAGCTTCGTAATGTACCGTAAGGATATCAGCACCCGCCTTTTTAAAATCTTCTAGGTAGGCATCGGGGTTGGCAATCATGAGGTGTACATCAAGGGTTTTGTCGGTGTGCTTTCTGATGGCTTGTAAAACCGGAAAACCGAAAGAAATATTGGGTACAAAAACGCCGTCCATGACATCGATGTGCAGCCAATCTGCGCTAGAGTGGTGGAGCATTTGGGTATCGCGTTGGATATTGCCGAAATCACAGGAAAGTACAGATGGGGAAACGATCATGGTCAAAATTTTTGGTAAAATTAGCCATTATTTCCCGAACGAAACAACGCAATTAGGTCTTGTTCTCGTTGATAAAGGTCTAAATGAAAATGTAAACCAATACTATCTGAAGTAACCGTTTGATACATGATGAAAATTGGAATATGCTGAAGTAATGGTATCCTCTGATGAATTTTTTGATCGATCAAAACTTGTAGAGAGTCGGCACTTACCTTATTCATTTTATCGCCTTTTTTATCGTAGGTCAGCAGCAGTTTACCTAATTCAATGGGGTCGTCGGCGCGCATACAGCCATGCGAAAAGCTCCGGAAATTTTGCCCAAAAAGATACCTGTTAGGGGTGTCGTGGACGTAGACAGAAAATTGATTGTTAAATTCGAATTTGATCAGGCCTAAACTATTCCATGGCCCTGGATCTTGTTCTATCTGGTAGGGAAATGTATTGTTTTTGATTTTATTCCATTTGACGTTTTGCGGATCGATTTCTTTCTTTCCAGCGCCATAAATGCGCATGTGTTCTTTTTGGAGGTAGCCCGAATTGCGTTTGAGGGCCGGTAAAATTTCTTTTCTCGCGATAGAACTCGGGACCCGCCAATAAGGCAAGGCCACAATTTGATAAATTTTAGAAACCAACTCTGGGGTGGGGTGGTCCATTTTGCCAATGATGATGCGGCGCAGTGCACGGAGCGTGTCGTCGGCAACATATTGCAAGGTAAAGGAGGGAAGGTTGATACCAACGAAAGTGGCAGGTTTTTGGGCGCTCTGTCGGAGTCGGTCTAGCGAAATTTGCGCGTGGTATAATTGGTCTTGTTTCGATTGCGCAAATGCCAGAACAGTTGCCGAACCAATGCGCCCGTCGGCATTGAGCCCTTGGTTTTTTTGATACAACTTTAAGGCAGTTCTGAGGCCTAAACTATCTGTGCTTTCATCGCTGTAGCCGAGCCCAATGAGCGCTTTTTGGAGTTGTTTCCAAGCTAGTGTTTTATTTTCTTTTTCCGTAGTGATTTGGTAGCGAAGCGTATCTAATTTAGAAGAATCGCAAAAATGATACAGGTGCTGCGCAAAATAATGATAGTTGGTATCTGCAGGGCCGCGCGCCAGGAGTATAGAATCCGTATTTTGCTTTTTGGTGAGCCAATTCGACGGAAAAGTCAAGCATTTTTTAGGTTTGAATTTTCTGTTTTGAAAATCAATAAAACCACTATCGAGGTCATGAAGAGTGGTGCTAATTTGATAATGGAGCAAAAGTTCCTGCACCAATGGGTGGCCTTCTTTGAAGGGTATTGATCTCGACGAAGGCAAGCCAAAATGAGCCGCTTTCGATAAGGTGCGTGTCCAATTATTTTTGATTTGCTGACTTGTACTTGTTCGATTAAAGAAGGGTTGAAACCCTTTAAGTTGATAAGCGTTATAGAGTGTTTGGCGTGCGGCTTTGCTTAAGGGTAATGTAGGGTGTCCGTTTGCGAGGAGTAACTTCATTTTTTTTGATGCAGAAAGGCTTTTGCTTGACAAGTAGTCTTTTTTCTCTGATGTTGTTTTGGTGGGAGCACAACCATAAAAGAAAGCGCTAATTGCAATGATCGCAGACAACAAACGGATGGAAGCCTTCATATTATGCTTATTTTCGTTGAATGTAGTTAAAACTTTGTATTCAACCATGGTTATAGGCCTCATATTACTCACTGCTGTTATTTCTTGGCAAGGTTTTCAAAACCCGGCTTTTCTCGATCGCATGCTTTTTAATCCCTACCGCATCAAGCATCATGGCGAGTGGCCTCGCTTTTTTACGCATATGGCCGTGCACCTAGACTGGTCGCATTTGGTTTTCAACATGATGACGCTCTATTTTATTGGAGACTATCTTTTTCAAGAGTACAGCCTGCTTTTTGGCCCTGTAAAAGGTGTTTATTATTTCTTGGTGTTGTATCTTATGGGGGGCTTATTCGCCACACTATATTCGTATTATAAACATCAGGATCAGCCGGGTTACCGCAGTTTAGGTGCTTCAGGTGCTGTTACTGCAGTGCTTTTTGCATTTATTGCGGCGCATCCTACGCAAGGCCTCATGCTAATGTTTATCCCAATTCCGATACCGGCTTACATATTTGGCCCTGTTTACCTCCTGATTGAATATTTTGCTTTTCGCAAAGGCAATACAGGCATTGCACACGATGCACATATTTCAGGTGCTCTTGTCGGTATTTTATTTGTGTTGTTTTTTATACCTGGCTATGCGCAATTTTTTGCATCTTTGTTTCAATAGAAGTTTTGTTGCCAATGCTTTACGTTAAC
>JBIIZI010000140.1:0-5622 GCA_044346375.1 Crocinitomicaceae bacterium | reverse complement strand
ACTCGTAAGTGAGCTAAAGCCATGACAAAAGCTCCCTTCGGCAAATATACCCAATTGTTCATCGAGCATATAGCCGCCGCCCACTTCAAGAAAACCTGCAAATTCAAAGGGGGCTACTTTGTCAGAAAGATCAAATTTGTCTTCGCCAATCACTTCTAAATTTTCATTGAAAATTGGTAAAGTGATCTCAGCATTTGTCAGAACAGATGCGTTTAGCCCTAAATTGCCGTAATAGAAAAATTTGTTGCCATTTTGAAAACCGATGCGCACAGGAACTGATAGGTAATTGAATACATAAGAAGTAGATGCAGAGACGGCACCAATTTGGTTTCCATTGACATCTGTAAATACAATTGGGGCCTCAAACCCAGTTTGCGCCTGCATGAGCCCGGCACCTATTTGCACTCGATTTTTGAATTGAAAATGGTAATTCAAGCCATAAGTGCCTCTTACTAGTGGATCGGTATTATTGAAAAAATCACCTGTTTGGTCGCACCAACTGAACCCGCCTTTGAGGTCTAAGCTTTGTTTTTGACCCCATGTGTTGTGTGCTACAAATACAAGTAAAACCGTTAGGAAGGCTTGAAAGGAAAAGTGGAGTTTGGTCATTTGGAAGGTTTGTTTCAAATATAACTCGATATTACCATCCCAAGTGGTAATATTCATAGAAAAGGAGATTTTCAGGAACGTCGTAGAAAGTTCTGATTTCGTAACCATGGTTCAAAATATCGCTAGGCGTTTCCATGCGTCCTTGATTGCTTGGTTCAGCACTTCTACATAAGGTAAATATCCGCTTCCCTTGGTAGTAAACGATTGCGTTTCCGCGCTGTACAAAGTGATCGATTTGTTCTCTTAAAAAACGCGAATGCCCTCTATTTTGAGTACTGTCTTCACGTCCTTGATAGATAATGAGCGTCTGTAAATCAAGGCCATTTTTTGCTTGTTCAAGTTGAGTGGCAGCGATGTCGTAGCGTTGTGCACTGGCTTTGTAATAGTTCACTAAATTCGTGTCTTGATCACCGTAATAGGCAATGGCATTGATCATGCTTTCTTGCTCTTTTCTCAACATCACAGCAATTGTGTCCAAGGAGATCAAAACAGTGTAATCACCAACAGTCCATTGCCCCATTCGCGTTTGGGGCATATTCTTTGAAAGCTTGATTTCCGAATCAGCTTGTGAGAAAGCGGTGAAGTTGAAAAACAGGAGTAAGAAGAACAGCAGCAGCTTCATTGAATGAAGTTACCAAAAAACCAGAAAGAGGCAGAGGACCTTGCTTACTTTTCTTTCATTACTTATCATCTAGGCCAATCCCAAAACCTAAAAGTGCAGCTACTATAGCAAGATGAATAATTAAAACTGCTTTTTGCCAAAAAGGGCGCTCATTCCATTTTTGCTCGGGGTTGAAGGGGTCAAATGCCATACCGATTCCAAGAGAAGAGGCGGCTTGAAGATAATCATGGTTCGCTATTGCTTGGTAAAATCCTAAAATGACAAAACCAACGTATAAATATTTGTTAAATGCTGTTTTCATGTTTTATTGAATTAAAGTTTAAAGACCTCCACACCAATCGCATATCCATATACTTTTCCAGTTGCGTCTTTATAAATTCGGATTTTGTTGCAGGCACGGCCTAGATCAATTGTTGACCAAGTTTTGCCGCCGTCTTTGGTTTCGTAGCCGCTGTTCATGGTGCCTACAAAGCCGTGTTTTTCATCGATAAACCCAACACCAAATTCTCTTGCTCCAGCATCTTCTACCAAATTGATTTCCTGCCAAGTTTCGCCTCCATCTGTGGTTTTGGCGACGCGTTGTTGTTTTGCGTTCGGATCAGGATTGTAAGATTGGATGGTGACATAACCTACTTTTTCGGTTGGGAACGAAACTTTCCAAGTTGTTTCATATGGTCTGTCGGATTGATATACCTTTCGCCAGGTTTTTCCGCCGTCGTTTGTTTTTAGTATCAAGGCATTGGATTTACTTATATCGTCAGAACTTGCACTACAAGCGATGCCATTTTTGGGGTCAAACATGTCAATATCAAACAACATTTTTCCATTTTTTATTGGCGTTGACTTCCAAGTTAAACCGCCGTCATGCGATTCCAGCATATTGGCAGGAGAACCAACTCTACCAACGGCGTAAACATGAACTTTATAATCGGTTTTTCCGTGATTAATGAACTGTTCTTTGACGATATCGATAGCGCAGAGTCCTTTCACATATGGGCCTTCATAGGAAACAGGATTCCACGTTTTACCACCATCCGTTGTTCCATACAAGGGAATCGTATCCGAGACATTTGGAAAATAATCTGTTCCAACCGTTCCTACAAAACCTTTTAAACTATCTACAAATGCAATGCAGCGGAAAAATGTCCCTTTTTTCTCGATTTGCTTTTCCCAAGTGTCGCCGCCATCTTTTGTGTGGTAAATACTTCCGTAGCCATTGACGTACCAACCTTCTTTTTCATTGATGAACGCAATGTCGTCTTGCTTGCCTGGGTAGCGTTCGGTGTTGAGTTTTCTCCAGCCTTTTTCAGTAGGTACATTGTTCTCCTTTATGGCTAGTATCTCGTTACTCCATCTGACCGCCGACAGGCCCACCTCAGGGTTGTATTCATCGAATAATTGTTGGATCTTCCCTTCCCCAAATTTATCATACGCCTCTTGCATGGTGCCTGATTTCGCAAAATAATGATCCGTAGAAGGGTAGCTCATCAATGTTGCATTTCCTGGATGAAAATAATTTACGGTATTCACGATTTGCTGGTGATCTGCTTTTGAAAAGGCTTGAAAATCAGATTCGCCAAATTGAACCAATACTTTGGCGGTGGTATTTTTCCAGTTTTCGAGGTGCGGGTAATCTTGTATTTGGCGCCAGTATTCAGCATTACGGGAGTAAATTTTACCGTTGCCGTCATACTGCCAAGCAGTTCTCAAGACGCTATCTGCTTTCGGATCTTTGGCCAAGTCTTCGAGTTTTACTTTTTTCACGAAATAGCGGTAGTTTAAGTCGTATTGTTCAAGTACAGATTGTTCTACTTCAATCGGATTCATGCCTGAAAGTGCATTTTGAACGCGGTACATTTCAATTTGATATTCAAACCAAGATTTGGCAGTAGTTCCATAAACAATGACACCGGCTACTTGATTTTTGGCGCTAATGGCCGGCGCAATGATACCGCCCATTGAATGGCCAACAATGATGATTTGATTGGTATCTACATATGGCAGCGACTTCAATTTTTTAAGCCCCACTTCAAAATTTTCAATCTCATCCAACAAATCGCAAGACTCACAAGGCGGCGTGTTTTTGCTGTCGCCCAAACCACTTTTTTCGATGCGCAGCGTTACATAACCCGCGTCTACATAAGCGTCTACTATACGTTTGTATGGATGATCGTTCGTTAATTCGTCAATACTCGAACATGTATAACCTGGAATAAAAAGCATGGCAGGCATCTTATTATCCTTGAACGGTTTGTTGATGATCACCCGAAGCTGCCCATCTTTGTATGGCGCTTCATCATAAATGACAGTTGCATTGTCATCTGTTTCGTAAGGCCTAGCAACGACTTTTGCTTTGAGCGTGAGGTTCTTTTTACCACGAAGAACAGCAAGCTGAACTTCTTTGCCTGGTTCGTAGCTTAGAAATTGCTTGATGAATTCATCTGTAGAGGTAAAGGTTTGTTCTCCAATTTTCAAGATGAGGTCGTTTGCTTGAAGTTTTAAGTCAACACTTGTGCCCCGCACTACTTGCACCACCTTGCAACCTGAATTGCCATTTTCAGTAGCATATTCGATGCGTGCCCCAAGTAGGGCTTTGCGCTGAAGTTGAGAATACCCATTCAAACCGATAAGGATGAGAAAACAAAAGGAAATGATTCGGATCATGGCTTTTTAAAGACAAAAGAAACCATAGTCAGAAACTTGCTCTTGTCAAAAATTGCTTTTTTTCACTGCCCCTGGTGTCACACCAAATTGCTGTTTAAACGCCTTTGAAAAAGTAGGTGTATCCGCAAAACCATAGCGTATGGCCGTAAATAGAATTTCTTCTCCGCTCAATAGGTCTGTTTTAGCGAGCTCGAGCCTTTTGCGTTTTTGATATTGATAGGGCGATATGCCAAAAGCGGCTTTAAATACCCGAATAAAGTGATACTTAGAAATGCCAGTTACAAACGCCATTTGTTCTAAAGACAAATTTTCAGTGATGCGTTCATCGATAAGGAGTTTGGCCTGCAGAATTGCTCGAAACACCTCTTCATTAGTCACATTCTTCTTGAAGTCAAGGTTAGACAAATGTTCAAACACAAAACGTTGGTCTGTTATGATAGACTCCGCAAGGCTATAGAACAATTCGTTGTGCTGTAAGTCATTCGAGAAAACACCAGTTTTTATCTTTTGATTGATCTCATGCAGCGAATACCCTAGGCTTGTATTCTTCACGTTGTAACGGTTCACAAAAAACTGGTCTGAGAGCAAAAACTCTTTCAATTCAGAACCATTGACGTCATGAAATTCAGCTACTTCAGCAATGATATCTGAAGAAATATCTATGCACAAACCCTGCACAGCTTCAGTACTATTGATCTGAACAAGAGATTTGGTAAATTCATTGCCGATGATGTAATCACCCACCTTGACCTTATACTTTTTTCCGTTCGCATAGTAAATTTCTTCACCAGCAGCCACGTATTTGACCCCCAAACCCGTGAATACACAAGATGCCTCTAACTTCTTAAAGTTCGAAAAGCGAATGGCATTTTTTTCGGTATCGGCGTAGATGGTGTGGTTCACAGCTGTTTTAAATCTTCAATAGTTGTCATGAAAACAAATGTGATACAAACATAAGGAAATATTAAAAATTGGCTTTGACTAGATCAGTTTACAATAAACCAATTTGCAATAGCCATTAGTGTTAGCTGTTCTCGGCATGAAATACAATGGGTCACCTCAATAAATGAACAAAACCGTGACCAGATAAACCTTTTTGGGTTTTGTATTTGTAGGTGTAGACACCCGCAAGTAGTTCTTTTCCTGCTGGGTCTTTTCCATCCCAATTATTCTGGTAATTAGCTGACGAAAACACGATATTCCCCCAGCGGTTGAGGATAAGTACCTCGGTATTCTTCGGCAAATTAGCCACCTCGAAAAGATCATTAATTCCGTCTGAATTTGGTGTGATTACATTGGGAAAGGCAAATTCTATAGTGTTACTATCTGCTGGTTCTTCATCTGAACAAGGTAAAACAACTATCTGATCGCTCCCTAAACCACACGGCCCACTGACTGTTGCACTGAAAATACCTGGACTTGTCACCGTATAAAATTGACTAGTATTTGTAGCCGCATCTCCACCCCAAGACCAAGAAGTTCCTTCACCTGCATTTAACAGAAGGTTGTCTCCCGGACACAGGTAAACGGTATCTGGACCAAATTGAATCTGAGCATCGTAGCTGTTATAAAAAATCCAAGAAGGGAAATTGGGGAGAGTGTAAAAACCTATCGAAAGAAGGGAATCATTCGGGAAGGATAAAACGCCAGAAAAGACCGTTGGGTCTGAAGTATTTGGGCAATTAATCGTTCCCAAAAGCGTTGTAAAACCGAAACTTTGTTCGGTG
>JBIIZI010000139.1:0-5661 GCA_044346375.1 Crocinitomicaceae bacterium | reverse complement strand
TTACAACTAATTTTGGTTTGCAATAAAAGCCCTTTATGTTGTGCACTCTGTGTAAGCGCTTGCAAATCCCAATGATTGGCTGCAAAATAATCTGCTTGAAAACCTGTAGCTGCAAGTAAACGAAAAGAATTTACTTTTTTATTGAAGACCAATACTGTTGACGCTTGACTTGAGGCACCGTAGCGAAAAGCATACGAATTTTTCCCTTTCAATGTCTGGCTTAGCTCCGCTTGCAAGCCCCAATGAGTAGGGAGTTTTTTGTATCCGTTCAGCAACAAACTGTAATCCCAAGATCCAGTGCCCGGGTACATGTTTTGTTGCAAATTTGAAGGTGAAACAAAATATCCGCTGGGGGCTTTTAAACCAATTGCAGCGCTCAAAAATTGTTGGGTAATACCAAGCGAATCTTTATGTTGCAACAAAATATAGTTGATTAAGCCTTGCGCATCGCCTAGACCATATTTCGTGCTCAACTCACCATTTAGGCTTTGCTTACCAATTTGGTAAGGTAGTTGACCGTAAAATTGTAGCTTAGGGCTAATTTGAAAACGAAGTTGCAAGCTATTGAGAAGGAATTCTTCTTTAGAATGCAGTTGCCCGTTATCATAGCTTTGGTAGCTTCTATATTGTGTGCTGAGGCCAAGTGTATGAAAGCGATTGGCTGCAAAAAGCCCGATAGAACTATTGGCATGCACACCCCCGCATATATCACAAGCCCATGTGCTACTGGAAAGCGCCAGTAGCAGCAATAAACTGATTGTTTTCATGTGTTGTATTTAAGTTGATGAATAGTAATTCAATCAAGCGATACAAGGTGGATGAAAACAGTTTTGAATATAGTTAAAGGAATAAAGAGCTGTTTTGCTCAGGGTTTCTTTCTGTGCTTGAACGAATTGAGGTTGCAAAGCTAAAAATTGAGCTTCGTTCGATAAATAAAATTGCTCAGAAAAAATTTTTGCACCAAGATCGAGATGATTTTGTTGCTCTTGCTCCTTGGCTTGAAGTGCGGAGTCAGCTTTTTGAAGTTGCTTGGCTAAATAACATTGACCATTACAATGAAGTTCGGGTCTGTCTTTGTTTTCACAGTAACGGGCTATGATATCAGCTTTATTGAATTCGTAATGAACTTGCCAAATAAGGCTATACCCAAGTTTACTCAGGAATAAAAGAAGGAGAAAAAAACTATATAACCTATGAGGCACTTGATTTTTTTATGCAAAATTAAGCAATCTGAAAGGACTATTTATAAACCTTCGGAAAACTTTCTGGGTCGAGGTCGTGCATCATGTCCAGGACCTTTTCGATGATATCGTCGAGGTTGGGTTTGCTGAAGTAGTCGCCGTCTGAGCCATAAGCAGGGCGGTGGTCTTTGGCAGCCATGGTTTGAGGAGCGAGGTCGAGGTGTTGGTAGCCGTTTTGCTTGACGAGAATTTGATCGAGCATAAAGGCGCTAGCACCACTGCTCACGTCTTCGTCTACAATGAGTAGGGCGTTGGTTTTAGCCAGCGATTGGCCAATGACATGATGGATGTCAAATGGCAGTAAGGTTTGCGCATCGATGAGTTCTACGGAAATATCCATAGCCGAAAGCTGCTGCACGGCAAGTTCGCAAATATTGAATGTTGATCCGTAAGAAACGAGCGTGAGGTCGGTACCTTCTTGTACAATTTCAGGAACGCCAAGCGGCTCGGTGAACTCCCCAAAATTGATTGGCATGCGTTCTTTGCTGCGGTAGCCATTGAGTGGTTCAATGACTAATGCAGGTTCGTCGGCCTGAAGAAGGGTGTTGTAGAAAGCTGCTGCTTTGGTCATGTTGCGGGGTACGCAAACGTGGATGCCTCTTAAAGCATTTATGATCATGCCCATAGGTGAGCCACTGTGCCAAATACCTTCAAGACGATGCCCACGCGTGGAGATAATTAAAGGTGCTTTTTGACCGCCTTTGGTGCGGTATTGAACCGTTGCGAGGTCGTCGGACATGATTTGAAGCCCGTAAAGCAAGTAGTCTAGGTACTGAATTTCGGCAATAGGGCGCAAGCCGCGCATCGCCATACCAATACCTTGGCCAATTATGGTGCACTCGCGGATTCCGGTGTCAGAGACACGCAAGTTGCCAAATTGTTCTTGGAGACCCTCTAGACTTTGATTGACACCACCAATTTTACCTGCGTCTTCGCCAAAAACAAGTACTTCTGGACGGTTCTTAAGGATATGGCGGTAGTTTTCGCGCAAAATGATGCGGCCATCTTCTAGTTGTGTTTCAGAAGTGTAGGCAACCGGTACTTTAGCGACATTAGAAATGCTGTCTGCTGAGTTGGAGTAGAGGTAAGAGCTGTAGCGGTCTTGGGCTTTGAGCTGAATGCGCTGCACCCACGCAACTAATGCGCTGCGTTGAGGGCTTTGGTCGTGAAGCCCTTGGCGCAATAGCAAACGTGCTTGTGTGAGGAGGTCGCGGCGGATGCTGTCTTTTTCTTTGCTGAGCTGTTGGTGCATGTTGTTGGCACTCACATGAAGTGGGTGCGCTGCATCGAAGCTTGCTAAGATGGAAAGCAATTCGTTTTTGTCTGTTATGATGTCTGCGGTGAAGGCCTGCCAAGCATTGTTTTTGGCATTTTTGACGCGTTCTTTTGCCGCATTCGAAATGGCATCGAGTTCTTCTTCAGTGGCCAAAACCAAGCCTTTTTGTGCAAAAGACAAGATCCATTCTTTGAATTTGGCGATGCAGTCAAAATCGGTTTCCCATTGGAGGCGTTCTTCGGATTTGTAGCGCTCATGTGAACCTGAAGTGGAATGCCCCTGTGGTTGATTCACTTCTTTGACGTGTACCAAAACAGGCACGTGTTGTTCACGCGCGATGTGCACGGCTTTTTCGTAGGTTTCGCAAAGGTGTGCGTAGTCCCAACCTTTGGTGATAAGGATTTCAAAGCCTTTTTGGTCGGCATTGCGCTGAAAACCTGCTAGCGCATCTGAGATACTGCCTTTGGTGGTTTGGAGTTCGCGTGGCACGGAAATACCGTAGCCGTCGTCCCAGACGGACATCACGAGCGGTACTTGCAGTACGCCAGCTGCGTTCATGGTTTCCCAAAAAGGGCCTTCAGATGTGGAGGCATCGCCTATGGTTCCGAAAGCGACTTCGTTACCGCCTGCACTGAATTTTTTGAAGGCTTCTAGCTCATGAAGGCTAGGGTGCTCGCGGTATACTTTGGAGGCTTGAGCCAAACCGAGTAAACGCGGCATTTGCCCTGCGGTAGGAGAGATGTCAGAGGAGCTGTTTTTTTGCGCCATGAGGTCTTTCCATTGGCCGTTGGTGTCTAGGTTTCGGGTGGCGTAATGCCCGCCCATTTGACGGCCCGCAGATTGCGGCTCTATGTTTTGGTCGGTGTGGGCGTAGAGCCCAGCGAAATATTGTTCTAGGGTGAGGGCGGAAATCGCCATCATGAGGGTTTGGTCGCGGTAGTAGCCCGAGCGGAAGTCTCCGTTTTGGAATTGTTTGGCTAAGGCAATTTGAGCGAGTTCTTTGCCATCGCCGAAAATGCCAAATTTAGCCTTCCCGGTAAGGACTTCTTTGCGCCCCAATAAAGAGGCTTCTCTGGATTCACATGCAAGTTGGAAATCTTGGATAACTTGTTGCTTGAAACTATTGAAGTCGAGTTGCTCGCTTGTTGGAGACGCTTTTTCTTTGGCCATTTTCTGTTGATTGCCTACAAATATACGTAAAATGGACCTGATTTTTGTTGTAAAATGTGCAATTTTGCCCCATATGAATGCTTTGCAACTCGAATTATGCGCAGCCTCTGTAGAGGCACTAGCGCTCGCCAAGTCAAATGGCTTTGACCGTATTGAACTCTGTCAGAATCTCGAACAAGGTGGCCTCACGCCTTCGGCTGGCCTCATTCAGCAGGCCTTGAACTTAGGTATAGAGACGCATGTACTGATCAGGCCCCGCGCTGGTGGTTTTCATTACCAGCAAGCCGAAATGGAGGTTATTCGACAAGATATCCAGTATTGCCAAGAATCTGGGGTGAAAGGAGTAGTGGTTGGCTTGCTCAAAGCAAATTTTGAATTGGACAAACCATTGCTTCAAGACCTAATGCAATTGGCGCCTAAGCTAGACTGGACCTTTCATCGCGCTTTTGACGAAAGTTTAGATTGGAAGCGTTCGCTTGATATTCTAATCGAGCTAGGTTTCAAGCGGGTACTTACCTCTGGTTTTGCTTCTAATGTCGAGATTGGTTTGCCTATCCTTGCACAAATGAGCCAATATGCAAACGGCCGCATTCAAATCATGGCTGGCGGAGGTGTGAACGCAGGAAATATCGGTAAGTTGGCGCAAATTACGGGCCTTGCTGCCGTACATTTTTCGGCTACTCAAAAAGAACTACTCGACGAAGATTCTGCTTTTTCCGAGACCATTTTAAAAGTGAGTGAACCCCGGCTGCGACGCATCCTGGCCGCAATCGAAGGTAGCTCAAATTAATTTGCGTACCTTTGCATCACTTCGGCGGGTAAAAAATGTTGTTTACCGCGTCCGAAAATGATGATTACATGTTATTTAATGAATTACCCCTGGAGCAAAAGCTCCTTCAAGCCATCGCTGAAAAAGGCTATACAAATGCAACCCCGATCCAAGAAAAAGCCATTCCACCTATTCTAGATAAACGAGATCTCATTGGTCTAGCCCAAACCGGAACAGGAAAAACAGCAGCTTTTGCCATTCCAATTTTGGAACTACTACACGCCAAAAAACCCTTAGATGGTGGCATTCAAGCACTCATTGTTACGCCAACACGAGAGCTTGCTATTCAAATTGCCGATAATTTCAAGGCCTACGGTAAGCACTTAGGTCTGCGTTCATTGGTGATCTTTGGTGGTGTAAAAGCCCACGCTCAGATTCAGACACTCAAGCAAAAGCCAGCTATACTCATTGCTACGCCTGGTCGTTTACTCGACTTGCATCAGCAAGGATTCGTCAACCTCAAGCAGTTGTCTATTTTCGTTTTGGATGAGGCCGATCGCATGCTCGACATGGGATTTATCCACGATGTGAAGCGCATCGTGAAGCTTTTGCCAAGAGAACGCCAAACACTTTTGTTTTCGGCAACCATGCCAAATGAGGTCAAAAGTCTAGCGCAAGGTTTATTAAAAGACCCCATTGAAGTCACGGTGACGCCAGTTTCGTCTACCGTTGAGCGCATTGATCAATGCATGATCCACGTTGCCGACCGCAAACACAAAGAATCGTCTTTAGTAGACTTACTCAAAAAAGACAAAGCAGAAAGTGTTTTGGTTTTCTCCAGAACCAAACATGGTGCCGATAAATTAGTGCGCATGCTAGGTAAAAACAAGCTGGAAGCTATGGCTATTCACGGCAATAAGTCTCAAAATGCGCGTCAGATGGCGCTCAATCATTTCAAGGAAGGTAAAATCCGAATATTAGTTGCTACTGATATTGCTGCCCGCGGCATCGATATCTCTGGCCTTGACCTCGTGATCAATACCGACGTACCAACAGTTGCAGAAACCTATGTGCACCGCATTGGCCGCACAGGCCGTGCTGGTCGAGAAGGTCGCTCTGTGATTTTCTGTGAGCCAGAAGATCACAAATACTTCAAGGCAATCGAAAAACTAATTGCAAAAAAAATACGGGTTGAATAACCCGTA
>JBIIZI010000138.1:0-5676 GCA_044346375.1 Crocinitomicaceae bacterium | reverse complement strand
AGCCAAAGCAAGCGCAGCTATCCACAAGCGATGCCAAACAATGAGTAGGGCGTCTAGATGAATGAGTTTGCCCAAAATACCGGTGAAGCCCCACATAAAAATGATGAGGTGTAATAAGAAATGATAGCGGTATTGTTGGAACAACTGAATTGTTTTGTGTGGATTAGCGTTTTTTAGACCATTCTTCGATAGACTTCTCGTTGGCGCGTACATAGGCGTCATCGCCGTCTGCTTTGGCAGCTTCGATTGAGATTTTTGCCGTTTCGATAGCGCCTTTGAAGTCGCCGTTGGCCGCTTGTAATTGTGCTTTGAGGCGGGTCATCCAGTAGGCAGAAGGACCGCGGAGTTCAACAGCTTTGGTAGACCATTCGAGCGCTTTTTTGAGGTCGAGGTTTTCATTGAAATAGTAGGTTGCAGCAGCGTGGTAATCATTGGCAGCAGGCCCAGCCATTGTTTTGTCAATACTTGCCAAAACTTTTGCTTTTGTGTTCAAGCTAAAAGGCAGGCTTACTTTTGTGTTTTCCCAGGTAATGAGTAAGGTGCCGCCGTTATTGGTAAGCGCATCGATACTGATGGCTAAATTTTCTTGAAAATCTTGCGTTTTTTGTACGCCAGCGTTCACCTGTAGAACCACTTTTTGAGCATCCCATGGCTCAGGTAAGCCCCAGTTGGAGTAGTCTGCATAAAAGTAGAGTTCCCAATTGGTTTGTCCTGGTTTGGCAAAAAGGGCGTAAGTGCCAGCTTTGAGTGTGTCTTTACCAAAAATGAGGGCGTCGCTAGTGGTTACTTTGGTGTTTTCGTTAGCTCCTAAACGCCACATTTGCCCAAAAGGGATGAGGTCTCCAAAAATGACGCGGCCTTTGGCGCCCGGTCTTGAATAGTCAATTTGGATATCAGCTAAGCCAACCTTTTGTTGAAGTTTGGCAACTGGGCTCGCTTTAGGAGTCAAGACTTGTGCGTTGCTGCTTACTGACAAGCCAACTGCAATAACAAAGAGTAGTTTTTTCATAAGATTTTAATTTGTAAACAAGCTGTTAGGTGGGATGTTCACCGGAAGTGAAAGTTCCCAATTAGGTCTAATTTTGATTTTTTCAGGGTAAATATAAAGCGCTTCTGCACGTTTTTGCTTTTGAAGGTCAATTGGGTCCCACTTTTGATTGTTATTTTGGTCTGATACAATCCTGAGTGTGTAGAGCCCGGCTTGAAGCGAATCTAAGACAATAGTTTGTTTTGAGACGCGCACCTGCTTAGTGAGCACCTCGCCCAAATACAACTCCAGTAAAAGGGAAGGGCTAATGGTATCGATCTCGACAATAAGTGAACTCAATTGGTTCTTAACAGCACTTGAGTCCGATTTTTTTTCGATGATTTTAGGCGATATAGCGCTGCTATCTTTCTCATTTAATGGCTTTGAAAGGAACAAGGAAAGCGTGTCATTTTGAACTTGACTAAGTTGAATAGGTTCAAAAAACTGATCCTGACTTTCGGTTGTTGAACAGGCGCCATCTTGGTTGTCGTCTATATATGCTCTGAGGAAATAAGTGCCATCTTTCAAGCCTTTCAATTGTAATTTCCCTTGCGGGTCAAAACGCCCGATATAACGCGGCGTGCGGCTGGTGTCCGTAAGATACAAGCCTAAATTAATGGTAGCGGCTTTTGTATTTGGTAAAAGTTCTTTGGCATGAGCAAAGAGTTGCAAAGAATCGAGTGTTGGCCCTGTTGAGAAAGTCCAGGTCATTAAAGAATCGTTGCCTTCGGTTAGGTCTTTGATGCCGCCGTTGCTCATGAGGGTGTAGGTGGTTTGGGGCTGTAAAGAATCTAGGAAGCGGATGCGCAATGTTTTGCCTTTGAGCTCGTAATTGAGTCGGCTATCTGCCGGCATTAGTGTAATGCGCTGTTGGGCTTGGTCTAGTTTGATGAATTCATCAAATACCAAGAGTTGTTCGGTGGAGCGCACATTACATTGTTTATCTGTAATGGTTTGTTGGAGCACCTGTGGCGCAAGTTCGTCTGCAGGGCCACCGCTTATGGTGCCCACTTGGGCACAAGCACTAAGAAATAAAGCCATTACAAAAGCCCAGCGAACCATGTCATGAGTTTTTCGATTTCTACTTGGTCAATTTCATCAAAGTCAGCAATTTTTGTGCTATCGATATCGAGGACACCCCAAACTTTTTGGTCTTTGAAAATGGGAACCACTAATTCGCTCTGAGACAAAGCACTACATGCAATGTGACCGGGAAAATCAGCAACATTTGGAACGAGCATGCTTTTTTGTTCTGCCCACGCACTGCCACAAACACCTTTTGCAAAAGCTATTCGGGTGCAGGCAATAGGGCCTTGAAAAGGACCTAACACGAGCGCGTCATTGCGCACGATGTAAAAACCGATCCAAAACCAACCAAATGTCTCTTTTAAAGCCGCGCAAAAATTCGCCATATTCGCAACGGCATCTGTTTCGGCACCAAGCAGTGCTTCTAACTGAGGTCGGAGTTCAGTGTAGCGTGAAAGTTTATCTTCGGATTTGAAAAAAAGTTGCTCTGCCATAATGCGTTTACAAATTTCACGTTTTTAAAGTGATTGACAATCTTTTACTTTGTAAATTTCCACTATGAATAAACAACTTCAACTTGAAAAGATCCTTTTTCTGGACATTGAAACTGTTCCACAGGCCTACCAGTTTGACCAACTCGATGAAAAATCAAAGGTGCTATTCGAAGCAAAAAATCGTTTTCAGATCAGCCCTGAAAAATCAATAGAACAAATTTTTGAGGACCGCGGTGGCATTTTAGCTGAATTTGGCAAAATCGTATGCATCTCAGTAGGCATGCTCCACGAAGGAAGCCAAGGCAAGAGTATCCGCCTGAAATCCTACTACCACGATGACGAAGAAACGTTGCTCAAGCAATTCAAGCGCTTATTGGATGATCATTACAACACGCCATACCACATACTTTGCGGGCACAACAGCAAGGAATTCGATATCCCCTACATTTGCCGCCGCATGCTGATCAATGGCATTGCACTGCCAAGTATTTTGCAGATTGCAGGCAAAAAACCATGGGAAATCAATCATATTGACACTATGGAGCTCTGGAAGTTTGGCGACTACAAATCGTACACTTCACTTTCCTTGTTGTGTCATGTCATGCATATCCCAACACCAAAAGACGATATTTCTGGGGCCGACGTAGCGCGGGTGTATTACGAAGAAAACGACCTACAGCGCATCATGGTTTATTGCGAAAAAGATGTTGTGGCGCTTATTCAGCTCTTTTTGCGCTTGCAAGGCGAGCCATTGGTAGATGAATTCAATATTTCATCTGCGAGCGCATCGTAAGTTAAGGCATAAAAAAACCTGACTTCTAGAAGCCAGGTTTGTGGTGAGTGATACTGGATTCGAACCAGTGACCCCTACCCTGTCAAGGTAGTGCTCTAAACCAACTGAGCTAATCACCCGAGGAGTGCAAAGATACAAGTTTTTTTGAGCATGCAAAGTCAATAGTGTGTAGTTTTACAGCAGAATGAGTCACGACAAAATCATACTAGGCATAGACCCCGGCACCACCGTCATGGGCTATGGCCTCATTCACATCCAACAAAATAAGCTCAAACTCCTGAATTTCGGGGTCATACAACTGCATAAACTCAGTAATCATCCGGACAAACTCAAAAGAATTTTAGAAAGACTCAATGGGCTCATTGCAGAATATAAACCTGACGAAATGGCCATTGAGGCACCCTTTTTTGGAAAAAATGTGCAGTCGATGCTCAAATTAGGAAGAGCGCAGGGGGTAGCTATTGCGGCTGCCTTGAACCACAATATGCCTTTTGAAGAATATTCTCCGCGCAGGATCAAGCAAGCCATCACCGGAAGTGGTAGCGCATCTAAAGAGCAAGTTGCCGCCATGCTACAAAAGCTCCTCGATTTCCCTGAAATGCCCAAATACCTCGATGCAACCGATGGTTTGGGCGTTGCAGTTTGTCATCATTTTTCCAAAGGGGTGGGCGAACACAACAAAGCCAAAGGAGATTCCTGGACGGCATTTTTATCACAAAACCCGGGGCGTTTAAAGAAATGAGTACGCAAAAAATAATGGTTTATACCGATGGTTCATCTCGGGGCAACCCTGGGCCAGGTGGTTTTGGAGCAATCCTAGAATTTGGAAGTAAGCGCATGGAGCTCAGTCAGGGTTTTCGCCGCACTACCAACAACCGCATGGAGCTATTGGCTGTTATTGTAGCGCTCGAACACATCAAAAACAAGAATTACACGGTCGTGATCCATTCCGATTCCAAATACGTTATCGACTCTATTACCAAAGGTTGGGTTTTTGGCTGGGTAAAGAAAGGATTTAAGGATAAGAAAAACCCCGATTTATGGCAGCGCTACTTGAAACTGCATCCAAATTTTAAACTTGAATTTGTGTGGGTAAAGGGGCATGCAGGGCATCCACAAAATGAGCGCTGCGACGAATTAGCTGTTCAAGCAGCTACACAAGCACCCAAAAATATAGATACTTGGTTTGAGGCCAATCCAAACTAAAAATCAAAAGGCAATCGTTTACTTAAACTAGAATCGAGCTGTACCAACGTTCAATTTCGCTTGCCTCAACGCCTTTTCTTCTAGCGACATCGTCAAGTTGTTCTTGCGTGATTTTTCCGAGGCCGAAATATTTGGCATCTGGATGCGCAAAATACCAACCACTAACCGCAGCAGCAGGCCACATCGCCAAAGATTCTGTGAGTGTAACGCCAATTTGAGCCGTAGCGTCGAGCAATTTGAAAATTCCTAATTTTTCGAGGTGGTCTGGGCAAGCAGGGTAGCCTGGCGCTGGCCTTATGCCACGGTACTTTTCAGCAATGAGTGCTTGATTTTCTAAAGTTTCATCTGCGGCATATCCCCAGGTTTCTTTGCGCACAACCTCGTGAAGATATTCGGCAAAAGCTTCGGCAAGGCGGTCGGCAAGTGCTTTGATCATGATAGCGTTGTAGTCGTCTTGCTTGGCATCGAAATCGGAAATGTAGTGCTCAATACCTAAACCGGCCGTTACTACAAAAGCGCCAATGTAGTCTTGTTGTTGACTGTCTTTTGGTGCGATAAAATCGGCTAATGCGATATTGGGTTGCCCGGTAACTTTTTTGGTTTGTTGACGCAAACTGATTTGGGTGTGCAGAAGTGCTGAGTTGTTTGGGTCGTAAATTTCGATGTCGTCGCCAACTGCATTCGCAGCAAAAATACCGCTTACGCCTTTGCATTTGAGGATGTCGTCTTTTACAACTTGTGCCAAGAGCTGCTGTGCGTCTTCAAAAACCTTGCTAGCGGCTGCTCCAACTACGTCGTCAGTTAAAATTTGCGGGTACTTACCGTGGAGGTCCCAGGTTTGGAAAAAGGGTGTCCAGTCAATGTAAGGAATGAGTGTTTCGATGCTTGGTGTGTGCAATTGCACACCTAGTTGGTTGGGAACGGCAATTGTTTGTGCATTGAAGCCAAGTTGAAGTGCATTGGCGCGTGCTTGCTCTAGCGAAAGTAGTTCTTTGGCGGCTTGGTGCTTGGCATGGTGAGTCCTGATTTTTTCGTAGTCGGTTCGGAGTGCAGTAAGAAAGTCTGGTTTTTTAGGGCCGAGGAGGCTCTCCACAACCGTTACCGAACGCGAGGCATCTAGCACATGGATA
>JBIIZI010000137.1:0-5692 GCA_044346375.1 Crocinitomicaceae bacterium | reverse complement strand
AGACCAGCCTCGCTGCTTACCAAACACGTGTATTAAAGCTACACGAAGCACTTGATAAAGCCAATATTCCTTACACGAAGTCTAGATTGAATTGGAAGGAGGACTAAGCGCTATACTTTTTTGCTGTAAGTCTTGTTTTTGTTGCTGTAGTTGAGTACGCCATTTTCAATTTCAAAATCGGGGTTCTTCCAGACTTCTTCTGTTTGAAATAGAAATTTGGTTTGCCCATTTGCAGGTTCCAATTCATAGAAATTGAAGTGATGGAGCGTGGCCACACAAACGTAGGTTTTACCGGTTTTTTGGTCAAAATAGGCGCGTTTTTCACCGAGATAATATACATACGGCTCAGTGATTTCAATTTCTGCTTTGGATAAGATGGTGCCATCTGGCTGCATGAGCAAGACAAAATTGACACCTTCGCTGATAAAAATGAGACTGTCGTTTTTGAGGAAATAATCGTATTCTTCGTATTCAGGCTCAACGTATTGGCGCACTCCATGCTGATGTACTTGTGGGCGTGTGGTAGGGGATGTATAAGTGGCTTTTGCCTTTGTTTTTTCCGGTGCTTTTGGTGTTTTGGGAACCTTTACTTCCTTTGCTGGTTGTTGCTTCTCTTCTCTGACGGGTTTTTCAGGCTTGGCAATTTTGGTGGTCCGGACCAAGCCCCAATGGATGTGTTCTGCTTGAAATCTGCCAAACAACGCTCTTTTATCAAAGACATTGTACTGGATCACGGCGTCGTCGTCAAAGCCCGTTGGTCTGCACACCCCTTGTGCATTTTCCTTAGCGAGGCTATCAGCTTTAAAGTTAGCCACCCGTGATCTAGCGATGATGATTTTCGTTTTTTCTTTATTTTGACCACATACGATTGTTTGGGTTTTAGATGCCTTTTCTTCCTTCAGTTTTTCGCCTTCAAAGAGAAAAACACCACTAATCGCAGGTGCATGCTTGCTGTGAAAAGCATTGAGTTTTGTTTTTTCGTGCAGCGATTTTTTGGCTAGTTTTTGCCAGTTTTCGGCTGTTTCACCGCTGTTTTGCTCATTTAAGAACGAGATTTCTATAGATTCCTCCTGTTGGTTTTTGACGGGTTGGCTATTCAGATTGGCAATTTGATTTGTAAAGTTGGCTTGACGCGTAAGTGTAAATGATGTTAGATTTTCAAAATTGTTCTGTGCTTGATACCTCGGTGGTTTGGCGTTGTAGCGGATATGCAGCTGAAAAAACACCGCGGCATTGACGATGATCAAAATGATGCTGAGTTTGCCCCAAGTTTTGTTGCGTAGCAATTTGTTTTGTCGCTTCGTCTGCTTGAGCAACTCGCTAATATGCGTGTCGTTGGCTTCAAAATGCAGTGCTTGCATTTTTTGTTTGAAGAGCTGATCAAACTGTTTGTTACTCGTTTTCATTGTCTATTGATTTCAGCGTTGAGATACGGGCACGAAGTGTTTTTCTTGAGGTTTTCAAATGCCATTTGACGGTTTCAATGGAAATCTCAAGTGCTTCGCTTATTTGTTTGATACTATATTCATCTATAGCATATAGGTTAAAAACTACTTTGGAGGCAGGAGGAAGTTCATTCAGGAGTTGGAGGAGTTGCGCTGGAGCGGTGTTTTCAAGTTGGTCAATTTGAAAGTTGTGGTCCTGAATATCGTCTTTGAGTTCGCTAAATTTAATCGCCGATTGCTTGTTGTTCCTTCTAAATTCATCTATCAATTCATTGCGAAGTATCCTGACAATCCATGCCTCAAATGAACTATTACAGCGAAACTGATCAATGGATCGGATCATTTTCATAAAAGCATTATGGACTGCCGTTAGTTGTTCTTCCCGATTGTTCATGAAGCGCACCGCCACCGACATCATGATCGGGAATACATCTTTGTAGAGCTGTTGTAAAAAGCGCTCGTCCTGTTGTCTAATACGTTGTATGTCTTCGTTGGTCAGTTTCAAATAAATCGGTTTGCGCAAAACTTGTGTACACCGATATTACGAAAAAAACGAAGAGGAGGGGGGTAAACCAAAAAAGGCCACTCAACGAGCGGCCTTTTTTGGTACAATTTGAAAAGTATGATCTATTGATCTCCGAAACGCTCAATAACTTGTTGGGTTACGCCCGTGTTGGAGAAACCACCGTCGTGGAAGAGGTTCTGCATGGTGACGTACTTGGTGAGGTCCGAGAACATGCTGATGCAGTAGTCTGCGCAGGCAATAGCGCTTGCGTTGCCAAGTGGCGACATTTGCTCAGAGAAGTTGATGAATTCGGTAAAGCCTTTGATACCTTGGCCAGCTGTAGTGACGGTTGGCGACTGCGAGATGGTATTGACGCGTACTTTCTTTTTGATACCGTAATGGTAACCAAAAGAGCGTGCGATAGATTCTAGCAATGATTTGGCATCCGCCATATCGTTGTAGTCAGGGAAGATGCGTTGTGCGGCAATATAAGAGAGCGCTACAACAGAACCCCATTCGTTCATGGCGTCGTGCTTGTAAAGGGTTGCTAGGGTTTTGTGCAAAGACATCGCGGAGACATCCATGGTTTGACCGTAGTAGTTGTAGTCGTTTTCGGTGTAGTGTTTGCCTTTGCGCACATTCGGCGACATGCCGATAGAGTGGAGAACGAAGTCGATTTTACCGCCTAAGATTTCTTGTGCTTGCGTAACGAGGTTTTCGAGGTCTGCAATGCTGGTGGCATCAGCCGGGATTACTTGGCTACCAGTTTCGGCTGCGAGTGCGTTGATTTCACCCATGCGCATAGCGATAGGGGCGTTGGTAAGTACGAAAGTAGCGCCTTCTTCATGGGCTCTTTGCGCCACTTTCCAAGCGATACTTTGATTGTTCAATGCACCAAAGATGATGCCTCTTTTTCCTTTGAGTAAATGATTTGACATGTGCTTCAATTTTGAACAAAGTTAACAACTTTATTTTTCGAGGACGCGCTTTAGATTTTTTAGTCCTTTTTCGAGGTCTTGACCCAGCGTTTCTTCCATGTCCATGAACAAGCCCATTAGGTTAAAAGGATAGGGCATTTGGCCACTGATGCCCCAAGAGACACGCGTGGTGTTGGCTTCGATATTTTGAGTGGTCATGAATGATTTATTTGTGCTTTCGAAGGGCTCGAAGAATTGCAACTCGAGGTCGATGCGCTTGCCTTCTTGTATGGCCATGATTTTTTGTTGTCCGGCTCCGATGTCGGGATTTTTGCTAGACCATGCTGCAATAAAGCCAGGTTGTGCATCTGTACCGGTGTATTCTTTTTTCATTTTAGGGTCGGCTTTCCACCACACACCATAGGTTTCTTGATTTTTTAAATGCTTGACGTAATTGAAAACGGTGTCGCGCGGTTGGTTGATCATAGCGCTGCGTTCGACTTGGAAATCAGAAGGCAGAAACAAAGCGACAAACAAGGCGAGTAGCACTAGAAAAACAAGCCAAAAAAAGAGGCGTTTAAGAATTTTCATGGAGCATTTAAGTTTAGGTTCCACGAAAGGTAGTAAAAATGAAATACTTAGCTGTAATATCTTGTTGAGAATTAAGAGCCACCTTAATTTCCCTATTTTATTTATAAGGTTTAGCGCAGGTATTTCTTTTCAGCCCAAAAGGTTCCGAAGGGCACAAAAGCCGTCATGAACAAGAGCAAACACTTCTTGAACGCCCATTTTTCTTTCAGAAAAAAGTAGGCCACGTACAAACAATAAATGATGAAAAGAATGCCATGGATGTAACCAATCCATTTGTTTGGTTCAGGCATATTCATTTGGCGTTTTAAAAACATGGTAAATAGAAGGCCTATCCAGGAGAAACCTTCGGCGATCGCAAAAATTCTGAATTGTTGGAGGGCTTTGTTTGCTGGTGTCATTTGGTATTGTTTTTTTCGATGGTTTTGATGATGTCGCGGATACGCGCTGCTTCAATAAAGTCTAATTCTTTTGCAGCGCTTTCCATTGCTTTTTTAAGGGCTTTTAGTTCTTTGGCACGCTCTTCCGGATTTTGAAACTGGGTGTCGTGTTGGATAGACGCTTGGAGTTCTTTTTCATTTTGCAAGAGTTTGACCTGACGGGTATTTTGATCGCCGTCAGCTACCTTTGTCGATTCTAGGATTTTATCCTTGGATTTGACAAGAGCAGTTGGCACTTGGTTGTGGGCAATATTGTAGGCTTCTTGGGTAAGCCTGCGGCGAGCGGTTTCGTCGATGGTGCGCTGCATGGAGTCGGTCATTTTGTCGGCGTACATGAGCACTTTGCCGTTGACGTTTCTTGCAGCACGCCCAACGGTTTGGACCAAGGAGCGCTCGTTGCGCAGGAAGCCTTCTTTGTCGGCATCTAAAATTGCGACCAAAGAAACTTCTGGGAGGTCGAGGCCTTCGCGCAAGAGATTGACGCCGATCAGGACATCAAAATCGCCAAGTCGCAATTGACGTAGTATTTCTACGCGTTCAATGGTGTCTATCTCTGAATGGATGTAGCGGCAAGGAATGCCCAAACGATCGAAGTATTTTTGAAGTTCTTCGGCCATTCGTTTGGTGAGCGTTGTGACCAACACGCGTTCGTCTTTTTCGCGCCTCTCTTGTATGTTCTCGATGAGGTGATCGATTTGATTTTTAGATGGAAACACCTCGATAATGGGGTCGAGCAAGCCAGTTGGCCTGATGAGCTGCTCCACAATGACACCCTCAGATTGCTGCATTTCGTAGTCGGCAGGAGTAGCTGAAACGTAAATGACATGAGACAAGAAGCCTTCGAATTCGTCGAATTTGAGCGGGCGGTTATCGATGGCGGCTTGCAAGCGAAAGCCGTAGTCGACTAAATTGATTTTGCGGGAGCGGTCGCCGCCATACATGCCGCGCACCTGCGGAAGCGTAACATGACTCTCATCGATGACCATTAAGAAGTCGTCGGGGAAGTAGTCGAGTAAACAGAAAGGGCGCTCGCCGGGTTCTCGGCGGTCAAAATAGCGCGAGTAGTTTTCGATCCCGGAACAATAGCCGAGTTCGCGGATCATTTCGAGGTCGTAGTTGACCCGTTCTTCTAAGCGTTTGGCTTCTTCTAACTTGCCCTCTTCTTTAAAGTTGGCGACTTGTTCGATGAGGTCGTCCTGAATTTGGGTGATGGCCTGGCGCGTGTTGTCTGGGCTCGAGACGAATAGGTTGGCAGGAAATATATCGATTTGTTGAAACTGCTCGAGTTGTTTGCCGGTTTCGGGGTCGATAGCGGCGATTTTTTCGATTTCGTCGCCCCAAAAGCTGATGCGCAATGCGTAGTCGGCGTAGGCAAGGAAGATGTCTACGGTGTCGCCGGATACGCGGAATTGGCCGCGCTCGAAATCGGTACCGGCGCGTTGGTATAGATTTTCTACGAGTCGAAACAAAAACTTGTTGCGCACTACGGTGTCGCCCACTTGAAGGTGCAATATGCTGTTCTTGAATTCCGTTGGATTACCGATACCGTAAATGCAACTAACAGACGCCACTACAATGACATCTCGGCGGCCCGAAAGCAAGGCAGAGGTGGCGGCTAAGCGCAGTTTTTCGATTTCGTCGTTGATCTGGAGGTCTTTTTCGATAAACGTGCCTGTAGAAGGAATGTAGGCCTCGGGTTGGTAGTAGTCGTAGTAGGAAACAAAATACTCTACTGCGTTATTCGGAAAAAACTGCTTGAATTCGCCGTAAAGCTGGGCTGCAAGGGTTTTGTTGTGC
>JBIIZI010000136.1:0-5700 GCA_044346375.1 Crocinitomicaceae bacterium | reverse complement strand
AGTGTTCATTATAGGCGACCCTGTTAGCTGTCCAAAAACATATGTTTGTGCTTGTAATTCATTCAGAAAGAATGAGAAAACTAGAAAAATAGATAACAAATAAACTCTCATTGGCATCAAAACGTTATAAACAAAGATAGGTTGCTAAATTTAATTATTTTAATTGCTTTTTATTTCCACTTAGTGTAAATTTGACACATACTAAACTGAATTGGCATGAAAGCCCAAACAAAAAACAACACCCACCAAGAACGATTCCAGCCATTTAATATTGTCGTATTTGGTGGCGACGGAGACCTTTCTATCCGCAAAATCTTACCCGCTATATTTCACCGCGACCTCGATGGCCAGCTCAATATTGCCTATAACGTCATTGCCATTACGCGCAAAGATCCAGATATTAAAGCTTTTCAAGAGCGACTCATTCCTTTTTTAGAAGTGAGCGACCACCATAAATACAGCAAGGAAGAAATTGAGAAATTCCTCAACAAACTCGTCTTGATCAAAGCAGAAGACCCCAACCCTGAGGCCTACACCGAACTCAAATCTTATCTAGAAAAATATCCAGAAAGACAAAATATTTATTATTACTCCACGCCTTCTTCTGCCTTTGGCCCCATTACGCAAACCTTGAAAACCTGCGGATTGGTCAATCAGAGCAGCAAGGTGGTACTGGAAAAACCCCTCGGACATTCTTTGGCTTCATCCAACGCCATCAATGCCGAAATTACGCTCGCTTTCGAAGAGCATCAAATCTACCGCATAGACCACTACCTAGGAAAAGAAACCGTTCAAAACCTAATGGTCTTGCGCTTTGCTAATAACCTCTTTGAGCGCGCCTGGAATGCCGAGAACATCGAAAGCGTTCAAATTACAGTAGCAGAAAGTCTTGGTGTGGAGAAACGCGCATCGTATTACGACCAATCGGGTGCCCTACTCGACATGATACAAAATCACTTATTGCAATTACTGTGCTTGGTGGCAATGGAGCCGCCTGTGGCCCTCGAAGCCGACGAAGTGCGCAACGAAAAACTAAAAGTGCTCAAAGCACTCAGGCCGCTGACCAAAAAAACCATCGAACAAGACACCGTGAAAGGCCAATATACTAGAGGGATTTCAAATGGCGTGCAGGTCAATAGCTATCTGGAAGACATCGAGAAATATGAGTCCAAAACAGAGACCTTTGTTGCGATCAAAACCTATGTAGACAACTGGCGCTGGAAAGGCGTTCCATTTATGTTGCGCACAGGCAAGCGCATGATCAAACGCTACTCAGAAATTGTCATCAACTTTAGAGAAGTAAAGCACAATATCTTCCCTTCCAAAGAAAAACTCAACAACAACAAACTCATCATTCGCTTGCAACCAGAAGAGCGCATCGAACTGATTCAAATGACCAAAATACCTGGCCCTGGTGGTTACCGCTACAAGCCAATTGCACTAAAGCTCGACTACAACGATTCCTTTAAAGAGCGCTTCCCAGAAGCCTACGAGCGCCTTATTGTAGATGTCATTCGGGGCAACCAAACACTTTTCATGCGTCAGGACGAATTGCAGGCTGCCTGGTCCTGGATAGAATCTGTAACAAACAGTTGGAAAAGCTCCGGCATGCCCAATGTACTTTACGAAGCCGGAACATGGGGCCCTGGCGACGACATTTTAGACGAAAACGAATCATGGATCACCAAAACATGGAGAGAATGATCGAGTTTGCTGCTAAAAGCGAGCTAGAAGTTGCTTTGTGCCAACAGATCGCCCAAGATTTACGTTTGTCAATTGAGCTGAAAGGTTCGGCAACACTATTGCTCTCAGGTGGCTCAACACCAAGCGGTGTTTATCGCTTGTTATCTCAAGAAAACCTCGACTGGGCAAAAGTTCATGTAGGACTTGTAGACGAGCGCTTTGTGCCGGCAGATAGCCCATTTTCAAACTTCAAATTGCTACAAGAAACCCTGGGCCAAAATGCAGCCAAAAATGTAGCTATTTACCCTATGGTTGTGAATTCATCCGATTACGACCAAAATTTAAAAGAAATTGAGGTGGACTACCGTATTTTTACGGACCCCGACATCTGCTTACTCGGCATGGGGCCCGACGGACACACCGCTTCTATTTTCCCAAATGATGCCGCGTCTCAAAATGCCAACACCAACCAAAGCACCTTGCTTTCTAATACAAATGCACCTGCCGAACCCAACCTACGCATCACCTTCAATGGTCCGGTTTTACGTCGGGCAAAAAATTTATATCTCATGATTACTGGCGCCCAGAAAAAAGCAATTTTCGAAGACAGCGACCAGCAACAGCTTCCTATTGCGGCCTTTAAAAAGGCTTTGACTCATACTTTTTACACCTCTGCCTCATGATCCATCCTAAAATTGCCGAAATTACTCAACGCATCGTCAATAGAAGTACCACTACACGCAATGCATATTTGGCACAAATAGACGCCGCCTTTTTAGCTGGTGTTCACAGAAGCACCCTCAATTGTGGCAATTTAGCGCACGGCTTTGCAGCGTGCAACCAACATGACAAAGATGCTCTTGCAGCGGATATCGTTCCGAATTTAGGGATCATTACTGCCTACAACGACATGTTATCGGCGCACCAGGTTTATGAAGATTATCCGAAAGCAATCAAGCAATACGCCAATGAATTTGGTGCGGTGGCACAAGTTGCCGGAGGTGTTCCGGCCATGTGCGACGGCGTTACACAGGGTCAACCTGGTATGGAGCTATCGCTTTACAGCCGTGATGTCATTGCGTTGTCCTCGGCAATTGGGCTCTCGCACAACATGTTTGACGCTGCGCTTTATCTTGGGATCTGTGACAAAATTGTACCCGGCTTACTCATGAGCGCCTTGCGCTTTGGACATTTACCTGCGGTATTTATGCCAGGTGGCCCTATGCCGAGCGGTATCAGTAATGAAGAAAAATCACAGATTCGACAAGCTTATGCAGAAGGCAAAATTGGCCGCGAAGAATTACTCAAAGGAGAATCCGACTCTTACCATTCTCCCGGAACCTGTACTTTTTACGGTACCGCAAATAGCAATCAAATGCTCATGGAAATCATGGGCTTGCATTTACCGGGTTCAAGTTTTGTCAATCCAAACACACCACTCCGCGAGCTTCTCAATAAAGAAGCAGTTAAAGTAGCTACTCAAAATGCACGTTTGGGTAAAGAAAGAAGCCTAGCCAATCTCTTTGATGAAAAAACCGCGGTGAATGGTATCATTGGACTACTCGCCACAGGTGGGTCAACCAACCACACCATTCACCTCATTGCTATTGCACGCGCTGCGGGCATTCTCATCAACTGGGACGACATGTCAGATCTTTCGGCAATTGTACCACTCATTACGCGCATGTATCCTAATGGCGCCGCTGACGTCAATCACTTCCATGCTTCTGGCGGAATGGGTTTTGTGATCAGAACGCTCCTCGACAACAACCTACTACATGAAGACGTTCAGACCATTATTGGCAAAGGTTTGCGTGCCTACACACAAGAACCTAAAATACAAGATGGAACGCTCGTTTGGCAAGAAGGCGCTGAACAATCCTTGAACCTCTCTATCATCAGACCTGCAAATGAACCTTTTACCACAGACGGTGGTATCAAACTATTGAAAGGCAATCTAGGACGCGCCGTGATCAAAACGGCTGCCGTTGCACCAGAACACCGCATTGTAGAAGCACCTGCCATTGTATTTTACGAACAAGCCGACCTCATTGCTGCTTTTAAGCGCGGCGAACTAGACAAAGACTTTATTGCCGTGGTACCTTTTCAAGGGCCAAAATTCAACGGAATGCCCGAATTGCACAGCCTCACCCCTACACTCACTATTCTTCAGAAAAAAGGTTTTAAAGTTGGTTTGGTAACCGACGGGCGCATGTCTGGAGCCTCTGGAAAAGTACCGGCGGCCATACACCTAACACCTGAAGCTTACGACGGCGGACTCATCAGCAAAATCCAAACTGGTGATATGATCAGGCTAGACAGCGAAATGGGCGTGATTGAAGTTTGGAACGAAACCGAGGTTTTAGAGCGTCCTGCAATCCAAAAAGACAATATCCAGTTTCATTTTGGTCGCGAATTATTTACTAAGCTGCGCGCTGGCGTGAGCATGAGTGAAGAAGGCGCGTCGTTTATTGTCTAAAAAATACAATCAGCAAAGATATACTCGCCTCTACATGATAGAACGGTGCGATGAGCATTTTGAGGCCGATAAAACTCAATATAAAAGCCAAGCCATATTTGAGTTTGGAAAACATATGTATGGAGTTGGCTAATAAGAAATACATAGAACGCAATCCGAGCACTGCAAAAATATTGGAAGTGTACAAAATGAGCGGATCATTGGGGGCTATGGCAAAAATGGCCGGTATAGAATCTATTGCAAAAATAAGGTCGGTGGTTTCAATGACCATCAAGACCAAAAACAGTTTAGTTGCAAATTGTTTGGTTCCACGCTTGACAAAAAAGTGATCGTCGTGGTAGTTTTTGGTTACGGGAAAAACCTTTCTGAGTAAGCGGGCACCTAAACTTTTGTTAAAGTCCTTTTTGTTGTCTTCTTCGGAGTCTGTGAGTGATTTGATTCCGGCATAGACTAAGAATGCACCAAAAATGGTTAGAATTAGGTTGGGTCTGAAGAAGAAACCAGGTTGTGCATGTGCGCCTTGATCAAGGCTGAACTGATAGCCGAATAATTCAAAGGCAGGCAAATAGGTAAGTTTGATGAGGCCAATTCCTGAAAAGATGAAAATTCCTCTGAATACTAAGGCTCCAATGATGCCCCAAAACAAAACACGGTGCTGTAACTTGCCTTCCAGTTTGAAAAACTTAAATACCAGAATGAAAACAAACATGTTGTCTACGGAGAGTGCTTCTTCTATCCAATAAGCTGATTGATATTCGGCAAACTTACCGAAGCCCATTTGGTACCAAATGAGTGCACTAAAACCCATGGATAAGCCTATCCAGATGAGGGTCCAGCGCAACGCTTCTTTGTTGGAAATTTGGTGAGCTTTCTTATTGACCAGACCTAAATCGATGAGTAACATCGTGAAAATCACGACTACAAAAATGGCTAGTAACCAAGGGTTGAAATTCATACGAAAAAACGTTTGAACAAAGTTAAAAAGAAAGCCACATGAAACTCATGTGGCTTTCTATAAATCGCTAAAAAGAGGGACTTATTTTTTCTCGAGCAAATAAGCGACTGCGTTGGCAGCATTTACAAATCCACCAGTAATGCAGAGGTCTTTCATTTTGGCTTTTTCACCATTTGGCGCCACAACTGTTTTTTTGTAGGTTGTTGTGGTGGCCATTAATACTTCGCGTACTTGCGCAGCAGTTAATTCAGGGAAGTAACTTCTGATGAGCGCAGCTACACCAGCAGTTGCTGGGCAAGCCATTGAAGTACCGCTTGCGTTTTCGTAGTTGTAGTCAGGAACTGTAGAATAGATATCTACACCTGGTGCGAAGAAATCTACGGTTGTTGCACCGTAGTTAGAGAAATTGGCGATGATATTCTTACCGCTTTTAGAGCTACTGCTTGCCCCTACTTCGATCCAGTTTGGAGCAGTTGTTTTGTTATTCAAAAGACGTGTTGGGTAAGAATCTTCGACATCTTTGTCTTTGGCATCGTTACCAGCAGCGTGCACAAGTAAAACATCTTTGCTACGTGCGTATTCG
>JBIIZI010000135.1:0-5749 GCA_044346375.1 Crocinitomicaceae bacterium | reverse complement strand
ACAATTCAACTTACCAATCAAATGTTCATCGATGATGTATTTGATTATACCACTCAAAAAGATTGGAATTTCAAGGGAAATAAACCCGTAATCATTGACTTTTATGCCGATTGGTGTGGGCCTTGTAAAATGGTTGCGCCTATTCTCGAAGAACTCAGCAATGAATACGACGATTTGGTAATTTACAAGGTTGATACCGAAGTAGAACAAGAACTTGCTGCCGCATTTCAAATCCGCAATATTCCTAGTATGTTGTTTATCCCGCTAGACAAACAACCAATGATGCAAGCAGGAGCCTTGCCAAAAGGGACTTTGAAAGAAATTATTGAAAAAGAATTGGGTGTTGTGAAAGGATAATTTACCCAGCACCATAACCATCATAAAAAAAGCCACCCTAATGAGGTGGCTTTTCTTTTTGAGGAGAGTCAGTTATTGTTTGATCAACAATTGTTTACCGGATTTTCCGTTGTTGTCTATTGTAATAATGTAGCTACCAGCAGAAAGAGCTGAAATGTCAATTGCATTGTTGTTCATTTCCTTTGTAATGAGCACTTTTCCACTCATGTCAGCAATTGAAACCATTCCTTCTACACCAGCAACTTGAATTTCGTTTTGTGCAGGGTTTGGATACACACTAAATGTGAGTGCGCTAGCATCGTTTAAACCAAGGAAAGACGCTAGTAAAACTTTGTCTAGTACATGTGCTACACCGTTGTCGGCCTCTACATCAGCTAAAATGACATTTGCATCATTGATTTTAACACCGCTAGCCAAAGAAACGATGATGTCTTCGCCTGAAAGTGTTCCAACTGGGCCGTTTGTAAGTTGCGTAGAAAGTACCGCTCCGTCAACAACATGATAAAGAAGTACATCTGCCAAGTTTGGCAAGGCAAGGATGCCATTGATGTCGGTATTCAAGGCAGTTGCCAAATCTGAAAATGCTTGATTGGTTGGCGCAAATACGGTGTATTCAGAGAATGGATCTGACAGTGCAGGCAACAATTCTGCTTTCACAACAGCGCTCACGAGTGTTGAAAAACCATTGTCTATGGCCAAATCTGCAACTGTTTCAATTGGCAATACAACTGCATCAATAACGTGTACCACTCCGTTGCTTGCCGTGATATCTACGGCAATAACTTCAGCCTGATTCAAGAATACGTCACCAGATGTGGTGGCGGTGAGTTTGAGCGTGTTGAGTGTGCTCAATGGTTGAACAATTGCACCGTTCGTTACTGCTGAAGAAGGAACTTCTGTACCGAGTACATGATACAATAGAATTTCGGATAACTCAGGTAAGCTTAATAATTGAGTAATCGTTACACCAATTTCATCAACTAGATCTTGAAAAGCATCGTTGTTCGGTGCAAAAACAGTGAGGTTGCTCAAAGGGTTTGTCAATGCAGGGAGTAATTCTGCTTGAATTACAGCTGCAACGAGTGTCGTGAAACCGTTGTCGATAGCTACATCGGCTACAGTTTCGACAGGAAGAACTACATTGTTTAAAACGTGAACCACGCCATTAGCAGCAAAAAGATCTACTGCTGTTACCTGAGCATGGTTTACAAATACACTACCACCGGTAGTTGCAGTAACTTTTAGTGTATTTGTCGGGCTCAAAGGCTGAACAATTGCACCGTTGGTAACTGCTGATGACGGAACAACGGCACCCACAACATGATAAAGAAGAATGTCTTGAAGATTTGGCAAAGCCAAAAGTCCATTTACATTCGTGCCAAGTGCAGTGGCAAGATTTGTAAATGCTTGGTCGTCTGGAGCAAATACCGTTAAGGTAGACGAAGGATTTTGAAGTGCACTTACAAGACCTGCTTGAACAATTGCAGCTTCTAGTAAGGTGTGATTCGGACTCGTTGCGATGACGTTGTCAAATACATTTGTTTGGGCAGTAGCTGCAGTACTCCAGAACAAACCAGAGGCCAAGATGGAAAGGGATAAAAGTTTTAGTTTTTTCATTTTGTTTAATTTAATGTTCAAAAGTTTAAACAAATTTGAATGTAATAAGTTTTTGGTTTCTTCATAAAAAAATAAATGGTTGAGTATTAATCTATTTGATAGGTTGTGCCAAAAGTTGGCTAAGAACCTTTCCATCTTTAACATGTTACTATAGAAATTATTCAAATGAAATACCTTTTAAGCACTATTCTTTTCCTTCCTTTCGCTTTGTTTTCGCAACAAACCGTCCACCTTACTTTTCACAATGGAAGTCTGAAATCCATTCCTTTAGTGATTCCTGGTGTCATGAATCCTAATCTGAATCCACTTTCAAATAGTTGTGTTGAACTAGCCTACGGTCAGGAGGTTTTTTACTTCATCAACGGAGACAAACGCAAGAAAGCGCTCTTATTCGTTGTTGGAGATCAATTTAAGGAAGGTGAGATTTTGGAAATAAATCAATTAATCGACATCAAGAATAAAGCACTCAAGAACCTATAGTTTTCGTATTTTTCGGGGATGAAGTATTGCCTGACTTTTCTTTTCATTTTTTTTATCCTTCAGGTGTTTCTTGCCCAACCTGAACTACACAAAGCCATCTCTTACAACATACGCTACGACGGCCATTCAGATTTAGCGCCAGATTGGTCAGATAGAAAAACACCCATTGGGGCCCAACTTCAAAATGAACGCCCCACAATCATCGGTTTTCAAGAAGTATTGGCAAACCAGTTAAAAGACCTGCAACAAGAGCTCCCCGCTTTTAGATATGTTGGTGTGGGCCGCGACGACGGAAAAGAAGCTGGCGAATTCTCCCCTATTTATTATGATACAACGCGCTATATACTGCTCCAAAGCGGTACCTTTTGGCTTTCACCAACGCCCGATATGCCGTCAAAAGGCTGGGATGCAGCGCTCAATAGAATATGTACCTATGCTTTATTAGGAAGCAAATACGACGGTAAGAAACTTTGGGTCATGAATACGCATTTCGATCATATTGGTGAAGAAGCGCGCCTGCATTCTGCGCAATTACTCATTGAAAAATTTGCGGAGTTCACCCAAATAGTCAATGCACCACTGTTGTTGTTAGGAGATTTCAATGCGGAGCCAGACAGCCCTGTTTATCTTTTGCTCAAAGCGACATTTCAGGATTTATCATGTTCTAAAAGACACCGAGAACTCTGTTCAGGTCCTACTTTTAACGCATTTACGTCGTCAGAAACCGACGACAAAATCATTGATTATTTTTTCGGTAGCCCAGGGGTAATTCCCATTCAGTATAAGGTGCGGCAAACACCTTTCGATCGCTCCTTTCCGTCGGACCACTTCCCACTTGTATTGAGCTTTATTTCGATATAAATATTATCTATTTATATATAAACACTATCGATGCTATCGATTGATTAACTGTGGTATTTTTGGATTCTACATTAATCAAAGCACTATGAAAAAGGTTTATTTACTAGTGAGCTTTGGCTTGGCCTTGAACCTCGCCGCTCAAAAAGGAAAGAAAAACGCTCCACCTCCACCACCACCAGCTCCTGCTGGCCAATGCCCGGTGATGCACGGTGCAGCCACCCCGCCACCCGCTGGTTCGGCACACAGCAATCCTGTGCTTAACCCTAATGGCAATACCAACAGAGACTGGTGGCCAAACCAGCTAGACTTGACTGTGTTGCGCCAGCACTCTTCACTTTCCGACCCTATGGGGCCGGGATTCGATTACGAAAAAGCTTTTTCAACCCTAGATTATTTTGCTTTAAAAGCTGATATCAAAAAAGTATTGACGGAGTCGCAAGACTGGTGGCCAGCAGATTTTGGCAATTACGGTCCGCTCTTTATTCGTTTGGCTTGGCACAGTGCTGGAACCTACCGCACAGGCGATGGCCGCGGAGGTTCATCGGCTGGGCAGCAACGTTTTGCGCCGCTCAACAGCTGGCCCGACAACGGTAACCTCGACAAAGCGCGTCGTTTGCTTTGGCCAGTGAAACAAAAATATGGCAACAAAATCTCTTGGGCCGACCTCATGGTATTGGCAGGCAATGTGGCATTAGAAGAAATGGGTTTCAAAACCTACGGATTCTCTGCCGGCCGCGCCGATGTATGGGAGCCAGAGCAAGATATGTATTGGGGCAAAGAAACAAAGTTCTTAGATGACCAACGCTACAGCGAAGGTCGCCTGCTCGAAAATCCGCTGGCAGCTGTTCAAATGGGTTTAATTTATGTGAATCCAGAAGGCCCTAATGGCAATCCTGATCCTTTAGCTTCTGCCAAAGACATCCGTGAAACTTTCGGCCGAATGGGCATGAACGACGAAGAAACAGTAGCTCTTATTGCAGGTGGCCATACCTTTGGCAAGACACACGGCGCTGGCCCTGCATCTCATGTGGGTAAAGAGCCTGAGGGAGCTGCCATTGAAGAGCAAGGTTTCGGCTGGACCTCCACGTACAAAAGTGGAAAAGGCAAAGATGCCATTACTTCTGGCTTGGAAGTAACCTGGACTACCCAGCCTGCACGTTGGACACATTCTTATTTCCAAATCCTATTTGGTTATGAGTGGGAGCTTACAACAAGCCCTGCCGGTGCCAAACAATGGGTCGCCAAAACAGAAGACAAAATCATTCCTGATGCTTTTGATCCAAACATGAAGCACAAACCAACTATGCTCACTACAGACCTCGCATTGCGTTTTGACCCAATTTATGGGCCGATATCCAAAAAATTCATGGACGATCCAAAAGCATTTGAAGAAGCTTTTGCCAAAGCGTGGTTCAAACTCACTCACCGCGACATGGGCCCAATTACACGCTATGTAGGCCCTGAAGTGCCAAAAGAAGCACTCATTTGGCAAGATCCTATTCCTGTGCTCAACCATGCTGTCATAGACGCTGCGGACATCGCAAACTTAAAAGCACAAATTTTGAAATCGGGTCTTTCTACAAGTGAGCTCGTAGAAACCGCTTGGGCCTCAGCTTCTACTTACCGCGACTCCGACCGCCGTGGTGGCGCCAATGGTGGGCGTATTGCCTTAGAGCCACAACGCAACTGGGCAGTCAACAATCCTGCACAACTCACCAAAGTATTGGCAGTGTATACACAAATCCAAAAGGACTTTAATGCAAAAGGAGGCGCCAAAAAAGTATCAATGGCTGACCTTATTGTGTTGGGCGGTGCCGCAGCGCTCGAGCAAGCAGCGAAAAGTGCGGGTGTGGCTGCAAATGTTCCTTTTGTGCCAGGCCGAATGGATGCCACACAAGCGCAAACAGACGTCACTTCTTTTGCAGTTTTAGAGCCAATGGCCGATGCATTTAGAAACTACAAAAAGACGCAATATACTTTCACAACAGAAGAACTCATGGTAGACAAAGCCCAATTGCTTGGCCTTACCGCTCCTGAAATGACAGTTTTAGTAGGCGGAATGCGCGTGTTGGGTACCAACTTCGACGATTCCAATAAAGGTGTGTTCACTAAAAATGTTGGTGCGCTTTCCAATGATTTCTTCGTCAACCTACTAGACATGAACATTGTTTGGAAACCAATTGATGCCAATCAAGAAATTTTTGAAGGCCGCGACCGCAAAACTGGCGCTGTAGTTTATACCGCTACCCGCGCAGATCTTATTTATGGTTCAAACTCAGAGTTGCGCGCCATTGCAGAAGTGTATGGAAGTGCGGATGCCAAAGAAAAATTCATCAAAGATTTTATTGCCGCTTGGGATAAAGTCATGATGGCCGATCGTTTTGAATTGAAATAATTACGCGCCGCTAATGCAGCCATTTCAAGCCAAGTGCGA
>JBIIZI010000015.1:0-19905 GCA_044346375.1 Crocinitomicaceae bacterium | reverse complement strand
TTAGCCGCTAAAATCAAGCGCCTCGACAAAGCGCTCGAGTTGTACCTCCGAACCAGTCGTCTAGACCTCGATGACTACAACCACGAAGCAGACGAAGGCTTGCACATTACATCTATGGCGGGCACCTGGATGTCTGTAGTTGAAGGCCTTGCGGGTGTGCGTGTCTACGAAGATGGTTTGGCCATCAATCCACAGATTCCAAACCCTTGGAAAAGCTATTCCTTTCAGATCCGCTATCAGAATCAACCTTTAGCCGTAGCGGTAAGTCAACAATATATAACAGTTACTAATTTAGGTTCAGCGCCGCTTTCATGCGCATTAGCTGGTGCCAATGTTACAATTGAGGCCGGCGCCACGCATGAAACAGCTCTGAAGTAATTCAGGTTGTCATGAAAAATTTATTGTTACTAGTTGTTGCGTTATTTAGTTTTAAAAATCTAAATGCGCAGGTGAATCCTACCAACCGCCAATTGGTATTACAAGCTTATTGGTGGGATTACTGGAATACTAATTACCCCAACGGTTGGTGCAATTACCTTACAGAGCTCGCTCCGCGTTTGGCCGAAATGGGCGTAGACGCCATTTGGATTCCGCCAACAATCAAAAATGCGGGCACCAACAGCGTGGGTTACTCTCCTTTTGACCATTATGACCTCGGGGATAAATTTCAGAAGAACAGCACCAAAACCCGAATGGGCGATAAAGATGAGTTGCTCCGTATGGTGGCGGTCATGCATGCCAATGGTATCGACGTCATTCAAGATGTGGTACTGAATCATGTCAGCAACGCAGGCAGTGCCAATGGAGCCGGTGGTCAGGACCCCGCTGCCATGGACGACGGCCAAAACAATCGGTATAAAAACTTCCGTTACGTCAGTTTCAAAACACCGGCTAGTGCAGAAAGTGCTGCCAATTACTTAGCAAGAGAAGGTCGTTTTTCTAAAAATTGGCAAAATTTTTACCCAAATAACAATAACCTTTGCTGCACCAACGACCTCAATTCGCCTTATTGGGGCCCAGATATTTCCTTTGAAAGCAATGCTTTCGGAATCTCTTCCAATGCTTTATATAACCCTGTTCAAAGCTCTGATTACATGCGTAATGGCATGCGTAATTGGCTCATTTGGTACAAAAAACAAGTCGGTTTTGATGGTGTCAGACTCGATGCCGTGAAGCATTTTCCGTCGTATGTTTCCGAAGATGTACTTTGGAACTTGCAATATGGCGCCATGTGGGCAAGTGGTGGCCCTGAATTATTCGCAGTTGGCGAGTGGGTAGGCAGCACAGCGCAACTAGATGCCTGGGCTGACGCCGTTCAGAACCGAGCCGGAACCTTTGATTTCAACTTGCGCTTTGCGTTGTCGGCCATGACGAATAGCAATGGCAACTACGACCTCAGTCAGATACCAAGTCAGCAGCAACAAAACCGCCAACGCACCGTTCCGTTTGTCAATAACCACGATACCTTCAGGCCGCAGTTGTCGGCTCAAGGAAACTATACTGGTTGGAACTCAGGATCTGAACTCAGTCCGCATATTGAGCCCAACGATGGTCGCAATTCTGCCGCACATGCAATTGTTATGGCAGTCGACGGCGCACCGCAACTCTTTTTTGAAGATCTTTTCAATGTGGGTTACAACGGCAATCGCTTTGGACATCAGCCCACCGACGCAACTGCGCTCCCTACCGACAGCGATGTCGCTAATTTGATTTGGTGTCACCAAAACCTCCGTTTCAAAGATGGCGCCTATTTTGTGCGTTGGCAAGCGCCAGATGCCCTGGTTATTGAGCGCGGCGCAAAAGCACTTATTGGCATTACAGACAGTTGGGATCAATGGCAAAACCTAACAGGCGTTCAGACCAACTGGCCCGACGGCACTATATTAGTAGACTATTCAGGCGCCAACAGCAACCCCACTACTGTTTATGGCGGCGGAAAAGCTAATATTTCCATACCACCGTGCAATGGCAGTGCCAACTTTGGCAGACGCGGTTACTGCGTTTGGGCACCTCAGGGCATTGACACCAATTATGTGCGCCCAGTTAAAAATGTAGTCCAGGAATGGGAAATGAACGATGATCTTGGCGATCGCCACAACAACTCGCTCCAACAGGGCGGCAAACTTCCTACGAATAGTTTGGAATGCAGGGTAGTGGGTCGCATCTATGCCAAACAAGGTGTTGAGGTGCAGATAGAATGGTATCCGAGTGCACCCAATTTAGCGCTCACCTTAGGCGTTCTAGACAAAAACTGTACGCCTCTCGATTCCTTAACCCAAACGGGCAACGGCGTGTTCACATTTACACCTACATATAGCGGCTGGCATACCATTCGCTTGCGCAACGCCACAGCTACTCAGGCAGGGCAACATTGTTGGGTAAAGGCAATTTACGAGGCGCCTGCAGTGGTGCAAACCAATGAGGTCAAGAATAAATGTGCTTGTGCATTTGCAGAGCCTGGTGTCGGTATCCAAGAAGACCACTCATTGGAAATCAATTTGTTTCCGAATCCGGCCAATGACCAATTTGCGGTTTCGCTTTCTTCCGAACTACAATTAGAAAGCATTGCTTTGATTGATGTTTTTGGTAAAGCATTCCAATTGACTTACAATTCAATGAATGGCAACGAATTTCTTGTCGAGTTAAATGACTTGGAGTCGGGGTTCTATTGGGTAGCTATTGAGACCAACCAGGGAAGCATTTATAAATCACTGCAAATCGTAAAGTGAGTTCTTACGAGAGATGGATGGATCTTTTGACCGACAATCTTTAATCGATGCTTAAATGATCTTTAGCATAAGCGTAAAGCCTGCTGCGTTCAGCTACTTCTTTGCGAAAATAGATTTCTTGTTGCTTGGGAATGTAGCGCTTTTTGTGTTGGCCAAGCAATAGGATATTCAAGATTTTTTTACCCCAACCATAAGCAGGAAGGTAGTTTTCATCAATTGGAGCGCGTTCTTCAAGGCTTTCATGGAGGTCGGGGTGCAAGCCCATGTGCATTAACTGTTGACGGATTTCTTCGGAACGCACATTGAATTTATGTAGGTGCTCAGGGTCAAGCTCTTTGAGTTTGGCAATGCGGTTGGCTTGGAAATCAATGTCTAGAAAGGCGCGTTCTAGTTCTTCAATTGTCATCATGATGCTGCAAAAATAGCTTAAATCTTTTCAAAATAGCCTAAAAATTCAGCATTGCCGTCGCCGCCGAGAATAGGGGAGTCGATGTAGCCCTTCCATTGCAATTGATTGCGTTGCGCCATTTGTTTGATGTTTTCTAAAAGCGCAGGATACTGACTTGTGTCCTTGACAACACCTGCTTTGTTCAAAGATCCAGGGCCTAGTTCAAATTGCGGCTTGACCAATAAAATAACAATTGCTTTTGCTTTGAGAAAAGGAATGGTAAACGGCAGTACTTTTTCAAGTGAAATAAACGACACATCTACCACCAAACCGTCTACTTGTTCTGGAAGTAATTTTTCGGTAAGGTCGCGCGCATGCGTCTTCTCCAAATTGACAACCCTTGGGTCGTTTTTGATTTTTTCGTGGAGTTGTTTTTGCCCAACATCTACGCAATAAGATTTTGCCAAGCCTCGGTCTAGCATGACTTCCGTAAACCCACCAGTGCTCGCACCTAGATCAATGAACGTTTGGCCATTTAAGTCGATTTTCCAGTGGTCAAGTGCAGCGATCAATTTAAAGGCGGCTCTTGATACCCAAGGAATTTCTTCGGCGAGTAATTCTATAACGGCATCGGTAGGGACTTTTTTACCTGGCTTGGAAAAGAGCTTGCCATTGACCTTGACGCCGTATTTTTTGATGATTTCCTCGGCACGCACACGGGAACTAACCAAACCGCGTTCCAGTATTATTTTATCAATGCGTTCTTCTTCCATTAGTCGTTGTAAATAAAAAGTATCTTTTCAGGCCAACCTTGAATTTGTAGGTAGGTAGGGGCATCTTTAGTGAATTTATGACTGAATGGTTTGACGTCAAATTGTGCAGTCCCACGATAAGGTGTTAAATTGTGTGATCGTGTTTTCGGACCTGAATTCATTAATTTACATGATCTGATTGGAGGAAATGATTTAGCAAGCATAGAGCTGCCTATTAAGCTCAATTGTCCTGGGTCGTCGGGGCATGAATAGAAAAGTGTCAGGATATTTGCTTCAAGTTTGAGCGAGTCGATTTGTATGGGCTCTGATTCACTTTGGTAAAGTGAATCGTTGATCTCTGAAACTTGGTGTTGCATATAGGTTAGAGGTTGAACGCGTTTTGATCTGGGAACGAAACAAGAAAAAAGCAACGAGGTTAATAGGAGGGTAAAAAGGGTTTTCATGGGTTCTTGTTTGACAAGTGTCGTCAAAAGTAATACCATTTGCGCAAAGAGTCCTATTTTTGTACCCGAATGAAGACCAAAACCCTTAAAAAGAATAAAGTCAATGTGGTTACACTTGGCTGTTCTAAAAATACCTTTGATTCTGAAGTCCTGATGGCGCAGCTCAAAGCCAATCAGTTTGAAGTTGAACACGAAGCCCAACAAGACGACTCCGAAATTGTGATCATCAATACCTGTGGCTTCATTGACAACGCCAAGCAAGAATCCATCGATACCATTTTGCGCTATGCAGAAGCCAAGCAAGAAGGTTTGGTTGAAAAGGTATACGTGACCGGTTGTTTGTCTGAGCGCTACCGCGACGAACTCGAGAAAGAAATTCCTGAGGTAGATGCCTATTTTGGTACCCGCGAGCTACCGCGCTTGCTCAAAACCTTAAAAGCCGACTACAAACACGAGTTGGTAGGTGAGCGCATCCTCACTACACCTACGCATTACGCTTATTTTAAAATTGCCGAGGGCTGTGACCGCCCTTGTTCTTTCTGCGCTATTCCACTGATGCGCGGTGGGCACCAATCAACGCCCATTGAAGATCTTGTTTTTCAAGCAAAAGGCCTCGTGGCTAAAGGCGTCAAGGAAATCATGCTCATTGCCCAAGACCTCACTTACTACGGTCTTGACCTCTACAAAAAACGTGCACTTTCAGATCTGCTCAAGCAACTTTCAGACATCGAAGGCCTGGACTGGATCCGATTGCATTATGCCTACCCATCTGGTTTTCCGATGGATGTACTCGAAGTGATGGCCGAGCGCGATAACATTTGTAAATACCTCGATATGCCTTTGCAACATGGCTCTACACGCATTTTGCAAGCCATGCGCCGCGGCATTACCCGCGAAAAAACCGAAGAGTTGGTAGCTACCATTCGTTCCAAAGTACCGGGCCTCGCTTTGCGCACCACACTTATTGCCGGCTATCCTTCGGAAACCGAAGCCGATTTTCAAGAAATGTACGATTTTGTCGAGCGCACGCGTTTTGACCGCCTTGGCATCTTTACCTATTCTCACGAAGAAAACACGCACGCTTATCAGTTTACCGACGACGTTTCAGCGGAGCTCAAAAAAGAGCGCGCCGATGCCATTATGGAATTGCAAAGTGGTATTTCCTACGACCTCAATCAGTTGAAGGTAGGTAAAGAGTTCAAAGTACTTTTTGACCGCGCTGAGGGCGACTACTTTATTGGGCGTTCTGAATTTGACTCTCCGGAGGTAGACAACGAAGTATTGGTGAAAAAAGCTGAAGGATATGTTCGTTTGGGCGATTTTTCGCGTGTACTGATTACCAGTGCAGATCACTACGATCTCTACGGCAAGCTCATTTTATGATGTTAAAATTCGCAACTTTTTGCTTACTAAGTATTGCGCTTCTTTCCTGTGGTAGAGAAAACCACGCCCGCATGGATCAATTTGACTTGTTGGAACAAAGCGCCAATGCCGAACCCATCAAACACTACAATGTAAAACTAAACTGCGATAGCATTCAAATCGAACACCCTAATTTCGGAGGCCATCCTTTCTCCAAATTAATGCAACACTTGCTCAAAAAAGATACTTTAGGTGCTTTTTGTGTGGGGCAGCGCAATGTTCGCATTCGCTACCAAGTGCTTTGGGCTACAGACAAATTACTCAGCATGAACCAAGAAGTTTGGCTAGATTGTCCGATGGCTGAGGGTCCTCGAAAAACGATAGTCAATTATTTATTCACGCTTCAGGATAAGCAGATTTCCAAATTGGAATTAGAAGGTTCTCCAGGACTATTACAAGACATCCAAGTGGCATTGCGCAAGCGCCAAGCGCCATATTGCAGTGCGCCAAAAATTGAAGAAGTCTTTCCGATCGTCAAAGCGGGCAGGGTGGAGGTTACCCCGCATTATGCCAGCTCGCTTTGCGACACCACTTTTAAAAGAAAGGGCATCCACCGCGAAGATTTGCGCATCATATCTAACAAGACTTTTCTATCTTTGAATCAAAATAACAACAAAAAATAACATGGGATTACTAGACAACAAAGTGGTATTAATTACAGGTGCCTCCCGTGGCATTGGAAAAGCAATTGCAGAAACATGCGTGCAACAAGGCGCAACAGTTGCCTTTACTTACCTATCATCTGAAGAAAAAGCGCGTGCGCTAGAAGCCGAACTCACTGCCAACGGTGGTGTAGCCAAAGGTTTTCGCTCAGACGCTTCTAAATTTGACGAAGCCCAACAACTCGTAGACGACGTTGTGGCCGCTTTCGGAACCGTCGATGTGCTTGTGAACAACGCCGGGATCACCCGCGACACCCTCTTGATGCGCATGACCGAAGAACAATGGGATGAAGTCATCAATACCAATTTGAAATCGGCATTTAACCTCACCAAAGCGGTGCAAAAGCCAATGCTCAAAGCGCGTTCAGGTTCGATCATCAATATGAGTTCGGTAGTTGGAGTCAAAGGAAACGCAGGGCAGTCTAACTATGCTGCTTCCAAAGCTGGTCTTATCGGATTCACCAAATCAATCGCTGCTGAGCTCGGCTCGCGCAATATCCGTTGCAATGCAATAGCACCTGGCTTCATTGAAACCGAAATGACCGAAGTACTCGATCAAGACGTTGTAGCTTCTTGGCGCAACAGTATTCCGCTCAAGCGCGGTGGCAAGCCAGAAGATGTCGCCAACGCAACTGTATTCTTAGCCTCAGATCTTTCTGCTTACATCACCGGTCAAACGCTTCACGTTTGTGGTGGCATGCTCATGTAAGATGAATACCATACGCCCCAGACGAAACCGCAAGAACAGCGCCATTCGCGACATGCTTGCCGAAACCCAATTGGGTGCTCAACATCTCATTTACCCCATCTTTCTCAAAGACGGTAAAGGCATCAAAGACGAAGTAGCCTCTTTGCCCAACAACTTTCGTTGGTCTTTGGATATGCTTTTGCCTGAGATAGAAGCCTGCCTTCATTTAGGAATAAAAACCTTTGATATCTTCCCTGCGGTAGACGAAGCGCTCAAAGACCAAACGGCCAGCTATAGCTGGGCTTCTGACAACTTCTATTTGCAGGCCATTGCCGCTATCAAAGCGCGCTTCCCCGAGGCCGTGATCATGACAGACGTCGCCATGGATCCGTATTCTTCTGACGGCCACGACGGCTTGGTGCAAAATGGTCAAATCCTCAATGACGAAACCTTGCCGATTTTAGCCAAAATGACCCTTGCGCAAGCGCAAGCTGGCGCCGATATCATTGGCCCTTCGGACATGATGGACGGCCGCGTTGGCTACCTGCGCAAGGCTTTAGATGCCGATGGTTTTACTGATGTTTCTATTATGTCCTACACCGCCAAATACGCAAGTGCATTTTACGGGCCCTTCCGCGATGCGCTCAATTCGGCACCTAAGTTAGGCGATAAAAAGACCTATCAAATGGATCCTGCCAATAAGCGCGAGGCCTTGCTAGAGGCACAACTCGATTTTGAAGAAGGTGCCGACATGCTCATGGTGAAGCCAGCGCTTTGTTACCTTGATGTCATTGCACTGCTCAAAGAAAATTTCCCGCTACCCATTACCGCTTATAACGTCAGTGGCGAATGCGCCATGGTTTACGCTGCCGCCCAAAAAGGTTGGCTAGACTACGATCGTGCCGTAAGTGAAATGTTGCTCAGCATGCGCAGGGCAGGTGCTGACGGAATCCTGACTTATTTCGCCAAAGATTTTGCACAGTTTATGCGTTCATAATTGATTCACCTATGCCAATAGAGCTTACTTCTCAGTATCTCAGTCTTGAAGAATTTGAGATTTTACTAAATGCCAAAGAACCCCTTGTTTTATCTCAAGAATTAAAGGACGGCATTCAATCTTGTCGGGCTTATCTCGATCGCAAAATCGAAACCTCTGAGCACCTTATTTACGGTGTCAATACCGGTTTTGGTTCTTTGTGCGACACCGCTATCAGCACTGCTGACCTCGAAGCACTGCAACGCAACCTCGTTTGTTCGCATGCCTGCGGGATCGGCGAAGAAGTGCCACAAGAAATTGTGCGTAGAATGTTGCTTTTAAAGGTTTTGGGCTTGTCTAAAGGAGCTTCAGGTGTGCAATTAGAAACAATTGAGCGCTTGCTCTTCTTTTTTAACAATCGAATTTACCCAGTAGTTTACCAACAAGGAAGTTTAGGTGCTTCTGGTGACCTCGCGCCACTTGCGCATCTTTCCCTTCCTTTGATTGGAGAAGGGGAGGTTTATCTTGATAATCAGAAGATAAGCACATCTGACTTAAATAAAAAGTTTAATTTAAAACCAATCGTCTTACAATCTAAAGAAGGACTTGCTCTTCTTAACGGAACACAATTTATGTCGGCCTATGCTTCCTATGCAGTAGACAAATCTTACCGCTTGTTTGAGGGTTTCAACCAAGTGGCGGCTTTATCTATAGAAGCCTACGACGCCCGCAAAGAACCTTTTGCTGCCAACGTCAATGAAATTCGCAATCAGGTGGGTCAAATACGCGTGGCCGCTTGGTTCAGGTCTCAGCTCGAAGGTAGTCAGATCATGGAGCAAGCCAAAGCGCATGTCCAGGATCCATATTCGTTTCGCTGCATTCCGCAAGTACACGGAGCTACCCTAGACACCATTGACCACGCTGCGCAAATTGTCACAAGAGAAATCAATGCCGTTACCGACAACCCAACGGTTTTCCCAGACGACGACCAAGTGGTTTCGGCAGGTAATTTCCACGGACAACCACTTGCACTTATTTTAGATTTCCTCGCCATCGCTATGGCCGAAATGGGCAGTATCTCAGAGCGCCGTACATACAAACTGATTTCAGGTACCAGGGGCTTGCCGGCCTTTTTGGTGCAAAACCCAGGGCTCAATTCCGGCCTCATGATTACCCAATACACCAGCGCGTCAATTGTGAGCCAAAACAAACAGTTGTGTACGCCTGCTTCTGTAGACACCATTGACAGCAGCAATGGGCAAGAAGACCACGTTAGTATGGGTGCCAATGCAGCCACCAAATTGTATCGCGTCCTAGACAACTGTCAGAAAGTCTTGGCCATAGAACTCATTCATGCAGCTCAAGGCCTTGAATTCAGAAGACCATTGCAAGCGGCCGTCTGGACCGAAACACTCCATGCACAATTCAGGGCGGTGGTTCCAGCTCTAGACACCGATCGAATTTTAGCCGCCGATATGGCCAAAAGTGTTGCGTTTATCCAACAATATATTCAACATGACTGATAGCAATTTTTCTGAAGAAGAACAAAACTTTTTCACCGGCGAACAAGACGCTCAAACCGTTTCAAAAAGACCTGTTTTTCTGCTTGTTTTGGTGATTTTATCCAGTATCAATATCGGCATAAGTGCTTTAGGCGCGCTAAGTGGCATGCTTGGTTACAAACCAGACAATGCCATGATCAAGAAAGAAATGCTCGAATTTGCCAATATGCGCGAGCAACTCGAAAAAGGAAATGCGGAAGATTTTATTTATATCATTGATCAGATGGAAGGTGTTGCGCTCAATATGTTCAAGCATTTTCAGCAATACAACAGTTTTCAGTTCCTGTTTTTGGTGCTCGGCCTCGCAGGCGTAATTTTGATGTACAGAGCTAAGAAATTGGGCTTTCATTTTTACATCCTGTACACCCTTGGTTTGGTGATCTTACCCTACTTTTTCAATCCGATTACCGGCATTCCTACAATTTTGACAATTGTCGGGCTCATTTATGGCGGAATATGGGTATTTATGTACAGCCGCAACCTTCATTGGCTCAAAGACTAGAATATTTTACCAGGGTTCAGTATTCCATTCGGATCAAAAACCTTCTTGATGCCGCGCATAAGTTCTAGGCCAGTTTGGCCAAATGCGAGGTCCATGTATGGTTTTTGAACGAGCCCTATGCCGTGCTCACCAGATATTGTACCGCCCATTTTGATCACCTCCGTGAACAGCTCGCGTATAGCTACCGTGAGTTCTTCGTTCCAAAAGGTGTCGCTGAGGTTTCCTTTGATGATATTTACGTGCAAATTACCGTCGCCTGCATGGCCGTAGCACACCGATTCAAAGCCATATTTGTTGCCAATGGCCTTCACGGTTGCCAATAGCTGTGGTAGCTGATACCTCGGTACTACGGTGTCTTCTTCTTTGTAAACCGATTGGACTTTAACGGCTTCGCCGACTTTTCTACGCAAGCTCCAAAGCGTGTTTTTTTGCGCTTCTGACTCTGCAAACAAAATTTCGTCGGTTTGGTATTGCTCCAATACAGCTAAAATTCCTTCACATTCTTTAAAGAGTTGTTCGGGGTCAAAGCCATCTACCTCAATGAGTAAATGTGCGGCGTGGTTGTCCTTGACTTCTATACTGTAATCTTCAGAAAAAGCTTGCGACCATTTGAGGGCATTGTGCTCCATAAATTCGAGCCCACTAGGGGTAATGCCCGCATTAAAAATAGCGGCAACCGCTTCGCAAGCTTGCTGGGCATCGTAGAAGGGCACAAGCATCAACAGAGTGTGGGTCGGGTGAGGAATGAGCTTGAGGACAATTTTGGTAACAAAAGCAAGGGTGCCTTCAGAACCCACTACCAATTGGGTCAGGTTGTAGCCAGTGGCGTTTTTGAGCACGTTGGCGCCCGTCCACATGATGGTGCCGTCTGGCAAAACAATTTCTAAATTGAGTACGTAATCTTTGGTGACGCCATATTTAACAGCTTTTGGGCCACCAGAATTTTCGGCAATGTTGCCACCAATAAAACAAGATCCTTTGCTGGCTGGGTCTGGTGGGTAAAACAAGCCTTTTTCTTTGACGGCATTTTGTAAGGCTTCGGTAATTACCGCAGGTTCTGTAATGACCTGCGCATTTTTTTCATCAATTTCGATGATCCGGTTGAGTTTTTCGGAGCTCAGCAAAACACCTCCGTGAATGGGTAAGCAGCCGCCACTCAGACCAGTTCTTGCACCTGCAGGCGTTACGGGGATATTGTTTGAATTACAATAAGCCAAGATTGCCGACACTTCTTGGGTGTTTTCTGGAAGTAAAACAACACTTGGCGTAAAGTGTAGGTCTTCGGTGTGGTCGTGGTTGTAGGCCTCTCGGGTGTCGAGGTCAGACTTACAGCGGTCTTGGAGTAAGGCCGTAAAGAAATCGAGGTCGTTTGGTTGAATGGTGTGGTACATTAGGCTTTCTTTTTTTGAGCGCCAACAAAAAAGATATCGCGCGTATTGATAGGAATGGCAGCGGCTTTGGGTATTTTACTATACATCCATTGATGAAAGCGACTCGGCTTTTTATTGAGGATAAACAACGCAAAATAAATGAGGCCTAGCGAACGATACACTGGCGGATACTTAAAGAACACCGGCTCAAAACCGTGCTTTTCTAGAAGCGCCGTCATGGACTTTTTGGTAAAATAATGCAAGTGCGTAGGAGGGTGGATCATGCGCCACTTTTTGCCTTGTATGCGGGGCAAGAGCGCGCCGAAGTCACCGGTGGTGAGGTAGAGCATGGCGCCAGGCTTGCATTCTTTGTGAGCTTTTGCTAAAAATGCGCCGGGATCTGATAGATGTTCGATGACATCCCACATGAAAACGGCATCATAGGTCTTGGAATTGGCTGCATCTAGGTAGTTTTCGGCTGAAAAATGAGGTCCGAAATGTTGATTCGCGTATGCGATGGCGTCTTGAGAAATGTCGTAACCCTGGTAGTTCACACCTTTAAATGTCTGAGAGATGGTTTGCTGAAAAAAACCATATGCACAACCAATTTCGAGAATATCTTTCGGAGCAGGCGCATTTTTTGCGATTTGTTGGGCGCGCTTGCCAAAATTCATCTGAAGGATTTCTTTGTCTGCTAGGTAATCGGCATATTCTTCTCCTTTGAAGTAGTTTTCGGCGTAAAGTTGTTGTAAATAGCTGTGGTCTAGTTGAAGATTGGCCCAGCCGTGCCCGCAGTTTTGACACTTTAAAAGCGTATTGTCAAAAATGGGTTTGGTATCCGAAAAATGACAGATAGGACATTGCGTATTTTCCATGAATGCGAACATAACTAAAATTGGTGAATTCTTGCCGACGGCACATTTTATTTTATCTTTGATAAGCAAAATGAAAACAATGTCTCAAGAAGTATATTTAATTGATGGAATCCGCAGTGCTATTGGTAATTTTGGCGGAAGTTTAGCAACCCTACGCGCCGATGATCTGGCCGCAAAAGTTTTAGCAGGTTTGCTCGAACGTCATCCTCATCTCGATCCAACCAGTATTGAAGATGTACTACTTGGCTGTGCCAATCAGGCCGGAGAAGACAACCGCAATGTAGCGCGTATGGCTTCGCTTTTAGCGGGCTACCCGATAGAAGTACCTGGTGAAACCATCAATCGCCTTTGTGCATCTGGTTTGGCCGCTGCTATCAACGCTACCCGCGCACTGCGCTCGGGCGATGGCAATGTTTACGTGGCCGGCGGCGTCGAGCACATGACACGCGGCCCTTGGGTTATTTCAAAAACTTCCGCTGCTTTTGGTCGCGATGCCCAAATGTTCGACTCGAGCTTTGGTTGGCGTTTCATCAATCCGCAAATGGAAGCGCTATACGGCGTAGACAGCATGGGCATGACTGCCGAAAATTTAGCTGCACACTACAATATCTCTCGCGCTGATCAAGACGCTTTTGCTTGTTGGAGCCAAGAGAAAACAGCCGCAGCGCAGGCCGCGGGCTTTTATACCGAAGAAATTCTACCAATTGCCATTCCTCAGAAAAGAGGAGAGGCGTTGGTATTCGATAAAGATGAGTTTGCTCGGGCCAACACCACCTTAGAAACACTTTCCAATTTGCGTCCGGCGTTCAAAAAAGACGGTAGTGTAACGGCTGGCAATGCCTCAGGGCTCAACGATGGCGCAGCTGCGTTGTTGTTGGCCAACGAAGCCGGTGTGCGCGCCCATCAGCTCCAACCAATGGCTAAAATCATTTCAGCAGCAGTTGCTGGGGTTGAGCCCCGCATCATGGGCATTGGCCCGGTTCCGGCAAGCCAAAAAGCATTGGAACGCGCAGGTCTCACTCTAGACCAAATCGACCTCATCGAAATCAACGAAGCGTTTGCGGCTCAAGTTTTGGCTTGTACGCGCGCCTTGGGTCTGCAAGACCGCGATGCGCGCATCAATCCGAATGGCGGTGCCATTTCCCTTGGGCACCCGCTTGGCATGTCAGGAGCACGCTTGCTTTTGACCGCAGCAAGACAACTCAAACGCAGCAACAAACGTTATGCACTCGTCACCATGTGTATTGGTGTAGGGCAGGGCTACGCCGCAATCATCGAAAATGTATAAAATGCGCATATTTGTTTACTTAGGTATTGCAGCTATCGTTTTATCTTCGTGCAAGAAAGAAGCAACGCGTTGGCAGTCAGATTGGTTATTGCCCATTCTGTCCGACACCCTTTCTTTGACCAATTTATACAACGACTCTACGCTCAGTATCAGTGGTTCTCAAATCAATATCGACCTGAGTCGCACTTTGCTCGATCTCGGACTATCCGATATAGTCAACATTCCTGACACCACTATTTCTCAGCAATACCAAGCCAATTTTACGGTCAGCAATGTATCGCCCGGCTTTACTTTTGTGAACAGCGTCAAAACCCATGCGCTCGACCTCGGCGATATCCTACTCAAAAAGGTGCGCGTGCAAAGTGGTCAAATAGAACTCAAGGTTTACAATCCGCTCAATACGGCCGTTCTTTATCAAATTGAACTCCCTGGTGTCTCTCAAAATGGCCAAGTTTTTGTCCAAAACTATACCGTTGCAGCCGGTACCGTCCTAAATCCGACTATCGCAACAGAGACCATCAACCTAAGTGGTTACGAAATAGACCTCAGCGGACAGCAAGGCTTGGAATTCAATAAAATACAATCCAAACTCACCCTCAAAACCGACCCGAATGGTCAGACGGTTTCTATCTACAACAATCAGGTCTTTAAGTACGAAGCCTCATTTGAAAACCTGCGCTTCGACTACGCCAAAGGTTACTTTGGCTCCACGCTCCTTGCCGACCAACAACAATTCACCCTTCCTTACCTCGACAAAATCACAGGCGGATCCCTTTCCTTGCCAGATCTGAGCTTAGATGTCCAAATTGAAAATGGTTTTAAAATGGCCTTGCGCGCACAAATCGAACAAATGAACACCACCAATACCCAAGGGCAGTCTGTTTCTTTGAATGCTCCAAGTATTGGCCCGAGCATGTTTTTGGCACCTGCCGTTGGTTCCTGGAACAACCTACAGCCAAGTTCACTAGTACTTCATTTTGACGCCAACAATAGCAATATCAAAAATTACATCGAAAACCTCGGAGCCTACCAAAATATATCCTATCAATTGCAGCCCAATCCTTGGGGCAACACCTCAGCTGGCCACGACGAAGCATTTGCAAATAGCCGACTCCGTCTGAAAGTAAGCGCACAAATGCCAATGGCGCTCAATGCCGATGCGCTCACGCTACAAGATACCTTTGCCCTCGACCTCTCGCAAGACCTCAACAAAACGCACGTTACCGGAGCAACGCTAATTCTAGACGCAACCAATGCCTTTCCTGTGGCTTGCGATATCGTCTTGTATTTCATGAAAGATGGTCAAATTATGCACACGGTTGTTGCCGATGCGCAATTGGCTTCAGCAGCTTTAGGGCAAATTGACCCCCAAGACGGCTTGCTCAAAAAGAAAAGCAAAATCAAAATAATTCTACCACCTGCTCTTGTAGCCGACCTCCAAGACCTCAATCAAGTTGCAGTTAGCGCAGCTTTTGCCACCACTGACCCCACTACAGGTTTAGCCGTGCAGCAAGCTATTCAAGCGAATGCCTTTTTGGCTTTGCAAGTTCAAATGCAATTGCAAACCCAAATCAGACCCTAATGCGCTATTTGTTTATCCTTTTATTTGGGGCAACCCAATTTGCACAGGCCCAGCAAACCATCATACTCGACACCTATGGACATTACAACAGCACGGGCGTGCGCCGTCAGGTTGCCGATGCATTTTTTTATGGAGGCTTAATAGATTCTAGTCAAATCAATCAATCGCTTAACAAACTAAGCGCACGCAATGCTTTTGGTTTGCAAATGGGTTTCAATGCCCAGTGGCAAACGCCTTGGGCGCTTTCAAAAGATGTCAAAAAATGGGGTTCTAGCTACCGCTGGGTAATTGGCGCAGGTATTCACCAGTACGGAGGTGTCCAATTCTCCAAAGATCTTTTCGGTTTGGTATTTCAAGGAGGCTTACCTTACTTGGGCGATACCCTCGACATGAGCAACCTCAGGGTAGAGGCGACCACTTTTTCAAAATTCGGAATTGGTTTGGTGAACACCTCTACACAATCTTCGTTCCTTGTTCATTTTGTGGCCGTTCAAAATCATATCGCAGCTGCTCTTCAGAAAGGCACATGGCTACAAGACCCCATAAGCGCTCAAATAGACCTCTCGCTTCAGGGTCAGGCCCAAATCAGTGGCGCTTCTGCAGCCGCCTATGGTGTGGCTTTCGACCTCGACTACCGTTTTGGTTCGGCAGAAAACGATGAAGCACCACAACAATTTCAATTTCAGGTTCAAAACTTCGGTGTAGCGCGCAGTACCCGCAGCACTCAATATGAACTCGCTGGCGCACTTCAATATGCCGGTTTTTCTTTGACACAGTGGCAGCAAGCTAGTGTCAATGCGCTTACAAATGCCTTTTTGGATTCTTTGGGTTATGAAAAAAACACTGTAAACAGTTGGATTATACTACCTGCGCACTTTCAATTGGCGAAGGTCCTTAACTGGGATAGTCCGCAGCGTTTAGAAGCGTACTACGGCGCTCAGTTTATGCTGCGCCAAACCTACACTCCACTTGTTTACGCAGGTGCACACTACAAGGTCAAAAAAGCTTGGCAAACGGGTCTTGGTCTGGCCTACGGTGGCTTTGGCGGTTTGCGTATGCAGGCATATTCAGCTTTTCATTTCAAGCGTTCACAGCTTTTGTTGCGCTCCGATAACATTGCGCTGCAAAACGGTGCCTCACTTTATCTTCAATTCCGATGCGATTTTTAAGTATCCTCAGCTTCTTGTTAGTTGTACAATTAGTCAGTGCGCAATCGCGCTTTTACAAACTGTATTCTGGCTCTGGTTTTGACAAAGGCGAAGATGTACTTGCTTTGCCAGACTCCACCTTTCTTGTTGCCGGAAGCAGTGGCAGCTGGGAAGAAAACGCACAAGGCTTTCTGATGAAAATTGATTCAGTTGGGGCTTACGTCTGGAGTCAGGCCTATGGCGCGCAAGAAACCGAAGAAATCAAACGTGTTTTTTACCGACCAGGTATGGGATATTATCTTGCCGGCATGTCGAATTCCTGGAGTAATGGCAACTACGACCCCATGCTCATCTTCACCGATCTAGCAGGCAACCAACAATGGATCAAAACCTATCAAAATCCAGCCTGGGAGCGCATCCATGACGGCGTCCAGACCAAAGATACCGGCTTTGTGCTCGTTGGTGAAAGGCAAGCCACTTTGGGTGCTGAGGCCGACGTATTGCTCATGCGTCTGGATAAAAACGGCGACACACTTTGGACAAAAACCCTCGGTACAGCTGGTGCCGATCGCGCCAATAGCGTCATTCGCGTTTCGGATAGTTTATATGTTGTGGGTGGTGAATGGTATGTTGCTGACTCGAGTGCAACAAAAGGCTTTGCAATGAAAATCAACGATCAAGGTGTTGTGCAATGGTTCGACACTTTGGGGCATCTGAGTGGCGATTTTTCCGTCCTAGACCTCACGCCAAGTTTATATGGCTTACAGTTCGCAGGTTCCAGGTTAAATGACCCTACAGATTACGATAAATTCAGTGGTTCAATAGGGCTCGACGGCGTTATACTAGCTCAAGTTGTAGATGCTTTGGCTTCAGACGATATCATTCAGCAGTTTGCCTACCTACCGCAGCAAGACCTCACTATTCTCGGAATACAGGTGATGAACACCAATACCTATCAAGAGCCCTACGACCTCTATTTTGGTTATGCCGATGCGTTTTACGGTTACTGGATAACAGGTTGGCCATCAACTACCATTCTCAACCAAAGTTACGACTACATCGGAAACATTCGGCCAACATTAGATGGTGGTTTTATTGCGACTGGTTACAATTCCGTAATTGTCGATGGTCAAAATCAGCTCAATGGTGGCAGCAACGTATTTGTTTTGAAAGTGAATGGCAATGGTTCTGCCTATGTACAGACGGACACCGTTTTTACGACCCAGCAGTTGGTGGGTTTGAGTCCGTTATTTGAAGGTAGTGAAGTACTGATGTTTCCAAACCCAGTTGAGTCTGTGTTGCATTTGAATTGGGAAGGTTCTGTACCGAAACAAATTGAGATCCATGGAATGATGGGCAATTTACTTTACAGAGAAACACTGACAACTTCCCAAACAATTGATTTTAGCAATTGGCCGCAAGGTGTTTATTATATTCGTATCAACGGGAGGGCTTATCCGGTTGTCAAGCACTAAGCTTTTCTTCTTGCTTTTTCCTTGATGATGAGCCCGAGCTCACGGCTGGTTTGGCCCGCAACTGACGTATTTTCGTCTGCACGTCTGAGTAAATAAGGCAATACTTCATTGACAGGTCCAAAAGGCACGTATTTAGCCACTCGGTAACCTGCATCTGATAAATTATAGGAAATGTGGTCAGACATCCCTAAAAGCTGCGCAAAGAAAAACTTGGGGTCTTTAGGGTCAACCTGGTCTTGATGAAGCAGAGTTGCCAGATACATAGAACTGTTTTCGTTGTGTGTGCCTGCGCAAATCGAGAAAACACCTTTGTTTGCCACTAAGAAGTCAAGGGCGGTATCATAATCTTTATCAGTGCTCGCTTTGTCGGGCTGAATTGGAGAAGGGTAGCCGAGTTCTTGCGCTCTTGCGCGTTCTTTCTCCATGTAGGCACCACGTACCAATTTGACGCCATACTGAACTCCTGCTTCTTTTGCGCGTTCCAATTCGCTGTGTAAATAAGCCAAGCGATCATGGCGATACATCTGAACCGTGTTGTACACAATACAAGCATCTTTATTGTACTTGCGCATCATGTCGAAGGTCCATTGGTCTATGGCTGTTTGTATCCAGGTTTCTTCGGCGTCAATAAACAAGCGCGTTTGGTGTTTGGCAGCTGCAGCACAGATGCGGTCTATGCGGTCAATAATGGCTTGTATTTGTTCGTTTTCTTGGGTGGTGAAGGCCCTGAACACAATTTCTTTTCTGGTCGCCCTTATTTGTTCAGAGACCAATTCGAGCAAGTGGTGTTGTCCGATACCGGTAACTTTAAAAACAGCAAAAGGAATGCGTTTGTCGGTGGCTGATTTTTCTATTGTTTGAATGATGATTTGCGTGGTTTGCTCGAAGTCATCTTCTTTGGTTTTGCCTTCTACAGAGTAGTCTAGAATGGTGCCAATGCCAAAAGCGTCCAAGCTTTGAATGGTGTGGTCGCATTCTTGAATGGTTTCGCCACCACAAAATTGCTTGAAAATGGTGCTTTTGATAAGGCCTTTGATCGGCAGGCGCATTTGGAGTGCGAGCGGAGTAAAGATCTTCCCAATTTTAACGATGCTCGGCGCACCAATGATCTTGAATAACAAATAAGCGCGTTGGAGGTCTTGCTTGTTTTTGGAGCGAAAGGCAATTTCGGTGTTGTCGAAAGAAATCATGCACCAAAATTAAGCTCTTTTCGTAAATTTGAACCATGCAAACGGCTTCTTTTTCAGAACAGCTGAGTCCAATTGAATGGGGCCCACTACTCAACTCCACTTTTTCATCAGTTCTTGCTCCGTTTGCGTCGAGAAAAATTGCCATTCTCGTCGATGAAAACACCCATGATCACTGCCTAGAATTTTTAATTACTGGCTTTGAAGCTTTAGCTGAAGCGGAAATCATCATGCTGCCAGCAGGCGAAGAAAACAAAGTACTTGAAGTTTGTTTTCAGGTCTGGGAAACCCTTACAGAGGCTGGTTTTAGCCGCCACGACCTCCTGATCAATTTAGGAGGCGGTATGGTCACGGATCTCGGCGGCTTTGTGGCATCTGTTTACAAGCGAGGTTTGTCTTACATCAATGTGCCCACAAGTTTACTGGGTATGGTCGATGCAGCGGTTGGCGGCAAAACAGGCATCGATTTTGCCGGCTACAAAAATCAATTAGGGACATTCGCAGCAGCGCAGGTCACCTACATCGATACCGGTTTCTTGCATACCTTGCCAAGCCAAGAATGGACAAACGGTTTTGCCGAGCTACTCAAGCACGCCCTTATTTCAGATGTTCAGTTATGGCAAAACCTTTCTGAAATTCAAGATGTTCAAAAAGAACTCCAATTAGAAACCATACAGCAAGGGGTTCAAATTAAAGCTAAAATCGTTGCGCAAGATCCAACTGAATTAGGTTTGCGCAAAATCCTGAATTTTGGACACACCATTGGCCATGCGCTAGAATCCTATTATTTGGATACCGAAACCCCGCTTTCACATGGGCACGCAGTGGCGCTTGG
>JBIIZI010000134.1:0-5752 GCA_044346375.1 Crocinitomicaceae bacterium | reverse complement strand
AGATGTGTTGGCTTTTATTGAAGCGCAAGATTGGCGCCATAAAGTGCTGCTCATGATGTCAAGTGGCAACTTTGATGGAATAGACTACGATGCACTCGGGCAAAAGCTGTGCGCGTCTTTAAATGCGTAAAAGCTAGTCTCTAAAGACAACCCTGCGGTAAATAACAGCAATCAGCAGGCTATTGAGTGTTCCGTAAACCAAAAGGGCCAACAAGCTGACACTTAAAGTAAATTGTGGATCGTACATCATGGCGGTATTTTGACGCGCCATAGCTACAATTTCTGCATCGCTTTTGTTTTCTAGTGCGCTGTTGCCTTTGCGAATAGCAGCAATTTCTTCTGGGCTATCCATTTTGCGTTCATACGCAGCCCTTTTGTGTTCATTGAACTCAGGATAGATGTCTCGGTAATAAAAAAACAAGAAGAAACTCACTAAAAGGGTGTAGGGGAGGCCAACGGTGAGGCCAGCTTTGATGTCGGTGAGGATGTTGCTCTCTTCGGTGCTGGTTCTTTTTTTGCGGTACATAAACAACGCAATAGCGCTAGTTAAGAAAGCCATATTGAGCAAGACGAAAATTTGGATTTCATCTAAGTGCCAATTGAACCAAAAAGCAAGCATTTTAAGCGCAATCCAAAGACCGCTAAACACCAAGCCGTAGAGCCAACCTTTTTTCATTAGCTATTCATTGAAACTAAAAACTCTTCGTTGGAGAGTGTATTTTCCATGTGTGATTTCATGAATTCCATGGCTTCAACAGGGTTCATGTCGGCGATAAATTTGCGTAAGAGCCAAACGCGTTGTAAGACGTCTTTACCGACAAGTAAGTCTTCACGACGTGTTCCGGATGCCGTAATGTCAATGGCAGGGTAGATGCGACGGTTAGAAATTTTGCGGTCGAGTTGGAGTTCCATGTTGCCCGTTCCTTTGAATTCTTCAAAGATGACTTCGTCCATTTTAGAACCTGTTTCGGTGAGTGCCGTGGCGAGAATAGAGAGTGAACCTCCGTTTTCGATTTTACGTGCAGAACCAAAGAATCTTTTTGGTTTGTGCAAGGCATTGGCGTCGACACCACCAGAAAGCACCTTGCCTGAAGCAGGAGAAACGGTGTTGTAGGCACGCGCCAAACGCGTAATGGAATCTAGTAAGATACAGACGTCGTGGCCGCATTCTACCATGCGTTTTGCTTTTTCGAGTACCATGTTGGCTACCTTTACGTGGCGGTCTGCAGGTTCGTCAAAAGTAGAGGCAATGACTTCTGCTTTTACAGAACGTGCCATGTCGGTTACCTCTTCAGGACGCTCGTCAATGAGCAATACAATAAGATAGGTTTCGGGATGATTCGCAGCAATGGCATTGGCTACGTCTTTTAGGAGCATCGTTTTACCTGTCTTCGGTTGCGCGACGATCATGCCGCGCTGTCCTTTTCCGATGGGCGCAAAAAGATCCATGACTCTTGTGGAGAGTGTTTCTTGAGCGTGGCCAGTGAGTTTGAATTTTTCGGAAGGGAAGAGCGGAGTGAGGTATTGAAAAGGAACGCGGTCTCGGATATAAGAGGGGTCGCGGCCGTTGATAGATTCCACTTTGACAAGCGGAAAGAATTTTTCACCTTCTCTTGGAGGGCGAATGGTGCCCTTCACGGTGTCGCCGGTTTTTAGACCAAATAGTTTGATTTGATTTTGAGAAACATAGATGTCGTCTGGCGACGGCAAATAGTTGTAGTCTGAAGAACGCAAGAAGCCGTAGCCATCTTGAATCACTTCTAATACACCTTCTGCTGAAACGATACCAACGAGGTCAAAGTGTTCTTCTTTGAGCACTTCTTCTTGATTTTCGTTAGGTTGTCTTTGCGGACGTTGATTCGGATTTTGATTTGGATTTTGGTTCGGATTGCGGTTCTCGAAACGTTGGCCTTGTTGTTGGTTTTGGTGTTGATGTTGCGGCTTTCGTTGTTGAGTTTGTCCGTCAGGCTGTTCTTGACTTTGCTCGCTAGTTTCTGGCGTAGTACGCTGTTGTTTCTTCTGAAAGCGTTCTCGTTTTTCATCTTTGAGAACAGGCGCATCCAAAACGGGCACTACTTCTTCAACAGCAGGTGTTTGATCGTTTAGCTCAATTCTGGGCTTGCGACCACGTTTGCGTACTTCAGGTTGAGCGTCTGTTGTTGCAACAGGTGCTGCTGCTTCAGACACGGGTTCTGCTTTTTCAACAGGTGCTGAGCTGTTTTTACCTGTAATTGCGGCAATGAGTTCGTTTTTCTTGAGACTGCCGGCATCAATGCCAAGGCTTTGTGCAATTACACGTAGGTCCGAGATTTTTTTACTCTCTAAGGTCTTTAAATCCATCAATGGTATGTTATAAGCTGAATTTGGAGCTGGCCCTGAAATGGGCGATTGGAAATTCGATGCAAGTTTAAGTAAAAAAACGCGAAAAAGAATGCGATTTGCTAAAAACTATGTTTTGCGTTTTTGTTTTTTGGCAGCAGGAAACAATATGTTATTCAAAATGAGTCGGTAACCAGGAGAGTTTGGGTGTAAATTGAGGTCTGTTGGAGGGTCGCCAACAAGGTGTTGGTAGTCTTCGGGGTCGTGGCCTCCGTAGAAAGTCCAGGTGCCTTCGCCAAATTCGCCATGCACATATTTGGCCGTGTTGGCGGCTTTGTTTTCGCCCAAAATAAGCACGTTTGACTTAATGAATTCTTTATGAAAGTCAGTGGTTTGGCCCAAAAAGCCATTGATGACATCTACGTGACACTGCGTGAGCATGGTGGGCACGACATCCCATTTGGCAGAGAAATCAAAGAGTGTAAATTGGTCGGTTTTTTCAGTGATTTGGCGTTGGGTGCGTAAATCAGTGCCATCGATATCGCTGTATTCGTAGATCATTGGGTCTTTGATGATGTGGAAATCTTCAAAGGCAAATGTTTGCCCGAAATCTAGTTTGCTTTGTGCGTTAGGGTCGGAGGGGGTGCCATCAAAGACCGCTTCTTGGATGTCCACGTTTTGTGCGGCCAGTGCAATGTCAAAAGAATCGGTACCCGAGCACATGGTAAATAAGAAACCTCCTCCAATGACAAAATTTCGGATGTTCAAGGCAACCGCTCTTTTGAGTGCAGCTGTTGAAGCAAAGCCTAATTTGGTGGCAGCTGCTTCAGAGCGTTGGACTTCTTGCTGGTACCAACTTTGCATGCGCGCCGAGCTGTAGAATTTACCGTATTGCCCTGTGAAGTCTTCGTGGTGCAGGTGCAGCCAGTCGTATTTAGGCAAAATACCATTGACAATAGCGGAGTCGTAGATTTTGTCGTATTTGATCTCGGCGTATGTCAGGACAAGTGTAACGGCGTCGTCCCAGGGAAGTTTGTTGGGTGGGGTGTAAACGGCTATCTTGGGCGCTTTTTCAAGCTGCACAACTTCCATATTGACCTCCGGGTTGGCAATTTCATTTTTGATTTGATTGACCTGTCCTTCGGCCAAAATTTGGTAGCTGATGTTGCGCAGTAATAATTCTTCTTCGATGCGCTGCAGGTGCGGAATCAGGAAGCTGCCGCCACGGTAATTGAGCAACCATTCAATGGTAATTTGGTTTTCGAGGGTCCAGTAGGCCAGGCCGTAGGCTTTCAAGTGGTCGCGTTGGGAGTCGTCCATTGGTACTAGGATTTGACTAGACCAACTCTGAAAACTGATACAAATAGCGAAAAAGGTGAAAAGAAGGCTAGAACGGATCTTCATCGGAGTTGTCTTTGCTGAAAATGTCTTCGCTGCCGTCATCCATTTTACTTTTGATGGTGTAGGTCGAAAATTCTTGGTTAAATTGATTGAGCCCTGCATTGTTTGTGCCTGGAAGATCCAAGGCTTCTACTTCGTCGAGGTTTTCAAATCGGGCAAATTCAGGTACAAAACGAAGTCTGACATTTTTGAGGGCGCCATTTCGGTGCTTGGCAATGATGATTTCGCCCATGCCTAAAGTAGAATTTCCGTCGGCGTCTTGGGTGAGGTCGTAGTATTCTGGGCGGTAAATAAAAGAAACGATATCGGCATCTTGCTCGATGGCCCCGGATTCACGTAAGTCGGAAAGCATTGGTCGTTTGTCTCCACCTCTTGTTTCTACCGAACGACTCAACTGAGAAAGCGCAATAATAGGGACGTTCAGTTCTTTGGCAATTTCTTTAATTGAGCGCGAAATGGTCGAGATTTCTTGCTCGCGGTTGCCGCCACTTTTAGAATCTTTGGCGCTCATCAATTGAAGGTAGTCAATAATGATGAGGTCGATGTTGTGTTGGGCTTTTAAACGGCGACATTTCGCTCGGAAGTCAAAAATATTGATACCTGGGGTGTCGTCGATAAAAATGGGTGCTTCGGCGAGTTTGCCAATGCGGCTGTGGAGTTGTTGGAATTCGTGTTCTTTGAGGTCGCCTTTACGCAGTTTTTCTGCAGAAAGTCGAGATTCACTTGCAATAAGACGCTTGACCAACTGTACAGAAGACATCTCGAGCGAGAACACCGCCACGCCTCTGCCATAATCGACGGCAGTATTGCGCGCCATGGAAAGTACAAATGCGGTTTTACCCATACCTGGTCGAGCCGCCAGGACAATCATGTCTGAGCGCTGCCAACCAGAAGTTACTTTGTCGAGGTCGTGGAAGCCTGTCGGGATACCCGAAACACCATCGGTGTTTTTGGAGGCGAGTTCGATTTCGTGGATGGCTTCTTGCACAATATATGACATAGAGCCCACTTGCTTGGACATGTTGTTTTCAGCAATGCTGAAGAGGTCAGATTCGGCGTCGTTGAGCAAATCAAAGACATCGCGGGTGTCGTCGTAGGCATCGCGGATAATTTTTGAACTGACGTTGATGAGTTCTCTTTTGATGAATTTCTCCGCAAGAATGCGCGCGTGGTGTTGTACGTGAGCTGCGCTTGCTACACGCGTGGTGAGGGAGCTCACATAACCAGCTCCGCCTGCAAGTTCGAGTTCGCCACTTTTTTGTAAATGGGAAGTAACGGTAACGAGGTCGATAGGGTTGGTTGCAGCAAAAAGCCCACGGATGGCTTTGAAAATATATTGGTGCCGCGGGTCGTAGAATGTTTTTTCTGAAAGGATGTCGATGGTGTCGTTGATGGCTTTGCTCTCGAGCATCATGGCGCCTAGCACAACTTGTTCGATATCAATTGCTTGAGGTGGTACGCGCCCGATTTCTCCAAACGCTTGTGCTTGGTTTTTGATGCGTGCAATTGGTTTGCGGTTGTTGTCAGGTGCGTCCATTGAACAAATATAGGCAAAGGCTACCTGACAACGAAAAACTAGCAGCCCTTAGTTATAAAAAAGTTGTGAAGGAGGGTTATCAACAATTGTTGAAATCAACAAAGTTCTTTGCGCGCTTTGGCCGTACCAATTGCTTGGGTAATGAAGTCTTTGTCGCGTTTAGGTGAGCGAGCAGGAGAGTATTCACGCCCATAAAAAATGATTTGTAAATGGAGTTTGTTCCAGGTGTTTTCTGCAAAAAGACTTTTGGCATCGCGTTCGGTTTGCTCTACGTTTTTACCGCTTGTTAGGCCCCAACGCGTCAGTAAACGATGGATATGCGTATCGACAGGGAAGGCTGCAAAACCAAAAGCTTGCGACATCACTACCGATGCTGTTTTGTGTCCAACACCTGGTAGGGCTTCTAGTGCTTCATAAGATTTTGGAACTTCACCTTGGTATGTGGCGACGAGAATTTTAGAAAGAGTAGATATTGCCGCTGCTTTTTTAGGCGAA
>JBIIZI010000018.1:0-18574 GCA_044346375.1 Crocinitomicaceae bacterium | reverse complement strand
CATCCCAACCAACCAAGGAAGCCAGTATTTTTTCATGCTGTCAAAACCCATCATTTGCCACGGATGGATCATGACTGCCATACCTAGGCGTTCGCAAGCTTCAAAAATAGGAAAGAACTTTTCTTCACTGAGGTTTTCGTCGTTGATATTCGAGCCAATTTGTATACCTACATGGCCAATTGACTTTGCGCGCTCGAGCTCTAATATGGCAGCCTCGGTGTCTTGCATTGGAATGGTAGCCAAACCAATGTAGTTTTTGGGGTAGCGTTGCACGAGCTCTGCAATGTGGTCGTTTAGAAACCTCGACAACTCAAGTGCGTCGGCGGTTTTGGCCCAGTAAGAAAACATTACGGGAATAGTACACACCACTTGTACTTGCGTGTTGTAGGGCTTGTATTCGTCGATGCGCAATTGTTCATCCCAGCAGTTTTCGACAATGCGTCTAAAAAACTGACCCCCTTGCATCATGTTGGCACTGCCATCGGTATTGGGTTCGAGATGAATGAACTTGCCATAGCCAAACTTTTGCGTCCAATTGGGCATTGTTTTGGGTAGGATATGGCTGTGCATGTCAATTTTAAGCATGGGTCAAATTTTGGTTTACGAAGATACAAAAAACTCAGAGCGCGAGCGCCATGATGTAGTCGTCCATGATGAAACCATGGCCAATATCAAAAACAGCTTCTTCACGGATTTCAAAACCCAATTTGAGGTAGAAGTTTTTGGCTTCATTTGCTTTGTTGACCTGAAGAAAAATGCTGGAAGCTTGGTTTGCTTTGGCTCTTTCGATTGCTTTGTTGATCAGGGCGCGTCCGGCTCCTTTTCCTTGTAAGGAGGGCAGTACATATAGTTTGTTGATTTTGAGTTCTGATAGCTCACCGAGTTTTACGCTTTCGAGCGCCATAAAACCGCTGTCTAGGCCTGCTGCTTGCAAAATAAAAAACTCATGTTCTGCTTCGAATTGTGTTTTTAGTGCTGCAAAACTGTACATCCAGTTGAGCATGAAATCTATTTGGGCTTGGCTGATGATATGCGCATAGGTGCTGGGCCAAATTTGCCTTGCCAAACTTTCTAGAATAGGTAATTCATGAAGTTGTGCGCGTCGGATGTGCATGTTGAACTGCGTAATGGCAAGTTAGATTTTAACGAATGGCGCTTGCTGCACGCGTCCGTTCTGGTGCAGACGCACGTAATAAGTGCCCGCTGGAAGGTCTTGGACGGTCATTTTGCCGTTTTCGATGGCCACCCAATAGCGTTTGCCATCTAGCGCAATAACTTCTGCGAATTCGGGTAGTTCTACGATGGTAAAGTGCAAATAATGCTGAACTGGATTGGGGTAAACCGACCACTCAATAAGCGGCGTGCTTTCTACAACACCAAGGGTTTGAACAGCAATTTGTACGGCTGCGTAGGCATTGATTTTTCCTGCGCCCCATTGTGGGCTACCTTCGCTTGGGATAGAGCCAGTGAAGTTGTCTTGTCTGGCGGTTTGCATAATGATATCTTTGACCTGAGCGGAAGATAGGTAAGGGTTGGCCTCCAGCATGAGGGCAACAACACCAGCCACCATTGGCGAAGCCATTGAGGTACCAGAGAATTTAGCAAAACGATAAGTGGTATTGTTGAAATCGGTGTTGGCGACACTTGTGTAGGTGCCATTGGTGAAAGAAGAAATTGCTGAGGCAATAGCTACACCAGGTGCCGCGATATCGGGTTTCATGGCGCCGTCGTAACGAGGTCCTTTGCTAGAAAAAGAGGCGAGAGCACCGCCAACAAGAGACCCTGAGCTTGTGGCATATTGGGTGGCGTAGGCAGCAACGCTAATGACGTCGTCGGCGCAAGAGGGTTCTGAAATGCCGTTTTGGTTGTCGCCGGCGGTGGTGCCTGTGCCAGCGGCTAAAAAGGCCATGCCCCAGTTGCCGACGTCGGTGCTGAGTTCGGTGACGTTCCAGTAATGTACGGTGCCGCTACTGGCCTGCGATTTGAGTTGGATGCGCAGACTTGTGTTGGTGTTTTTGACGCGCAAGCGCATTTGGGGTTTGCCATTGAGTGGGTGGGCGGCATCTGCCGAAATGTTGTACCAAATGGTGTCTTGGTTCACGACTAAGAAAGTGTCGATGTAGGCGGTAGTGTTGGAGGTGCTGTAAAAAGGGCTTTCGGCCAAAGCAACATTGGAGCTGTTGGTAACCACGATGCCATTGGCAAAACTTTGCCCGACTTCGCCCCAAGCGTGAATACTTTGGCCCCACATGTTGGGGTTGGCAGTGTAGTCGTAGAATTCTATCCTGGACTTTAAAATATCGTTGTTGAAGGTTTTTTTGAGGTGGAAATTGACGTTGCCGTTGTTGCCACCTGAATTGACAAAAACCACACCTAGGTTGCTAAAAGCCGTGATAGCTTGACTGAGCAGCGAAGTGCCATCTAAGGTGCCAAAATGATATAGCCCCCAGCTCATATTGATGACGAGGCGTTTGTCGGCGGCAAGCGCTTTTTGGTACATCCATTGCCAAGCGTCTAGCACGGCACCTTCATCGACTAAAAAGGTGACAAACAAAAACTGCGCTTCATAGGCAACGCCGCGGTAAGCTGTAGTTGCTCCTGCGCCACCGGCAATGCCTGCAACGTGGGTGCCGTGCGTGCCGTAGCTGTAAATATTGGCGGTGTCAGAGCCGGCTGCAAGCAAACTCGGGGTGTCGGCGTATTCGGTGCCGTAATTGAAGCCATTTGGCGCTGGCCCGCTGGTTTTGAATTGATCCCAGGCGGCGTAGATACGGTGTTGTTGTTGGAGGGTGTCGTAGAAAACCGGGTGGGTGTAGTCAAAGCCCCAGTCGGTAACGCCGATAAAGACGTCTTTACCGGCATAGCCCTGCGGCAAACCAATGCCTGCGTGTACGGAGTCTGCATGAAGATCTTTGACGGCTTTGTCGAGGTTAGGGTTAATGCGCCCCGCGATTTCGAGGTAGTCGATGCCGTTTAGTTGTGTTAGTGCTGCTAATTTTTGCAACGGCACTTTAAGGGAGAGCAAGCCGGCAATGGGCTTCTGAAAAAGAATGCGTTGCCATTCGAGCTCTTCGGCTTTGAATTGCGCATTGCAGCGCCCTAACATGGATAAATACCAACGACCGTTGATGTTGTAGATGGGGTAAGTGTTTTGGAGTTGCTGTGAAACCTCTCCTTTGGCGCGCAAAAGTTCGTTTTGAATTTGGTGGATTCCTTGGCGATCGGATTGGCTCATGAGCGGAGCACCCCAAGAAATTTGGAGCAACGAGACGCAAATGAAAGAGACCAGAAGAAGCAGGGAGCGCATCTTCAAATATAAGCATTTTTGTGCAGTTAGCGCGTTGTAAACAGCGAATTTTTAGGGTGTCTGACTTTTTGCAAGTGCTGGTAGTGGTCGTCTGCTGCGCGCTGTCCAATGGTGCAAATGAGCACACTATGCAGTCCTTTTTCTTTGAGTTGAAGAAGTTCGTCTAAAGCAATTGGATCAAAACCTTCCATTGGGGTAGCGTCAAGTTGTAGCATCGCACAAGCCGTGAGCAATTGACCAAGTGCAATGTAGGCTTGTTTGTCGTTCCAAATCTGAATTTGTTCAGCAGGTTTGCTGCCCACAGACGCATGGAGGTGTGCTCTAAAGCCTTTGATTTGTTCTTCTTGCATGCCGCGGGTATCGCGCATGAGATCGGCGTGTGCGTCGAGGTATTCTGGCGACAATTCTGTTTTAGTACAAATTACCAAAACACCTGCTGCGTCTACAATTTGTTGCTGATTCCAGGCCAAAGCTTTGGTTTTTTCAAGCAGAGTTTTGTCTTCTAGCCATATATAATGCAAGGGCTGTAGGCCATAACTACTTGGAGTGAGTTGCAATACTTGTTCTAGTGTTTCTTTATCCGATGGGTCTAGTTGAAATGAGGAGTTGTATTTTTTGGTGGCATAACGCCACTGCAATGCGTCTATGAGTTGGTTGTTCATGCTGGAGGTGTTGTTTGGGATAGTCAAATGGAAAAATAGGGACCCTAATTCATGGGTACTTCGATAACAAGGATTTTTGCTTTTTGTTGGATGTTGATCTCGATTTGCGCAGTATCTGAAATTCCTATAGCGTCTTTTTGCTGCAAGATTTGTTCACCGATTTGAATAGAACCATCAATAAGCATGATATATGCGCCATAGTTTGGATTTTTAAGCGTGTAAGAAATAGTGGTATCGGTGTCAAATTCACCCATTGACAACCAGGCCTCTTGGTGGATCCAAGTTGCAATGCCGCTGTGTTCAGGCCCTACTAATTCTGTAAATGCACCGTTTTGAAGCTCATATTTACGTTGGGCATAACGCGGTGTTACTTGTTTTTGATTTGGAAAAATCCAAATTTGGAAGAGGTTCAGTTCTTCATTTGGGCTCGGGTTGTATTCGCTATGGTAGATACCGGTTCCGGCCGACATTACTTGCACTTCTCCGGCGCGAATGACCTCGCTGAAACCCATGCTGTCTTCGTGTTGAATAGAACCAGCCAAAGGAATCGTGATGATTTCCATGTTGTCGTGAGGATGCTTGCCAAAGCCCATTCCGCCTGCAACGATGTCGTCGTTGAGCACGCGCAACATGCCAAAATGGATGCGCTCTGGGTTGTACCAGGATGCGAAACTAAAGGAGTGTTTGGCGTTGAGCCAACCGTGGTCGGCGTGGCCGCGTGATGCTGAAGAATGGAAAACGGTTTTCATGGTGTTTTTTGGTGCAAAGTAAAGTATAGAAAGCGGCTTAATTCAATAACACATGTTAATTCTTTTTGTTGAGAGATGTTGGTCATTGGTATAAATTGTGCAATTTCGTTTTATGGTATTAAGTCGTTTTTGGCTGGTCATCTTCATCAGCTCTATTCTTTTTGTGTTGTTTGCCGTTTTTTCAGGGCAGTTTTACAGTATTGATTATGTCTTAAATGGTAAAAAAGACGACCCTATTCTCATCAAAGAAACCTACAAGTGGAAATTACCTTCTTCCTACGTAGATCTCATGGCTCGGGCCGACAACAATACCTTCATTTTGGATAAAAATCCTTCGGATCAAGATACCACATATGTGATGAAAGAGAAGACTGTTATGGTCTATTCGGGTGTCCAGAAGTCAGACGGTTTGTTGGTTACGGCCAAGAACAGCTTGTTTGACCTTATCTTGCCGCTGATGGCTTACCTTGCTTTCTTTGCGGGCATTATGCAACTGCTCATCGATTCTGGCGCCACAGAACGTTTAGCTAAGCGCCTGAGTCCGTTCTTCTCAAAGGTGTTTCCGCAGGTGCCGGCTGGGCATCCTTCTATCACCTACATGACTATGAATTTTTCCGCTAACTTTTTAGGCCTCGACTCCGCTGCCACGCCTTTTGGTCTCAAGGCCATGGAAAGCTTACAAGAGCTCAATTCAGAGAAAGAGAAGGCTTCAGATGCCCAAATTATGTTCTTGTGCTTGCATGCGGCTGGCCTAACACTGATTCCTACTTCTATTATTGGTTACCGCGCGGCTGCAAATGCTGCAAACCCCGCCGACGTCATGCTTCCGTGCATCATCACTTCATTTATTGGCACCTTGGCTGCTTTCTTCATTGTGGGGCTGCGTCAACGCATTTCCTTTAAAAGTGGTTTGCTTTTGGGGGTCATTATGGCCATTATCGGTGCTATTTTTGGTTTGCTTTTCTATGTGGGTTCGCTCAATTTGGTTGAGAAAAATTATTTTACTGGTAACTTTTCCGGGATTTTACTCTTTTCCATCATTGTATTGACGCTGCTGTTTGCATTTAAAAATGAAGCCCGTTTCAAAGAGAAGGACACAACGGTTTTTGATGCATTTGTAGAGGGTGCGCGCTCTGGGCTAGACACCGGCGTCAAGATTTTTCCTTATGTATTGGGTATGCTTGTGGCTATATCAGTTTTTCGAAATTCAGGTCTTTTTGAGCTCATTGCTAGCGGTATTTCCGAGGTATTTAGATATGTCGGCGTGAGCAAAGAAATCACCGATTCCTTGCCAGTTGCCTTGCTCAGGCCTTTCAGTAGTTCGGGCTCGCGCGGCTTCATGCTAGACGCCATGAACCAGTTCGGACCAGATAGCTTAGCAGGGCGTTTGTCTTCTATTTTTCAATGCTCCGCAGAAACGACCTTTTATGTAATTGCAGTTTATTTTGGCTCTATAAACGTGCGCAATACGCGCTATACGCTCGGCACCATGCTTTTGGTGGACCTCATTTGTGTTTTAACGGCAATTGGTGTAGCCCTTTGGTTCTTCTAAGATGAAAGAAAATGCACTTTCCTATCCTTCGTTGGTTATCCTTGCTTGGGCAAAAGCAGTGGAAGGACATCAGACGCTGCAAAATTGGCTACAAGAAAACGGTTATCTAGAACTTTGGATGGCAAGCCAAGCCATTCGCCTGCACGATCCCGCTAGAAAGTGGCTGCTGCAAAATGGCTATCCAGAACTCATGGCCATGATCTCTGCGGCAGAAGGTGATGAAAAAGCACAGAAATGGCTGCAACAATTTGGCTATGATGTGCTCTATCATATAGCTATGGCTGTAGAGCACGAGCAAGAAAGTTGGTTTTGGCTCAGAAAACATACCAATCCGGAGTTAATTATCTTGGCAAAGTCTATACAAGTCATCAAAGACCGCATTGAGGAAAACCACAATGACGTCCATGCGATTCACAAGGATTTGTAAAGTAAAAGGGCATTAACCCACTAAATAAAGCTGTAGTTGTAGCTACTTACAACAACATGGCAGCTGGCTGCTCCATATATGTTTTAAAGGTTTGTAAGAAAGCAGCTCCTGAAGCGCCATCGACAACACGGTGGTCACAAGAAAGCGTCACTTTCATGACATTACCCGGCACAACCTGACCGTTTTTCACGACAGGTACTTCTTTGATGCCTCCAATAGCTAAAATACACGCATCTGGTGGATTGACAATAGCCGTGAAAGATTCTATACCGAACATACCTAAGTTAGAGATGGTAAAGGTGTTGCCTTCCCAGTCTGCAGGTTGTAGTTTTTTGTCTTTGGCTTTTTGAGCGTATTCGCGCACTTCTGCAGAAATTTGGGTTAGGCCTTTGCCATCTGCAAAACGCACAACAGGAACAAGTAAGCCGTCTTCAACGGCAACTGCTACCCCAATATTGACATGCTCATTGCGGCGAATGAAGTCGCCCATCCAGGCGCTGTTCACAGCAGGATGCTTGCGCAAGGCCATCGCTACCGATTTAACGACCATATCGTTGAAAGATACTTTTACACCGTCGATGCTATTGAGGCTTTTGCGTGTGGCAATAGCAGCATCCATATCGATGTCTAGCGTAAGGTAGAAGTGTGGCGCTGTAAATTTACTCTCGGCCAAACGGCGTGCAATGGTTTTGCGCATTTGCGAAATAGGCTCGTCTGTGAAAGATACCGTTCCGCTTGGCGCTGCTGTGTAAGACGGCGCATTTGCAGCAGGCGTGTAAGGCACATAATGATCGACATCGCGCTTCACGATGCGGCCGTTTTCTCCGGTGCCGGCAACAGCTTCGATGGCAATACCGCGCTCGGCAGCTAATTTCTTCGCTAATGGAGAGGCAAAAACACGCTCTGAATTGTTGTTGGCCACAACTGGTGCAGCCACAGGAGCACTTACTGGCGCTGGGTTGGGTGTAGTAGGGCTTGCAGCCACAGGAGCTGCAACAGGTTCACTTACCGGTGCAGGTTCAGTTGCAGCTGTTGCGCCAGGAGCGCCAGCAGCAGCATTCGCTAAAACACCAGAGATGTCTTCGCCAGCTTCGCCAATGACAGCTAAAATGCTATTGACAGGTGCGGCTTTTCCGGTTTCGACTCCAATATGTAATAAAACTCCATCGTAAAAAGACTCGAATTCCATGGTAGCTTTGTCGGTTTCGATCTCTGCAAGCACTTCGCCAGATTTAACTGCATCACCAACGTTTTTGGTCCAGGCGGCAACAACACCTTCTGTCATGGTGTCGCTTAATTTGGGCATGTATACTACTTCAGCCATGTCTTTTTATTTGGGTTTTAGTATTCTTTGATATAAGGGTAGTCTGCTTGCGTGTAAACGTCTTCGTAGAGCTCGTGCGCTTCTGGGTAAGGAGAGTTTTCAGCGAATGCCACTGATTCTTCAACTTCTTTTTTGACCCATGCATCGATTTCTGAAAGTTCTTTTTCGGATAACCATTTTTGAGCGTTGATCACGCGAAGGCAATGTTCAATTGGATCTTGCTCCATCCATTCAGCTACTTCGTCTTTGGTGCGGTATTTTTGCGGATCGGACATAGAGTGTCCTTTGTAGCGGTAGGTGCGGATGTCGAGTAAGGTTGGGCCCTCGCCGTTTCTTGCACGTGTTGCGGCTTCTTCAATGGCTTCGTGCACTGATTCTGGGCGCATTCCGTTGACAATTTTGGAAGGCATTCCGTAAGAAAGGCCAATTTGAGAAAGGTCGGTAACGTTGGTAGTGCGCTCAACGGAGGTTCCCATGGCGTAGTTGTTGTTTTCAATAATGAAAATCACTGGAATTTTCCAGTTCATGGCCATATTGAAGGTTTCGTGGAGCATTCCTTGACGTACAGCGCCATCGCCCATAGAAACAAAGGCTACATTTTTGGTGCCTTTGTACATTTCGGCAAATGCCACACCAGCACCCATTCCAATTTGAGCACCTACAATTCCGTGGCCACCCATGAAGTTTACTTTCTTATCAAAAAAGTGCATAGAGCCACCTTTTCCTTTTGAACAACCCGTTGTACGGCCATAAAGCTCGGCCATGAGAACGCGTGGATCAGTACCGAGTGCTATTGGATGCGCGTGGTCGCGGTAGGCAGTCATGTGTTTGTCGTCTGGTTGGCAAGCACTTGCGGTACCTACAACGATGGCTTCTTGTCCGATGTAAAGGTGACAGAAACCACCAAACTTTTGTTGGATATACAACTGACCAGTTTTGTCTTCAAATTTCCTGATCAAGAGCATGTCTTTGTACCACTTTACGTAGGTTTCTTTCGAAAATTTTGGCTTCTCTGAACTTTTAACGGCTTTTGCGCACATAACTTCTTTTTTTATCGGTCACAAATATACAAATGATTCACAAACAATGTTCAAAATGTCAATTTTACACTAAGTGTTTATCATTTTAAATTTCACGCTTCAAATAGGGCTTGATTTGTCCTTTTGTCAAGGTAAATTCTACTATGCCTTCAGCCCAATTAGAAATTTCATATGGGTTGTAAGTGAAGCAAATTCCTTCAGCGGTGAGTTTAAAGTTATCAGGTAAATAGAATTTACCTCCAAAACTGAAGTCCGTATCTTCAAAAGGTGTCTTAGCTTTGATACCGACGGTTTTTCTAAAAACGCTTTCAGCGAGCTTCAATAAATTGTTGTCTAGGCGAAGAAAATCCTTCAAATGCAGTTCTTTGCCAGTAGCTTTGTCAATATAATTATACCCCATCCCGTACATGCCGTGTGCGCCGCCAGTGCTAGAAGCATTATAATGCTTTAAAGTTGCATATGTTGCGTTGAGGTCGTTGATTTGGAAGGTGTCAATCATGTACCACACGGTGAGGTCATCCGAAATAGCATCCTTTTTAAAAGCTTGCAGTGACCGTTTGATCAGCGCTTGGTTTAGCGGCCCAGGGTAGGGTTTGGAATCCATGGGGCTGTATAAACGTTTGCGAATAAAGTCGTTGATGACTTGTTGCCATTTTACTAATTTTCCTGGACCAGATTCATCGTAGAATTCGTATACTACAACAGACCATTCTTTGTCCCATTTGTCGACAACTTTTCTTTTAGAAATCAAGATGCTGTCGGCGCCTTTGATGAGCGCTGCGGTTTTGGTCTGGATTTGTTCTGTTTGCTTTTCCTGGTCTTCTTTTGCTAGATGTACCTGTTTTTGAGCTTTGTCTTTTTTGTGGGTTGAATCGTTTTGACAACCAACAAGAAGAACGAGTAGGATGAAAATAACTTTATACTGCATCTTTTGATTTTTTAGTGGCCTGTATGATCAAGTAAATTCCGGAAATGACGAGTGGAATACTGAGTAGTTGACCGGTGTTGAGTGGTAAGGTGTAATCTCGGGCGGTTTGGCCGAGTTTGAAAAACTCGCAAATGATGCGCGAACCAAAAATGAGGATCAGGAAACTGCCAAAAACAAAGCCCGGTTGCTGCCACTTTTTGAGTTTCCAAAAGAGGTAAAGCAAGAGCCAAAAAGAAATGAAGTAGCAAATTGCTTCGTAAAGTTGTGCGGGGTGGCGTGGGGTGGGGTCGTAGTTGCCAATGGCTTCGTTATAGAAATATTGGAATTCAAAAGCCCAAGGCACATCGGTAACATAACCTACCATTTCGTGGTTGACCAAATTACCCAAGCGGATAAAAGTAGCTGCAATGGCAATTGGTGCAGCAATGCGGTCGAGGATCCAGATGTAAGGTCGCTTGGAAACTTTCTTGGAAAAAACGAAAAGCGCAATCAGAATAGCAATTGCTGCCCCGTGGCTGGCCAAACCGCCTTCCCAAATCTTGATGATCTCGCCAGGATGCGAAAAATACCCTGTTTCTACAACTTGCCCATGTTGTATTTTGTCCCAATACGGGCCATAAAAAAGCACATGGCCAAGGCGCGCGCCAATAATAGTGGAGAGCACCATGTAGGTGACGAGTGTGTCTAACACTTTGTCTTCGACTTGTTCTGCCCTAAACATTTTTCTGATCACGAAATAGCCCAATACGATGCCCGATACGAAGAGTAGGCCATATAAATTAGGGGTGCGCCAGCCGTCAATAAGTTGAGAATCTATTGCCCAATGGATAGAGAGGATCATGTGTTTTGGTTTTGGAGCGCTTGGTCAACGAGCGCTTGGGGTTTTTCTTGGTGACTTTTAAAAGGGAGTGCAGTTGAGCGGCCTTTTTTAAAGATCAGGTTGCTTTTATTCTGACCCTTGCGCAATTCTTTTTGTTTTTCGAGTGGAAGGTGAATGATGTCAATGCATGCTTGACTGCAACAATTTTCCATCTTTTCTTTGCAAGCTTCGCACTGAATGAACAACAAATGACAAGCCTCATTGAGGCAATTTGTATGTGTGTCGGCTGGGCTGCCACACTGATGGCAAACGGCAATGATATCAGAGGTAATGCGTTCGCCGCGGCGTTCGTCAAAAACAAAGTTTTTACCAATAAATTTATTTTCAATGCCTTTTTCTTTGCAGTCGTTGGCGTATTTAATGATGCCACCTTCTAATTGGTGCACATTGGCAAAGCCGCGGTGCTTGAACCAGGCCGAAGCTTTTTCGCAGCGCACACCGCCAGTGCAGTACATGACAATATTTTTGTCTTCATTGCCCTTTAGAACGGTTTCTTCAATAAACGGCAAAGATTCTCTAAATGTGTCTACGTCGGGCAATACAGCTCCTTTGAAATGACCTACTTCCCATTCGTAATGGTTCCGAAAGTCGATGAGTAAGGTGTTGGGGTCGTCGGTGAGTTTGTTGAAAGCCTCGGCATCTAGATGGATGCCTTTGTTGGTGACATCAAAAGTAGTATCGTTGAGGCCATCGGCTAATATTTTGGACCTCACTTTGACCTTGAGTTTCAAAAATGGAAATTCTGCCTCGGCGTCGTCTACGGCAAAATTAAGACGGATACCATTTAAAAAATCAATTTGATAGAGTTCTTCTCGGAAACGTCCCAAATTGGCAGTAGGGACTGCAATTTGCGCATTGATACCCTCTTTTGCTACATAGGTTCTGCCTACAATATCCATCGCTGACCACTCTAAATAAAGTCGATTGCGAAAGGCTATCGGATCTTGAATATTTGCATATTGATAAAACGATATGGTAATGTATTCGTGCCCAATGGCAAGCAATTGTTTTTCTAAAGTGACTCTATCAAGTGTGTTCCAGAGTTGCATTTTTTCATTCATTATACAGCTACATTGTGTTCGCGCAAGGCGTCGTTGAGGGAAGTTTTTAAATCTGTAGATGCTTTGCGCTTGCCAATAATGAGTGCGCAAGGTACTTGGAAGTCTCCGGCAGGGAAGGTTTTGGTGTAAGATCCGGGAATCACGACGGATCGTTCTGGAACGTAGCCGTTGAGCTCAATTGGGTGCTCACCCGTGACATCTATAATTTTGGTAGACTTCGTGAGAACTACATTGGCGCCGAGCACAGCTTGTTTGCCCACGCGCACGCCTTCTACAACAATGCAGCGCGAGCCAATAAAAGCGCCATCTTCTATTACCACAGGAGCTGCTTGCAAGGGCTCAAGTACGCCGCCAATACCAACGCCACCGCTGAGGTGTACATCTTTGCCAATTTGGGCGCAGCTACCTACCGTTGCCCAGGTGTCTACCATAGTGCCTGAATCTACGTAAGCGCCGATATTGATGTAAGATGGCATCATGATAACGCCAGGTGCTACAAAAGCTCCGTAACGCGCAATTGCATGCGGCACCACGCGAACACCCAATTCTTTGTAGTTGCGCTTGAGCGCCATTTTATCGTGGAATTCAAACGGCCCTACCTCAATAGTTTCCATTTGTCTGATCGGAAAATACAAGACAACTGCTTTTTTGACCCATTCGTTGACCTGCCATGTACCGTCGTCTAGCGGTTCGGCAACGCGTAAAAGGCCTTTGTCGAGGTCTTCGATAACGTGTTCAATGGCTTGAATAGTTGCTTTTTCACTTAATAGTGCGCGGTTTTCCCACGCGGCTTCAATGGCTTGTCTCATGCGCTTGTTGTTCTGTTTTGGGGATTCTGATCAATAAAATGAGGCCTAATGCAAAAAATACGACTAAAGCGAGAATGGAGGTTCTGATGTCTAATAAGCCTTCGATGAGCCCAAAAGTGAGCGTGCCTAATGCCAAGCCTAATTTTTCTGCTAAGTCATAGAAGCTGAAGTAAGAGGTGAGGTCTTTGGTTTCAGGTAACAATTTAGAATAGGTGGACCTAGATAAAGATTGAATCCCGCCCATCACCAAGCCCACGCCGGCAGCAGCAATAAAGAATTGCCAAGGATACCATACAAACTGGTATACGTAAATGCACAGCGCAATCCAAATAACAATAGCACCGCCGAGGGCCTTGAAATTGCCAATTTTTTTAGAGATAAACGACATCAGGTAGGCGCCGCCAATTCCGATAAACTGAATAATGAGGATCGAAATGATGAGGTCTTGCTGTTTGATGCCAATCACTTCCTTGTTGGCAAAAGCAACTGCCATTACCATGATGGTTTGCACGGCCATGTTGAACATGAAATAAGACCCTAAGTATCCTTTGAGTGTTTTGTTCTGCCTGATTTGCTTCCAGACACCGTAAACCTCCGAATAACCTTTTCGAATGAGGTTTTTGCTGTCTTTTTGCGTGGCGCTCGTCTTGGGTAGTCTCGAAAAAGAGAAGGTAGCAAAGGCAATCCACCAAAGACTTACCATTGGAAACGCCCAATTAATTTCTTTGGTATCCATAAATGTCCTCATCAATAAAATGATGATTAATAGTGTGGAGCTCCCCAAATAACCCATGGAGAAGCCGCGCGCCGAAACGCGGTCGTGGTCTTTGGCTTCCGCGATGTCGGGCAAATAAGCGTTATAGTAAACCAAACTGGCCCAAAAGCCGATGGAGCCAAAAAAGAGCGGCAACATGCTCCAGTTGATGACAAAAGGGCTTTCGCCTTTAATACCAATCGTTGGCGTATGGAAAAAATAAAGTAAGCCACTTGAAATAGCGCCTAGGTAACAAAAGATTTGCATGAAAAGTTTGCGCTTTCCGCCCGCATCGGCAATGCCTGATAAAAGCGGTGTCATGAGCGCAACTAAAATATAGGACAAGCAAATGACGTAGGCGTAGAATTCGGTGTTGTGGAATTCGCGTCCTAGGAAGCTAACGGTGTCATAGACCGTACGGCCAGCCTCATTTTTGAGGCTTGTTTGGGTCTCGTAAAGTATCGGAAAAATAGCCGAGCTAATGATCAGCGGATAAACCGAGTTGGCCCAGTCGTAGAAGACCCATCCGGTGATGGTGCGTTTGTTCCCTTTTTGCTGCATAATTCAAAATTAGGGAAATATCTTTAGTGTTGGATATCTAGCTGATATTTCAGTAACAGACCTTCAAGTTGACTGGCTTGAAACTTTGCTTTTTCTATTTGATTGTTTTGGGGGTCTAGACGAAGATTTTTAGTTTCTACAAAATTGACTGCCTGCAAATCAGTTCGATCATAAACTACATCTAATAAATTTGAACCATAAAACGAAATTCCTTTGGCTTTTGATTCCGAGAAATCGGCACCTTGAAGATCACAATTTATAAACGAACTATTTTGCAAATTCATTTGGTAAAAACTGACATGTTTCATTAGGCAGTTGTCAAACTGACAAGCAAAGCCAAACGGATTGCCATGTTCAAAGTGCAAGCCTAGTAATTTGCAATGGCTAAACTGGATATCTTGAAAACTAGTCTCTACCAAGCTACAATTGGATAAATTGCATTCTTCAAAGGTGCAATCCAAAAATTTGGTGTGCGCAATTTTGGTAGTAGTGAAGTCCAAACCGATAAACCGACAACATTCATAAGTAGATTTTTCTTGAAAATCGGCAATGTTGGTCAATTCGATATCGTAAAATTCTTGTCTCATTCGAGGCCTGCGAGATACGGTTTTAAATAAGCAAAAGGTGCATTGAGTTCGCCTTCAAGTGTGGTTTGGGTGCCTCGGTAAATGATTTGATCGGGGTCAGGGCCTAAAAGCACCGGGAAAACTTCCTTGAGTAGTTCAGAACCAAAGTCTTCGGCAGCGTCTTTGGAAAGCTCACATGGTAAGTTGTCTACGGCCATAACTGCTATTGCACCTGACTGTAGCATGTCTACTTCAGCGCCTGTTTGTGGATCGTAACCATACATAGAAGCACCAATTTTGCTCGGGCGAATGGTACAAGCTATAGGGCCATCGATGTCGCAGGATACATCGGCTACCACTTGAATGGCATTGGATGGATCTTGCAGCATTTGTTGGGTTAGGATAAACGGCGACTTTGACGACCAAAAATGACACGGAATGTACACATTGCTTTTTTGCGCATATGCCCCAAAGTTACTTTGGTACAATTCAGGTTGGGTGTAAAATTCTTTTTTGTCAAAGCCAGCATCGGATTTTCTGCAGAAGTATTGATGGGTATCCAGATGCGTAAATACAGGTTCTGTAAACTCCTCTTGAAGGAAGTCCTCTGCGCTCACTTCACGGATAGGTAACAGACCGATGATTTCTCTTGCGCCATGCCCAACGCGCCCAAAACCCGTGAGTATGGTTTTGAAATGGGCTGGTAATACAACCTTTTTCAATTCTTCTTCTACTTCTTTACGATCGGCACAAAGATGCGCTGCTTTTAGGGTGTAGGCACCTGTTTTGAGGCCGTAGGTTAGAAAAGCGTTGTAGGCACCCACTACACCTGCATAGCGGCCAAAGCCAATAATGCGCTTGTTGTTGGCATCTTTGAGTACTTCGTAGTCGATGAGGCGGATTTTCTTGTCTAAGATTTCCTGTAAAAGCGCTCTGTTGTAAGGTTGCTTTTTAAAGGTGTGCGAAAAGAATAAATATGTTTTACCTGCAATGAGTTGGTTTTTTGGCACCTCTTTGACCCCGAGTAGGATGTCGCAGTGGCTTAAATCTTCTTGAACTGTAAGGCCGAGGTCGGTGTAGGCTTGGTCTGAAAAACAACGAATGGGGCTGGTCTGAACAGTTACTTTTACATTCGGGTATTGCTTTTCTAAAGCTGCACACTGCTCAGGGCTGAGCGGAACTCTGAAATCGGGTGGTGTTTTGCCTTCGCGGATGACGCCGATGTTGATGATGGACATAAAGTGGGGTAGAGTTGTTGTTTATTGAAGGTAGTTGTCGATGAATTCGCGCACGCAGGCATCTCCGCCCTTGCGACTCAAAATGATGTCGGCTACACTTTTGACTTTGCTTACTGCCGATGCCGGACATACTGCCAAGCCAACGGCTTGCATCACAGGGAGGTCGTTGAGGTCATCGCCGATAATGGCTATTTCGTCTAGGTTGTAGCCAAGCTGAGCGCACCAAGTGTTGAGGATGTCGAGTTTGGGTTCTCGGCCAACGTAAACATGCTCGATTCCTAAAAGCGCTGCGCGGTCTTGGACCATGTGTTCGGTGAAACCAGATGAAAGGATGCCCAAAGTTAATTTTTTACTTTTGCCAAGTTCGAGCAAAGCCAAGCCATCGTGCGTGTGGTAGCGCTTCATTTGATCGCCTTTTTCACTGACATACATGCCGCCATCCGTTAGTACGCCATCGACATCTAAAATGAGCATTTTAAGCTTTTGGATTTTTTTATCGAGGCTTGCTTGAGAAAATAAAGGTTTGAAAAGCAGTGCTTGGAGGTCGAGCTCGTATTCTTCGCAAATAGCTTCGAGATCGTAGATTGAAAGCTCATGTACGTTGTCGACGTCGAGATCGGCTAAGAAATCGTCGAATTTGATCCCGTGCGTCTTGCACAAGCCTTTAATGTTGAGTTCAAGTATCATGCTTATACAATTTGATAACCAACGCTTTGAGCTACCTTCTGAATGTCAGAATGGAGCTTGCGGAATTCGTCGTAATTGAGTTGTTGCGACGCATCTGATTTTGCCACTTTCGGGTTCGGGTGTGCTTCAATGAGCAAGCCGTCGATGCCCATTGCGACGCAAGCGCGTGCCAGTGGATTCACGCCGTAGGCATAGCCCATTGCGTGCGAAGGGTCGAGTACAATTGGCAAGTTGCTGTGTTCTTGCAACCAAGCCACACCACATAGGTCGAGTGTAAAGCGTGTACCCGTTTCAAACGTACGAATTCCGCGTTCGCACAAAACGACATTTTCATTGCCACCAGAAAGCACAAACTCTGCAGCTTGCACAAATTCTTGGAGGGTAGTACCAAACCCACGCTTGATAAGTACTGGTTTTTTAATTTTGGCACAAGCGCGCAAAATGCCTTGGTCGTACATGGCTTTGGCGCCCACCTGAATGATATCGGTGTGTTCGATGATTTCTTCGATGTGCGTGGCGTCTCTAGCCTCAGTGATCACGTTCAAGCCGTAGTCTTGGCGCATTTTGGCCAAAAGTTGCAGGCCTTCCAAACCCATGCCTTGAAAAGAGTAGGGGCTCGTGCGCGGTTTGTAGGCGCCGCCTCTGAGCGTAGAAAGCCCCATTGAAACGAGCAATTCGGCTGCACCGCGGAGTTGTTCTTCGGATTCTACAGAACAGGGCCCTCCGATAAGGATCGTATTGTTGGTTTGGCCGCCGATGGTAACGTTTCCAAATTTCACTTCGCGTTTTTGATCTTGGAACTTGCGCGATGCGAGTTGGATATCGTTGGCAAAAATCCAATGGTTTTGGGTGTGATCTTGTAAAGCATCTGGTACTTCCTTGACACCGCTACCGGTAATGAGGTAGTCTTTTCCTAAGTAATGGATGTGAAAAGCGTGTTGTGCGGCAGCAAGTGCAGCTGCGTTGGTGTTGTTTTTGAGTTCGATGATCATATTTCTGCTTTGATCAGGTTGGAGAATTGGACTATGCCCTTGAGTTTCATTGCTGAATCTACCACCGGTAAATAGAGCACTGCAAAAGGGCTGTTTTTGATGAGTTGCAAGAGTTCAAGAACTGTTGCATCTTCTTGTATACAAATGGGTTTTGTGTTGATGAGGTTGGAAACCGGTAGCTCATTGAGGTCGAGGCCATTTGAAAGCTGCTTCAGGAGTGCTTTTCTGATATCGGCACTCGATACCAAACCTTTGAACGCGTATTGCGCATCTATGGCCATGGCCACACCCATTTGTCCGTCTTCTACGGTTTGCAAGACGCTTTGGAGTGCGATGTTTTCAATGTTGAACTGCGGGGTTTCATGTAAGGGGGTCATGAAATCGGCTACTTTAAAAGCTGAGCCTATGCTGCGCTGAGTGAGGTTCATGAGTGCGTTGCCAACGCTTGCTTCCTTGAATAAATAGGAGCCCGACACAGCCGTGCTGACGCCCATTTGGCGCAAGATGAAGGAAACTTCGGGGTTCACGCCGCCGTCGACATGAATAGATTTGTTGGGGTAGCGCTTTCTAAAGTTGCGGATTTTGTCAAAATTCTGTCGGTCAAAGACACCGCCAGATTGGCCTGGAATGGTGGCCATAATGAGGATGAAATCGAAGTCTTGGTAGGCGTCAAAAGCCGAAACAGGCGTAGGGGTAATGAGGGCTAAACCTTTTTTACCTTGGATTTCTTGTGGAATTTGCAATTCACCTTGTAAATCTTCTACCTGAAAGGTGAGGTATTCTACGGGGTTTTCAAGCAGGTAGGGAAAATATTTAGAAGGGTCTGAAGTAATGATGTGCAAGTCGAGCGGAATGGAGCACCACTCACGGATTTTTTTGATGTCGTCAAAAACGCGGAGATCGTCGTTGCAATCGATATGGAGGAGGTCTACTTGATGTGCTACGAGGTCAGCAATAACAGCTTGCAAGGGGCGGGCTGCGTCGGAATAAATGGATGCTGAAATTTTCATGGTAGACACAAAAAAAGATGGGGTAAG
>JBIIZI010000249.1:0-3153 GCA_044346375.1 Crocinitomicaceae bacterium | reverse complement strand
ACAGGCTCTGGATTGACACTCACAACAATTGAGAACATTTCTCCAATACATCCTAATGGGCTTACTGGATAAACTGTATACAATACAGATTCAGATACGGCAGTCGTATTGGTAAATTCATCGTCGAGTAAATCACTAGCAGCTAAATCGTTCGCAATACCATTGTTATCTGGACCACCTGTTAAGTTAGTCTGGATATCTGTTACATTGTATGTTGCCGCAGTAACAGATGTGCTTGGGTTATAATTGACACCAAAATCAGCATCTGAGCAAATCACAATTGATTGGTTAGCAACCACAGGTTCTGGATTGATAATCATGGTCACCGTAAACGGATTACCCTGACAACCAGTTGTTGTTGCCACTGGCACAACCGTATATACCACATTTACTGGCAATGACGTCGTGTTGGTCCAGGCATCGTTTGCAATTTCGTTAGCTAACTTACCAGATCCGGTTACAGGATTACCAGCAGAAGCAGTTAAACCATTTGAGTTAATGTTCGTGATAATATAAGTTGCTACCGTAGGTGTATTGGCATCGTTACCAAGTGTAACACCAATAGGAAGATCACTACATTTTGTAGCTAATTGGTTGGCCACTACTGGCTCCGGATTAACGGTTACTGTTACCGTAAATGGATTACCTAAACAATTACCCGCACTCACTGGCACAATTGTGTAGACCACATCTACTGGCAATGCAGTAGTGTTTGTCCATGCATCATCGACAATTTCATCTGCCAATAATGCGGTTCCATTTGCTGGTGATCCTGCAGAAGCAGTCAGACCATTCGCAGCAATATTTGTGATATTATAAGTAGTAACGTTTGGTCCGTCAGTGTCATTACCTAAAGTAAGACCTGTTGCACCATCACTACAAATCGTTATAGTTTGGTTCGCAACAAAAGGCTCTGGATTCACAGTTAATGTAACCGTGAAGTTATCACCCACACAACCTGTTGTTGTTGCAACTGGAGCAATTGTGTAAAGTGCAGTCTGCGGACCTGTTGTTACGTTCGTCCAAGCATCATTAGAAACAACGGTGTCTAGGAAGTTACCTGTTGCCGGCGCACCTGCTGATGAAGTTAAGTTTGTATTTGAAATTGAAATGATGTTGTATGTCGCTACTGTTGGCGCATTCGTTGCATCATTGTTCAAGATAAGCGCTGAAGCGACATCACTACAAACTGATAATGTTTGTGAAGTAACTACTGGTTCAGGGTGGATAGTCACCATTATCGTGTATGGTGTTCCTGCACATGAACCATTGTATGGAGTTACTGTGTAAACAACATCCAAGGCGTTGTCTGTCAAGTTGTTGTAAGAATCATTGGCAATTAAACCAAAGTTCATTACACCATTTGCCATTGTAGCATTTGTCTGTGCTCCTGTTAAGCCTGCGGCTACAGTTTTTGAAATATTATATGAGCTGATCGGGTCACCGTCATTGTCTGCATTCAATACCGTAATTGATACTGGTGCATCTGAACATACAGCTGCTGCTGTTTGATTGGATACAACTGGCTCTGGATAGATCGATACTGTAATCGTGTAATTTGTTCCTGCACATGAACCATTGTATGGAGTCACCGTGTAAACAACATTCAAAGTATCGCTTGTCAAGTTGTTGTAAGAATCATTGGCAATTAAACCAAAGTTCATTACACCATTTGCCATTGTAGCATTTGTCTGTGCTCCTGTTAAGCCTGCGGCTACAGTTTTTGAAATATTATATGAGCTGATCGGACCACCGTCATTGTCCGCATTCAATACCGTAATTGACACTGGTGCATCTGAACATACAGCTGCTGCTGTTTGATTGGATAAAACCGGCTCTGGGTTAACTGTAACTGTGATGTCAAACGCAGTTCCTGCACATGTTCCAAAATATGGAACAAGAGTGTATACTACATCCTGTGCGGCATTTGTCACATTGTTGAATGTATTCGCTTGTAATGCACTTAAGTTATTTGCCAACACCGTGCCTGTAGTTGCTGTGCCTGTAAGATCTTGATCTACAACTGCAGTAACTTCATATTTCGTGATTGAACCTCCATCGTTATCTGTTGCTGGCAATACAACTCCTGTTGTACCGTCTGAACAAATTGTAGTGTTCAATGTAGTATTCGTATATAGCGGCTCTGGGTTAACAGTTACCGTTGTAGTAAACGTAGATCCCGCACAAGTACCTTTCAAAGGAGTAACTGTATAAACGACAGTTTGTTGTGAATTCGTAACGTTCGTAAGTACTTGGCTAATGTTTGACTGAGCGAGTGTCACATCAGATTCACCCGTTACATCTGGATTGTCTACAACAGACCAAGTATAAGTCGTATTTGCAGGCACAATGTTGCCTCCTGATACTCCTGGTTGATCAGCAGGAGAAACCACAAATGCTACATCACTACAAGTCGTTGCTATTTGAGCAGTAACAAATGGTTTAGGATTAACAGTGACTGTTACTGTAAATGTTGAACCAACGCATGCACCTGAAGCACCAGATGTTGGTGTTACTGTATAAACTACGGTTTGTACCGTATTCGTTAAGTTCGTTAATGTTTGACTAATGCTACTTTGTCCAGTAGTTACATCTGATTGACCTGTTACATTTGCATTTGCAGCAACTGTCCATGCGTAGGTCGTATTGGATGGTACAATGTTACCACCTGATACACCTGGTTGATCTGCTGGCGTTACAGTAAATGCAGTTGAACTACAAATAACCGGGGTTTGAGATGTGACGAAAGGTTTTGGATCTACACTGACAGTCGTTGTAAATGCAGAACCAACACAAGAACCCGATGTTGGAGTCACTGTGTAGACCACATTTTCAGCTAGGTTAGTAGAATTTGTTAGGGTTTGGCTGATATTGTTCTGTGCGGAAGCCTGATTAGACTCACCTGTAATATTTGAATTATCTACTACCGTCCATATATACGTCGTATTTGACGGTACAATGTTACCGCCTGATACTCCAGGTTGATCTGCTGGCGTTACAGTAAATGCTGTACCACTGCATGTAGACGGAGTTTGCGCAAGAACAAACGGCTTAGGATTAACCGTTACCGATACATTGAATGGCGTTCCTGTACAGTTTCCTGATTTAGGTGTAACTGTATATGTAACCGTAATAGCTGCATTTGTTGAGTTG
>JBIIZI010000133.1:0-5797 GCA_044346375.1 Crocinitomicaceae bacterium | reverse complement strand
GGGAAGCACGGGGCTTGTTTTGGATCTGGTTTGGCAGCCATAGATTGTGTCATCAAACTGCTCAATCCTGGAGACGAAATCATCTCTACCAACGACCTCTACGGCGGATCCTACCGCATCTTTAATACCATTTTTGCGAAATACGGCCTGATTTTTCATTTCGTAGACATGCAAGACCCAACAGCTGTTGAAGCATTAGTGAATGCAAATACCAAACTCATTTGGGTGGAAACTCCAACCAACCCCATGATGAACATCATCGATATCAAAGCAATGGCCGCTATCGCGAAAAAAGCAAATGCCATGTTATGTGTCGACAACACTTTTGCAACACCTTATTTGCAAAATCCGCTTGATCTCGGTGCAGATATGGTCATGCATTCCGTCACTAAATATTTAGGCGGGCATTCCGATGTAGTGATGGGTGCATTGGTATGCAACGACGACGCCCTAGCAAACGAAATGTACCGTATTCAAAACTCGTCTGGTGCTGTAACTGCCCCGATGGATTCTTTCTTGGTTTTGCGCGGCATCAAAACTTTACACCTTCGCATGCAACGCCATTGTGAGAACGGTGAAAAAATCGCACGTTTTTTAGTGACACACCCTGCCGTTGACAAAGTTTATTGGCCTGGTTTTGAGACGCATCCAAACCACCACGTGGCGAAAGCACAAATGCGTGGCTTTGGCGGCATGATCTCCTTTACACTCAAAGGAAATCAGTTACAAGACGCACTCAACTTAGTGAAGAAAGTAGAAATATTTGCACTTGCCGAATCTTTAGGTGGGGTTGAATCCCTTATTGGGCATCCTGCCACCATGACCCACGCTTCTATTCCAAAAGAAGTGCGCGAAAAAAGCGGAGTGGTAGACTCCTTGATCAGACTCAGCGTTGGTGTAGAAGACGCCGAAGACCTAATTGCTGATCTTCAGCAAGCGTTATCTTAAACAAAGCTTTAAAGTAAGTCGAGGCTCTTAAAGAACTGCTCTTTTTTGGCCGGTGAAAGCGGAATAGAGGAACCGTCCTTTAAAATAACCGAACCGCCGTCGTGCTTGTCATAGCGCTCTACATAATTGAGATTGATCAAATGCGACTGATGCACCCTGAAAAAAGAAAAGCCAGAGAGCATGGTGTCGTAGTCTTTTAATGTTTTAGAAACCAGGATTTTCTTACCATCATTGAGGTAAAAGAACGTGTAGTTTTTATCTGCTTCGCAATGCACGATGTCGTCAATTTCAATGACAAATATGCTTTCTTGGGTTTTGAGTACCAACTTGCGTTTGTGTTGGGGCTGAACGTTGTGCTGTAAGGCCTGAAACTGCGTGTCGTCTTTTTTGTGCTCAACCACTTGTAAAGCGTTGGTCATGGCGGTGTGGAGCTCTTCTGCATCAATTGGCTTGAGGATATAATCTAAGGCTGAAAACTTAATGGCCTGAACCGCAAATTCTTGAAATGCCGTAATAAAAATCACTTCAAACTGCTTGAACTTTACATTTTTCAAGACATCAAACCCATTGCCATCAGGCATTTGTATGTCCAGCAAAACGATGTCGGGCTGAATATCTTCAATGGCTTCTATCCCAGAAGCCACATTTTCGCCGTCCGTATAAACACTCAAATTCAAATCAAATGACTCCAGCATTTTGCGAATGAAGGTTCTGGTAGGTTTTTCATCATCGATGATCAGTACTTTTCGACTCATGGCACTTTCAGTTTTATTGTTCGGTTTCGTACTTTAGGGGCAAGACAAGTGTTACAGCAGTTCCTGTTTGGCTTACAGGGTCTAAATCATTGATTGTCAAGCTGCCATTAAATTTATACTTTTTATTTAGAATAGCGATGCGTTCACTCGTAATATCAATGGCCATACTTTTGTGTGACTTCAATTTCTTGGTTTGAGCAGACTTTTTTCTACCTACCCCGTTATCCTGAATTTCTATAAATAGTTGACCTTCTTGTGCATGCATAGAAACGGTGATTTTTCCGCCTTTAACTGTGTGCAATTGCCCATGCTCGATGGCGTTTTCAATAAATGGTTGAGTAATCATTGGCGACACCATCGCTTTATTGAAAAGTAAATCATCGCTAACCGTAAGTTCGTACTCGAAACGATTCTCGAAGCGCATTTTTTGAGCTGTGAGGTATTTATCGAGAATTTCTCGCTCTAACTCAATTGGAATAAACTCTTTGGGAGAATTCTCTAGGATCAAGCGCATCAAGCGCGAAAAATTGACTAAAAATTGTGAAGACTTCGCGGGGTCATTTTCATAGATATAGCTCTGAATTACAGACATGGCGTTGAATACAAAATGAGGATTCATTTGCGTACGCAATAAGGTTTGAGACAACTCTGCCTCTCTTTGCTCTTGTTTGGTTTTGATTTGCTGCACCCGGAGCACGTAAATGACAACACCAAATATAATTGCCACAATAAAAATGATCGAAATAAACAATTGGCGGTCGCGTTGGAGCTCTACAATTTCTCGTTCCTTTTGAGCACGTTCAATAGAAGCTTGCTGATTGACAATGAGGCGTTCGCGTTCTTCGCGAAGGTTGGCAGCTGCCATTTCTTCAATGCGCGCTGCACTGCGCCAAACTGGGCTGTTTTCAAGCCAATTGCTGAATTGCTGTTGGTATTGATAGGCCTGTGCGAGCTGTCCTGTTTTACGCGCAATTTCAGCTAATGCACGATAGGTATTGGCAATTTTTGGACGGATCAACGTTTCAGAAGGCAGGCTCTTTAGGCCAGCTTCAAATGCAGATTTTGCTGCGCGATATTGATTTAAACCCATAAGGTACTGACCGTATTCAAAATACAATTCTGAGGCAAAAAGTGCATCTGTTGAAGCATCAGTCTTAGTCAATAAATTGGCAAAAGGAAGATCTACCCTTCCTCCGGTCAATTGCAGAGCGGAAATCATGAGCAACCTAGCTCTGTTTTGATACCTTTGATTGCCTACCTCTTCAAAAAAACGATAAGCCAGTCCGGCCAATGTACTCGCTTTCACTGGCAAATTACTACCTAAATAATAACGCCCTAGTAAGTAATTGGTATACGCCTGACCTCGATTGTCTTTATTGACTTTTGCGAGATCTTGGGCAAGTTTTAAATAAGTGAATGCTTGGTTGAAATTCTTGACATCAATGGAAATACTTGCAATGAGTAAAAGCGGACTTAATTTGAAATGATCTAACTGCGCTTCTTCGGCAAGTTGCAGTGAATTTATAGATCTTTGAACAGCTTGTTCGAAAAGGTTAAACTGCCAATAGACTTCAGCTTGCTGCTGCATGGCGTCAATGAGGACCCATTTTTTATCGGCGCGTTTGGCATGCTGCAAGGCCATGTTACTTGCCCATACGGCCGAATCTTTTTGAAAGGTGGCGGTAAAATTCTTTGCAATCTGCAAATAAAGTGCAGTTTGTTCGCGGTGCTTCAAAACACGGTTCGCCTTGGTAAGTAACGTACGATAATGATATTCTTTTTCTTTTGAAATAGCACAGCCTAAAAGTTGCTTTCGCCAAGCTGCATTTGGATCTTTGAAGGAATGCTGTGCTAATTTTTGATTGAAAATTTTACTTAAGTGCGTATTGTTACCCAGATAACGTGCGCGTTCTGCTTCTACAAGAGAAATAAGAGCCTGATTTTCTGCCCCAAAATACGCTTTCCTTTGTGCAATTAATAATTGAACCTCTTTTTGCCACTCATTTCGGTTTCGTTCATAAATAACATCGATGAGATGCAACCTAATTTGTAGCTGTGACGTCTTGTTTTTCGTGCCTTGTAGGTCTTGACGCAACTGTTTTTCAGACTGCGCGTTTAGCTGCATACCCAAAAAGACACTTACTATTAGAAAAAACAAGCTTACCTTTGACATCAACAACGAATATACAAAATTCATACGCATGCGTCTCACAACTACATTAATTGCCTTTTTAATCGGATTTTTATTCAGCTTCAACAGCTGGGCGAGCCACATCATCGGAGGTGAAATCTACTATGATTCTTTAGGCAACAACCAATACAAAATCACCATAGAAATCTACCGCGACTGCAACTCTGCCACTGGTTTTGACAACCCTTTGAACTACACAATTTTCTTGGCAGATGGAAGCATTTACACAACGCGTTATATCCCACCATTTTCACAAAATATTTTACCAATTGTCTACGACGACCCTTGCGTTACCGTTCCAAACGACATCTGTGTTGAGCGTGCAATTTACGTCGACACCGTTACCTTGCCTTTCAGCGTACAAGGCTATTATGTCTCCTACCAACGCTGTTGCTGGACAGGCGCTATTGACAATATCGTAGATCCAGCGAGCAATGGAATTACCCTCACCACCTTTATTCCAGGCTCGGCTTTAGTTGGTGTCCACAACCAAGGGGCAAGATTTATCAATTATCCGCCACTCATTTTGTGTTCGCAAAATACACTCGATTTTGACCACGCAGCCTTTGACCCCGACGGCGATTCACTGAGTTACGAACTCATGGCACCTTTACTAGGAGGTAGCATTGCCAACGTAGTACCAGACCCTGAAGATCCTGCGCCTTATACCCCAGTAAGTTGGAACCCAACTTTTACAGAAACAGTTCCTTTTGGAGCAGGTTCCAACATCACTATTGACCCCGTTACCGGTTTTATGACCTTCACCCCTAACCTCATTGGAAGTTTTGTAGCCGGTGTTGCCGTCAAAGAATGGCGCAATGGTGTGCTCATCAATACCAAAATCAGAACTTTCGGTTACCGCGTGGTTACCTGCCAAATTGAAGTCCCCATTGAAGTAGATGTAACGGGGCCAACACAACTCATCGAAGACTGCGGATTTGCCGGCTTCGTCGTGACCCGTACCGACCTCACTTCAAACTTAGTTGTTCAAATTAGCTTGAGCGGAACAGCTATCAACGGTGATGACTACCCATTTATTGACGACACCCTCGTGATTCCTGCAGGGGTTGCATCCGACACTATTGGAATTTCGGCGTTCTTAGATGGTCTGCCTGAAGGAACTGAAACGGTATTCTTCAACGTAATATTACCGAATCCTTGCGACGGCACTTTTGACACAACATCTATCTCCCTCAATATTATTGATTACACGCCAATGACAATCACAGCAGTTGATTCTTTGAATGTTTGTGCCGACTATGGCCAAGGAACCAACATTTGGTGTAATGTTCAAAACGGCATTTCTCCGTACAGTTATGTCTGGGGGCCAGGCGGCTTCCCTAATAACGATACTGTTTATGTGCAACCAAGTATCCTACAACCTAATCTCAACAACTTCCAGGTTTACGTCATGGACCAATGTGCCAAAACCATCACTTCGCCAAACATCCGCGTATACAACCAGTGTCCGTTGGTAGTTCCAAATATCCTGACCCTCAACGACGACGGCACCAACGACCTATTGGTTATCAAAAACTGGGAAGACTACAACCAAGTGAGCATTCAAATTTTCAACCGTTGGGGCAACCTCATCTACGAAAAAGACAACTACCTCAACGACTGGAACGGCACCGACATGAGCGGTAAAGCGCTAGAAGAAGGTGTATACTTCTACATGGCTACGCCAAAAAGTGAGAAATACGAATACGACAACAAAGAGCAAACATTGTACACGTTACACGGTTTTGTACATCTTGTCAAACCATAAAAGAAAATAGCATACAACAAAAAAGGCGCCCTGGGGCGCCTTTTTTATTTCTATTCATTTGCGTTTAGTCAATGGAATACACAACACCAACATGCAAACCTACTGAAGCTGCATTGCTTTTGCTGTATGGATTGT
>JBIIZI010000132.1:0-5829 GCA_044346375.1 Crocinitomicaceae bacterium | reverse complement strand
GGTCTTTTCACCGGTGGTTTTCATTGAAGGAACCATTTCTGATATCTTACATCAGTTCTCAATTGTAGTAGTGGTGTCTACCCTGATGTCCCTTTTTGTATGTTTTACACTAACTCCTTGGTTGGCTTCGCGCTTTGCCAAAGAAGTGAAACTCGATCCAAAAAAGCCATTCCAAGCCATTTTGCTTTGGTTTGAGCGCCGCATCAACATCTTTACGGACTCTTACGTGAAAATAGTGAGTTGGGCCCTGCGTCACAAAATTGCCATGAGCTTGATCATCATCGGTATTTTCGTGGCTTCTTTTTCAACTATGGGCTTAGGTATTGTAGGGCAGGAGTTTGTTTCTCAAGGAGACCAAGGCAAGTTTATGATCAAGCTCAAATACGAGAAGAGCGCCACTTTCGCCGAGAACAACCTCACCACCTTGAAAATTGAGCAGTTGCTCTTGGCGCAAAAAGAGATGGTAGACATCGTCTTTTCAAACGTTGGAGGCCCGAGCGCTGGTTTGGGAGCAGCGGCCTTTGGTGCTGAGAACCGTTCTGAAATTACGGTCATGATGAAAAAAGACAAACAGAAGGAAATCCCGACTGTAGAGTACATGAACCTCATTCGCACCAAAATTGAAAACGAATTTCCAGGTGTAGAGGTGAAGGCGCTCAATATGGGCTTGATCGATTCTGAACAAGCGCCAATTGAAATCTTCTTGTCTAGCAACGATACCGAACTTATGCAGAAGGAAGGGCGTCGTCTTAAAAATGCCATCAAAGCCATGCACGGTGCCAAAGATCCGTACCTCAGTACCGAAGATGTAACCCCAGAAGTTAAAATTGCTTTGAATCGCGAAAAAATGGGTCAGCTTGGTGTCAATGTGGCGGCAGTTGGTATGCAATTACAAGGCGCACTTTCTGGCAACGACGACAGCCAAATAGACCTCGATGGTTCAGAATACGACATTCGCGTGATGCTCGATGCGGCTAACCGCAAAGATGTCGAGGACATCCAAGGCATGACCTTCGCCAACAACGAAGGCAAGCAAGTGCGCCTGAGCGAGTTTGCAGCGATCTCCGTAGACAACGCCGCCGGAACCCTCGAGCGCAAAAACCGTATCGCCAACACAACCCTGCGTTGTTATGTACTCGGAGCAGCTCCAGGAACTGTGGCGGCCGATATTGAGAAATACCTCAAAAAGCATCCGCTAGATCCAAACGTGCGCCTTACATGGGGAGGCGAAATCAAGCGTCAGAAAGAATCTTTTGGCGCATTAGGCACAGCAATGGGTATTGGTGTCATTTTGGTATACCTGATCATGGTGGCTCTTTACGATAACTTTGTGTATCCGTTTGTGGTCTTGTTCTCGATTTTAGTTTCTTTGGTAGGTGCCATTTTAGCGCTCGCTTTGACTTCGTCGAATATGGGCATATTCACCATGCTTGGCATGCTCATGCTATTGGGGCTTGTTGCCAAAAACGCCATCTTAATTGTCGATTTTACCAATCATCTTAAAGAGAAGGGGATGTCGACCTACAACGCACTTTTAGAATCGGTGCGCGAAAGGATGCGTCCGATTTTGATGACAACCATTGCAATGGTCATTGGAATGGTGCCAATTGCTACGGCTACAGGTGCTGGTGCAGAATGGAAAAACGGACTGGCTTGGGTACTCATTGGAGGCCTCAGTAGCTCGATGTTCTTGACGATTATTGTGGTGCCAATGATGTATTATGTTGTAGACCGCATACAGGCAAAAATTCAATTCAGAAAGTTGGCTAAACTTGCCGATATTGACCTCAACGAAGACGCAGAAACGAAGATTTCCTAAATACTTCGTTTCCTTACCTTACTTTGGATTCTTTAAAGAGGCGGCCCTAGGCCGCCTCTTTTGTTTTCTGCATTACATATTTGTAAACCCTATTGGTGAGGAAGATATTGATGAGAATGACGCCTACCACCACATAGCCTAAAACAGCGAAGTTCATGAGTGGGGCCGATGGGCTTGCTTGCCAAACAATTTTGCCGCCAATAATGGCTGCAATGCCGCCCGCAATTTGTTGTAGAGAGGCGTTGATGCTCATGAATGCACCGCGGTCATGGAGTTCAGGAACTGAGCTTGTTAGCGCCTGAGAAGGTACCATGCGTGCCATGATGCCGCCCATCATGAAGATGTTGACCAAGACCAAAATGAAAAAGGAGCTTTCTCCGAGGCGAACATAGAACAAAACAGAAGCAATCATGATGATAGAAGCCCACATAAACAATTGGAATTTGTTGACTTTATCGGCCAACCAGCCAATGATAGGCATGATCATAAACGTGGAAACCCCTACAATCATGAAAAGCATAGGCAATTCTTTTTGCGTAATACCGACGTTATTGACTGCAAAAGCACTGCCCCAAGGCATCATGAAATAGCCACCCAAAGACATAAAAGCAGTTGCCATGAAGCCAATGCGGTAGTTTCGGTTGCGAACAGTTGTTAGGAGGTGTTTGAAGGCGGAGTGCTCGGTTTTTTTGTCGAGGTGCGCGCGTACAGGTTTTAGGCCAAAAAGGATAAGGATGAGCATGGTGATTGAAAGCACGACAATCATGTAAAAAGGTGTTTGCCAATTGGATTTGGCAGCGATGTACAAACTAATTGGAATGCCAAGGATTTGACTCAGGCCAAACCCCATTTGCATGAAGCCCATGACGCGCCCGCGCTGCTGCAAACTGAATAAGTCGGCAACAATTGCCATAGAAATAGAAGACATTACGCCGCCAAAAATGCCAGTAAAAATGCGCGCCATAACGAGTTGCTCGTAGGACTGAGCCAAACCACAAAATAGGGTGCCAATAATAAAGCCCGAATAGAAGAAAACCAACAAGTGTTTGCGGTCAAAACGATCGGCAAAACCTGCTGTTAAAAAACCTGAAAGCCCGGCGGCAAGTGCATAGCTCGAGACCACAATGCCAAATTGGTATGGTTTCACTTGTAGGTCTTTCATGAGGAGGTCGCCGAGGGGAGACATCACCATGAAGTCAAGAACGACTGTAAATTGCGTAAAGGCGAGTATAGCGACAACCAACCATTGGTAACTGCTGAGCGGATTTTGATTTTTCACGATGCGAAATTAAGCCAATTTTCTGCGCAACTCATTAAGAATTTTTAATCAGTCGATAATGAATTTTGATCTGGTTCTTTTCAAGTTGCAGGAGGTATGCTCCGTTGACGAGCTCTTGAAGATCAAGTTGATTCATTTCTTTAGAAAGCATTCCTTGCCAAATGATTTGACCACTTAGATTTGAAATAGTGCATCTGGATTCAAGCCATTGGGCAGGAACTTGTATCTGAAAAAGACCGTTATTTGGGTTTGGAAACAAGATGGGTTCTTCTGCTTTTGTTGCAGTCATACTTGCGTCTATGAGTAAGATTTCACTTTCATATAGACAACCAAAGGCATCAGTGATTTGACAGTTGTAGTTTCCGTTTTGTTCAATTTGAAGGTAATTGGCATGCTGATTGGCAATCGGTTGCCCATTTAGAAACCAGTTGATTTGTGCATTTTGAGGTATGTTGCTCACCGTGAGTAGGCCGTTGTTTTCTTCAATGACTGGTTGGAGCCACGGGCTACAATAAATGGCTAGCAGTGTATCTGAAAAGGCAACACAGCCATTGGAATTGATAGCTACCAAAGAATAACTACCGCTTTGGTTTACAACATGTAAATGCGAAGTTGCTCCGGAAAGTGGGGAGCCATTGAAATACCATTGGTAGGCATAACCGAGGTTGTTGGTGCTCAGGGTGTGGCTCAGGGAGTCGTAGATAATGAGAGGCATTGGTGGAAGGTCGTAAACCACTATGGTATCAGAAGCGAGCACTTGTGGGGTAGGGAGTAAAACTTGATGGTTGATGCTGTAGTTAAAGTTAGAGGTGCCGGCGCCGCAGCCATTGCAGCCATTCAGATTGAGGTTGTGGCTACCCATGTAGTCGTCGGCGCCAAAATAGGGTTCGCCAAAGCTGTCGTCGGCCTCCCAGATTTCGATGACATAAGAACTGCTCGGGTTGATATTGAGATTTAGCGACCATTGTACGGGTGGGTTTTGGTCCCCGATGATGGCGGATTGATAAATAATGGTGCCATTTTCTTTGATTTTAAAATAGGCATCGGCGTTTTCATAGGAAGGAAAGCCCCCGCCATAGTTGCTCATGCTGGAGATGTAAAGGTTTTGTAGCGTGTAAATATCCGAAGAGTCTAAAGAAGCGTAGGCCGTGTAGTTTACGATATAGGTACCAGGATTGGGGTAGTATTGCGGGCTTGGATTTTCTGCAAGAGATAAATTGCCATTGCCGAAATCCCATTGGTATTGAAGCAAGCCAGGGTTGTTGTTGGTAAAGCTAACAAGTGCTGGCGCACAATTGGGAGCGCCGGTGAGGGTGAAGCCGTTATTAGATATACTGGCTGTAGACGGAAGCACTTGCATTTGTATTTGAAAGACAAACGGATAGCCAGATAGGATGGTGAGGTCTGCCAGAACAGTGACATCTATGGTGTATATTCCGGCTAAAAGTGGAGTGCCATAGATATTGACACAACCGTGCTGCGAGATTTGTGGGTTGTAGTTGCAGTTGGTGCTATTGTTGTTGCAGGTCCAGCTGAGGCCAACTGGTAAGGCTACAGATAAAATATGAAAATTAATGAAGTCGTAGCCGAGGGTGTCTGTTGGTAGTACAAACGTGATGTCTTGGTTGTAAGGCAAGCCAACAGTGGCGCTTGGTAAAGTATCGGGATAAATGCCGACTTGTGTTTGTGTGTAGTCAATATTGCAAATTTGAGCAGCGGCTAGAAGAGGCCATACACAAAAGAGTAGGGGGAGTAGGTGTTTCATTTTTCGAAATTTTGAAACGAAATTACTGCCGCTTTTCAACTTGTATGTCCGAAAAAATACTGAAAAACAATCAATTACACGATCTGCTCAGGAATTTTACTGACACGCAAGCCAAGCTCGATACATTCTAAATCATGGATTTTTGCCCCAGTTATACAAAACCTAAAAATGGTTTTGACCTGATGAAAGCCTTTGTAGCCACAAGCGCCAGGATTGAGCCACAACATTTGAAAACGCTGATCAAATTGTGCCAAAGCAATATGCGAATGACCGCAAACAAACAACTGAGGCGCTCCGTTTTTTTGTAATTCTTCGAGGGCTGGTTTGGCGTATTTTCCGGGTCTGCCCGCGATGTGCGTAATGAGTACGTTGACATCTTCGATTTTAAAACGTAAAAATTCTTTGCAGGCGGCGCGCAGGCGGTGGTCATCGATGTTGCCATAAACCACGCGCAGCGGCTTGAATTTTTCTAAGGCCTCAAGGGTAGGGAGGTCGCCGATGTCGCCGGCATGCCAAACTTCATCGACATCGGAGAAGTAGTCCCAGATTTTGGGGTCCAAAAAACCGTGTGTGTCTGAAAGTAAACCGATGCGTTTCATAGTTATCAACAAAAGTAATTTTTTTTCAAAGACAATATTCAGGAAATATTCGATAGGGAATTGTAAATAATCAATAAAACATATTAAATATTCATTAAATACCCCTCGTTGCTCAACTAAAATTGTATTCCAAAAGTTTGTGAATAAATTTAGAGGCCTAGTAGTGAACTTAAACCAAGTTTCGGCCATATTTGTAACAAACTATAAACTATGAAAAAATCCTTACTTTTCAGATCAACTTCAAGTTGGTTTCTCGTGAAATTTGTGGTTTTGCTTGCCTTAGCAATGAGTGCTATTCTCCAGCAGAACCAGTTGAGCGCTCAATATTGTTTGGCTCCCACAACTAATATCGCGATCTCACCAACCA
>JBIIZI010000131.1:0-5851 GCA_044346375.1 Crocinitomicaceae bacterium | reverse complement strand
AAACAGTGTTGGAGAAATGATCATCAACCGTATTTATGAAAATAACTCCAATGGTTTATTGACACAATTAAAATTCGTTTCGGCAGAAGGATATAAAGGCAGAGTAGGTGCGTTAACGCTAACCAACAATGCTTCTCGATGTAAATATGTTTTCAGTTATAATGTTTACGGCAATGATATAGAGGCTGTTTTCTATGATTCTGATTGCGGCGCGAGGTCTTCTGATCGTACTTTTACCTATGACGAGCAGACGCATTCGATTTATTGTTTCATTAACGGCAGGAGATTTGATTTTTATTAACCCCTCATCTACCAAATGAATTGTTTACAAAAAAGTGAAAATGAAGTTGAGTAAGAATACAATTTTAATAGCCATTTTTGCCATCATAACTGGCCTTCAGATATTTATTTTTAACTATCAGGAGCAAAAGAAATTGAGCGATATCAAACGTGAATCCATGTTGAAACGTAGATTTGATAACGACGATTTTAAGCGCGCAACTTTGTTGTTGAGTTCATTGGTAGAACCTATAAAAAAGGTCAAGCAACCAAAAAATTTGAAATTAATTGAGGAAGGGTTTGTCGAAGACTGGATGTGGTTTAAAAGAGATTCTTTATATTTCTATTACGACATGGATGGAGACATCGGCAATATTGCAATTGAAGACATCAATTCTATTACAGCAGAGCTAAAGCGCTTTTATTCAAATGTAGGATCGCCCAATGAACCCAACGGTTTAGACATTAAAATAAATGGGGAGTCAATAGGTCTTGACTTTGATATCGGCATGAGCGACGGCGTCACCCCTCGCCACAAAAAAGAGGTATTCCGATTTGTCAAGGAAGCAATGGAATATGTGAACTATAAAAAGAGTTTACTTGTCAATTGAAGGCTGTCATAATAGGTATCTAAAGGCCTTTCTGGGTTTAAGGGGTAGCTGATCAATTTCTTTTTTCGGCTCTTTAGATTTTCAAGTACCAGCTGGACCTGATCACTCAAAACCGTATCTACATACAATACGTTATTGGTAATTGAATCTGTCCATTCGATGTCTTTGTCTATATAGATGTACTCTTTTAGTTTCTTGCCAAGTGGGATAAATAGGTTGCGCGCAAACGGACCAGACCACCAAGTTGAAATACAAACGAAATCTTTATTTACCCAAGTTACTTCAGGGGTTTTAAAAGGAATATGCAGCGCATTTAAATCAAGAGTCAACGAATCATTTTTTCTTGAAATATGTATGCTAAAGTTTTTCAATTGATGATTCGTGATGTCAATGCGCAAGCCATTTTTGTTATACTCATTAACGGCCCAAGAATTCGGTTCTTTCTTTTTTAAAGGTGGGTTTGTGCAAGCTGCTAAAAGTAAAACTGCGAAAGTTAATAGGGAGCATTTCATTTTTACTTTGATTTGTTATTTTCTTGGTAATAACGCATTTTTATTTTCCTGTGCATTGCGTCCAAATAAAAGTACCGAAAATTGGTTATGATATAAAAAATATGGTGCTATACAGAATCCTACTTTCAAACGCCTAATCGACAATTTGGAGTACATTTAAAGCATCATGATTCCCAATTACTGAGCATAAAAACAAGTTGAACGCAATGAAAAGAATGATCCATAAAATAAAATGACAATTCAAAAATCCTATAAAATTCTGCTAGTTACGCTTGTTTTGGCATTGTGTCAAAACCATTTAATGGCTTGTAGTATGTACAAAATTACAGTAGCTGGAAAAACAATGGTAGGCTGTAACCACGATACTTGGTTGACGACACCCAAAATATGGTTTGAGAAAGCCAAACGGCACAATGCGTATGTAGCCGTGTTTACTGGTTCAAGACAAGTTTCTGTAAACAGAACAACTCCACAATCAGGCATGAATACTGCTGGACTTGTGTTTTCTCGATTATCATCATACTACCCTAAACAAAGTAACCGATTTACAGCCAGGCGAAAAATAACCAACGAAGCTGACTACCTATCAGAAATACTTCATCGTTGTGCAACCGTAAAAGAGGTAAAAAAATACATACAGCAATATGACCACAGCTTCTTTTTAAATGATGTGTTTATCTATATTGACAGTTTAGGCGCTTATTTAATTGTAGAACCTTACAAACTTATTGAAGGCAACAATCCCAATTATATTTTGGCCAATTTTTGCCCATCTATAACGAACAATGAGCAAGCCCGAAAACTTGAAAGATACCGTAATGGTGCCGAGTTTTTAAAAAGACATAAAGCAAGCTCCTCCATAGATTTTAGCACTGCCCTCTCTGATACGATGGCTGTTTGTAGAAGCAGAAATGGCGATGGCACCCTGATTACTTCTATTTTTGACACCAAAGAAAAAACAGTCGGTATCTACTTTTACCACAACTTTGATTCATTGGTGCAATTCAACTTAACAGGTGAGTTGTCAAAAGGTGATCATATTTTAAATATTGCTGAAATATTTCCAAGGAATCCTGAATTTGAAAGACTCATCAACTTCAAAACGCCTTCAAATACACCTGTATTAAGACTTTTGCTTGGCCTGTTTGCTGGTTTATTAGCTTTGATTTCTGTCGCGTTGTTACTGTCGCAAATTCAGAAAAACAAAAGAACTCCTCTTTCACTCAAATCGGTCTTAGTGCTTGTTTCATTGAACTTCATACTAATAGCATATATCGTGGTGTTAAATACAAATAACAGCATTTTCTATTTCGATGTCCCTTATCAACATTACCATTCAAGTTTAATTAGCGCATCTTCATATACCCCATTTCTGTTATTAGGATTATTCTTGCCACTTGTTATCAATACTAGAAACTGCCTTAAATTTGCCAAACCTAAGCTTTGGTTGCGCACAACTTTAGTCTTAAATCATGTGGTATATCTCCTGCTATTGCTGAGCTTTGGATACTGGGGTTTATTTAACTTTTGGAATTGAAATTTAAAAAGCAGTACAATGAATTATCACAATAAAATATTTAGGCCTATCTCCAATACCGCCAATGGCGAAACAACTGAGCAAACGGTTTTTTATTATAAGCAGACGGGGCAGATCCTGACAGCTGCATATGCTGGTGGTCAAATTCAAATAGGTCATTTGATTGGTTTAGTAGATGAACTCGGGAATATTGACATGCGTTACCATCAAGTAAATGTTAGTGGAGAATTAATGACCGGGACTTGCCAATCCACGCCTGAACTATTGCCCAATGGAAAAATCCGTCTTCACGAAAATTGGGAATGGACTTCTGGAGATAAATCTAAAGGCACATCTATCATTGAGGAACAATAATTTCATGGAGAAAATGGAACACCGACACAACTACGAATTAACTACTGTCTGGACTGGAAATAACGGTGAAGGCACAAAAAATGTAAGAACTTATGACAGAAGTCATACTGTTTCAATCACAGGAAAACCTGATTTATTACTTACAACCGACAACCCTTCTGTTGGTGATCAATCCAAATTAAATCCAGAGGACTTATTGGTAGCCGCTATTTCATCATGCCATATGCTATCTTATCTCTACTTATGTGCAATGGACGGAATTGTTGTAATATCCTACACCGACAAAGCCACAGGAATCATGATAGAGCAGTTTAGGGGCGGCGGTAGTTTTAAGGAAGTTCAACTCAATCCGGAGGTCCTCGTGGCGGATAAATCTATGGTCGCTAAGGCCATCGAACTACACCACAAGGCACACGAAATTTGTTATATCGCAAATTCTGTCAATTTTGAAGTGAGGTGCGCCCCAATTGTAATTGAGTTGAAATAAACTTTTGCCTGAATTTTACTTCTCAAGCACTATTTTTTTCTGAATTGAAAAAAAATCAGTTTGAATAGCAAGCATATAGATTCCAGCATTGAATGCAGAAAGATCGAGTGTCTGCTCTTTACCATGAATTTGTTCAACTAAAACCACTTTACCAGAAAGATCGAGTAGGCAGATTTGCCCTGTACTTGGCGAGTCAAAAGAGATATTGATTTGCTCTTTAGCTGGGTTAGGATAAATGTTGGGCTCCGTATTAGCTTCCGTTGTTAAACCAGATGAGTTGCAGTCGTTAAGGTTTGTATTTAGACGGATCCACTGTGAACCATTGGATTGGAACTGTGCAATATTTCCAACACAATCAAATTGTATAGGCGAATTGAGAAAATTGCCGAAATTGAGGTCAATAACGAGTGTATTATTGATAAATGTATAATCATGCGGATTAGGTAAATGGTTGCCATCTGCTGCTTCGTAAGTATTGAACAGCGAATCGCAGTTTTGATTCACACAGTAATAGGTATATTGCTTGCCACTAGCGAGAATGTAAAGTGTGTTAGAGAAACCTTCAGGCTTCCATTTTCCTTCTATCGCGTAAGCCGATTGTGCAAAGGATTGATTGAAAAAGTACAGCGCGCAAATAGCAAGTAGAATTGGTTTCATTGGGTAGGGTTTATTATAACAAGTTAAAATTAAGTAAAATAAGTGATATGGTATAATGTACTATAAGGCACTTGAGTTCATCAGCATGAAAACAAAAACCAAGTCGCTGCGCGTTATTCCTTTATGCATTTCAATCCACTTTGGAAAGTAATCAGGACTATCCTTCACTTCGTTGCGGATGGACCTTAGGGGAGGGGAAAGATCGAATTTCTAACTTCTTGGAAGGGTATGAATTGGTGGTTGATTTGTGGAAAAAAGGCTGAAGAGGGTGTGTCAAGCTCTAAATAAGTGTACGCAAATAAATGGCGATAAATCGTTATTTTTAGGAGCAAGTAATTTAAAAATTGATCGGTAATTGCGAAAAGAATGAAATAAAGTTGCGCAAATCACTCCATTATTGGATGGCTAAGCAAAGGTTTGTTTCGTGAATATTCAAGTTAGCAGTAAGCCGAAAACATCATTTAACAAAATGCAAAGTATAACAGAAGAAATAAAAGAAAATCTAAAAGCAACCGTAGCTCGATTCACAGAACCGACAATAGGTGAAGAATGCCCAAAAAATCTTTGTTTCTGTGCATGTTTTCCCTTACTATTGTTTTTGAAAATAAACGACATGCATTGTTCGTTGACAGGTGGAGACTATAACGGCATACGACACTTTTGGCTTACAGTAAATGGGTACGAAAATATCATTATTGACCCGACAATAAGACAATTTAAACCACAAGTTGAACCTATTTATATTGGTTCAATGACTAGCGAGTATACTCCTGACACTACTTCATTTAATGAAACATTTTCATGGGCATTTAAATTTTGGGCTGAACCAATATTAGATAGACCAAGATCCCATCGAGTAAAACCAAAATGGGTTGAAGAAAGAACAAATTTCTATAACGTTAAGTTTGCCATGATTCTGAATCAAGAAATCTCTCAAAAAAAATCTGAAACAATTACTATGTTTCATAATAGACTTTACAAGTTATATTTTGGTACGATATTAAAATTCCTAAAATATAAAACACAAAACGACCAAGATTATATTAGAAATTTACGAGCGACACTTCCACAAAACTTTGAAAATTTATTAAACCAGACTAATACGGACTACTGCTAATAGCGTGCAAATAGCAAGTAGAATTGGTTTCATTGGGTAGGGTTTATTATAACAAGTTAAAATTAAGCAAAATAAGTGATAGGGTATATTGTACTATAAGGTATTCTTGAGTCAATTAGCATGAACAACCGAAAGATACACGCAGCTTCTTTTTTTCATTTCCATTCGTTTTTGAAATTAAACAGGACTATCCTTCACTTCGTTGCGGATGGACCTTAGGGGAGGGGAAAGATCGAATTTCTAACTTCTTGGAAGGGTATGAATTGGTGGTTGATTTGTGGAAAAAAGGCTGAAGAG
>JBIIZI010000014.1:0-20294 GCA_044346375.1 Crocinitomicaceae bacterium | reverse complement strand
ATGGTGATGACCAGCTGCTTATCGACGACGTATTTGCAGACGAAACCTTTGAAGAATGACCTGCACACAGTACGACCTCTTTTTGGTCAACCTCGACCCAACAATTGGCAGTGAAATCAGAAAAACTAGGCCTTGTGTAGTGCTCTCACCAAACGAACTCAATAACAACCTCAATACACTTATCATCGCACCCATCACCAGCACCTCAAAACCTTACCCATCTCGCCTCAAAACAAAAAGCGTCAAACCCTATGGCTGGATAGTCCTCGACCAAATCCGTACAATCGACAAAAAGCGCATCACCAAAAAGATAGGGCAACTCTCACCCGATGAAATCAGTTCTTGTAAACGCATTTTGGAGGAGTTGTTGGTGTGGTGATCAACCATCCCTATCCTGCCATAAATTTCTCGTCTCCTCTTTCCTGTTGAATATTCTAGAAAAATTGACAAAAAGAATACAAATAATTTATGTTTTTATATAAGCTCTCTGTATACTAAAACAATGAACTTCGGTGTATGTCATTACATACAGACGAGGTCTTTCTAAAGCTTATAGGCAAAAGAATTCGGGAGATTAGAAACGAGAAAAAAATGTCGCAGAAAGACGTTGCTTTTAGGATTGGGATAGATACATCTCAATTGTCTGCCATTGAAAATGGGAAATCAAATCCTCAGGTTGTAACCTATGCTAAAATTGCATTAGCGTTAGATTACGAGCTCCGAGAATTCTTTGATTTTGAGCAACGAGCTAGATAAATCCCAAAAGAAATCAGTTATTTTTCCTTCGGAAATAACCAATGAACTTAAGTCCGCTATGAAGAGGGAGAACGATAAGATTTCTAGCAAAAAATTTTCCTGTTTTGGTCTTTTCTAGTTTAGCGGCAATATTGGGGCTATACTTGTAATAAAAACTCACAAACTTCCGACCCAGACTTGTGGTATATAGTGATTCATTTCTAAATACACGAAGGTCTTGAACGATTGGGTGATTGTAATCACCATACACTGCAGTGGCAATAAAACAACCGGATTTTTCCCACGTTACACCGTATTGGTTGTCGTATTCAGTTTTGCACTTCAAAGAGCAAAACAATTCTTTCGATACATATTTCTTACCATCAGACTCCGCATTCCATTTGCTACCATCAGGTCCGTTACACCATGTACAATTACTCATATTTAGAACTTTATCATTAAACAAGCATACATTTAATCATGTATGGTAATGTCTAATGTATAAATAAATTTTTATTGTAAAAAAAAAAAGCGCCTATCAAATAAGCGCTAAGAGTTTTAGATGTGATCCCGACAGGATTCGAACCTGTGGCCTACTGCTTAGAAGGCAGTTGCTCTATCCAGCTGAGCTACGGGACCGTTTGTTGTAAATAGGGAATTTACAACGTGTATAATCAAAAAAGGGGGATGATTGCTCATCCCCCTTGTCGGGGCGGCAGGATTCGAACCTGCGACCTCCTGGTCCCAAACCAGGCGCGATGACCGGACTACGCTACGCCCCGAACTGAAGTTCGATCGGTCTAAATTTGTGGCGGTGGGAGCGAGATTCGAACTCGCGGTACAGTTACCCGTACGACAGTTTAGCAAACTGTTGGTTTCAGCCACTCACCCATCCCACCAAGTGTTCAATGAACGGATGGCAAAAGTACAAAAACATTCCGTTTTTAAAAGCTTTTTTCGATTTTTTTTATCCTAAATATGTAAATTCTCCGTGCTGGCTAGAAATAGTGACCCTTTTGTGATCGGCGGCCTCTACCCGTCCTACGACCTGAGCTGCAATGCCAAACTGCTCTGATATACGGATAATTTCAGGCGCAAGTTCCTCACTTACATAAACTTCCATGCGGTGCCCCATATTGAAAACCTTATACATTTCTTGCCATGGCGTCTTAGATTCGGCTTGGATCATTTCAAATAAAGGAGGCGTGGCAAATAAATTATCTTTGATGATATGAAGGTTGTCTATAAAGTGTAGCACCTTTGTTTGGGCACCGCCAGAGCAATGAACCATGCCATGAATGTCGTTGTGGTGCGCATCTAAAATCGCTTTTATAACTGGTGCATAAGTGCGCGTTGCCGATAAAACAAGCTTACCCGCATCGAGCGGACTACCTTCAACTGCGTCGGTTAAGTGCTTTGAACCGCTGTACACTAAATCTTTTGGCAGGGAGCTATCATAGGTTTCTGGAAATGCTTCGGCTAGCGAATGATGAAAGACGTCGTGACGCGCGCTCGTAAGACCATTGCTACCCATTCCGCCGTTGTACTCGGTTTCGTAGCTTGCTTGCCCAAAAGATGCCAGACCAACAATGACATCGCCTGGGCGAATGCCGTCATTAGAAATGACTTTATTGCGCGGCATGCGGCAAACAACAGTAGAGTCTACAATAATGGTGCGTACGAGGTCTCCGACATCGGCTGTTTCACCGCCTGTAGAATAAATATCGATGCCATAACCACGCAATTCTTCTAAAAGTTCTTCGGTGCCGTTGATGATGGCAGCCAATACCTCGCCAGGAATCAGGAGTTTGTTGCGGCCAATTGTACTTGAAACCAAAATTGGACCAGTAGCCCCTACACAAAGTAAGTCGTCGATGTTCATGATGAGCGCATCTTGGGCAATGCCACGCCACACTGAAATATCGCCGGTTTGCTTCCAATAAGCGTAAGCTAAAGAAGATTTGGTACCCGCGCCATCGGCATGCATCACAATACAATAATTTGGGTCGCCGGTAAGGTAGTCCGGAACCACTTTACAAAATGCTTTAGGGAACAATCCTTTGTCTAGTTTAGAGATGGCCTTGTGAACATCTTCCTTTCCGGCAGAAACGCCGCGCTGTTGGTAACGGTTATCAGACATATTTAATTTATTTGATGCCTCGACGCTTTTTGATGGCTTCGTAGGCATCTTGAATTTGTTGGAATTTCTCTTTTGCTCCCTTGAGGTACTCTTCACCCATGTGCGCTACTTTGTCGGGGTGATGCGCAACGGCCATTTTGCGGTAAGCTTTTTTGACTTCTTCGTCTGTCGCTTTTTCGTCTATGCCTAAAATTTTGTAGTCGGAGTCGACATTGCGATAGAACATATTGCGAAGGCTTTCGAACTCAACCGCAGGAATACCTAGCATAGTGGCAATGCGCGAAATCACGTTGAGCTCGGCCGTACCGACGTCGCCGTCGGCTTTTGCAATACCAAATAAATAATGGACGAGCTGAACGCGCACCTCTTGGGTCATGCGGGTGCGGATGTCGTGGCAGATGTCTTGCAGAGGAATGCTCGGCGCATCTAAAAATTGTCGAAGCGTTTGAAGGTGTGTGGCGTTGAATTGCTTGCCAAACTGCGCCGAAAAAAAGTTCTTTACGAAGTCGAGCTCAATGCGCAACACTTTGCCGTCGGCTTTCATGACTGCCGCTGAAAGCGCCATGAGCATTGTTGGGAGGTCGTACATGGAGCTCTGCCTGCGGTAGAACTCAAATGGATCTTGAGCAGTGCCTTGGCCCTGCCCCCCTTGCCCGTTTTTGGACGCTTGTTGGTATTGATCGATGAGTGATCCGATGGCAAAGCCAAAGATGGCCAAACCAATTTTACGGGTTAAAATAAGGGCGCCAATGCCCAAGATCCATTTATACAAAATCTAGAATTTAAGCGAAGTCAAAGCTAGTCATTTATGCAATATGTTCGATATTGCGCTGAATGAAAGCATCAAGTGCTGCTCCTTTAAGTAGGCCCTGCGCCAGCATAGCAAGATCAACTAATTGTTTGGTGCTTTGCTCTTGAGCAGCTCCTTCTTGACCTAAAATTTTGCTGATCGCAGGATGGTTGGCATTGACAGTGAGGTTGAACATCTCTGGGAAAGCGCCATAAAAGCCGCCGCCGCCACCTAATTTTTGTTGTTCCATCATGCGGCGAATAAATTCTGGTTGGGTAACAATAATTGGCGCTTCTTGCGCACTCATGCTCTCAAACTGCACTGTGAATTTTTCTTTGTTGACCTGCGCTTCAAAAAGTGGCTTGAGTATTTCTTCTTCCTCTTTTGAAAGTTTGGACGGAAGCTCGTCTGTTTTGGCGATGAGTTTGTCTAGGCTATCTGCATCTACGCGCGCAAAACTGATGTTTTCATTGCTCTGCTCTAACTTTGAAATCCAGTGTGGGGCAAGTGGGCCGTCTAACAACAAAACTGAATAGCCGCGTTCTTTGGCTTTCTTCACGAATGCGTATTGTTCTTCGGCATCATTTGTATAAAGGAAAACCGTTTTATTGTCTTTGTTGGTTTGCAAGACCTTCACTTTGTCGGTATATTCTTGAAGTGTGAAGCATTCGTTGTCGGTTGTTTTGAACAAACTGAAATCTTTGGCTTTTTCAGCGAATTTCTCTTCTGACAACATGCCATACTGAACAAAAACCTGGAGGTCGGGCCATTTGGCTTCGAAATCAGCGCGGTCTTTTTTGAACATTTCGGCTAATTTGTCAGCTACCTTTTTAGTGATGTGGGCAGAAATTTTCTTGACATTTCCGTCGCTCTGTAGATAAGAACGCGATACGTTTAATGGAATGTCTGGAGAATCGATGACACCATGAAGTAAGGTCAAAAATTCTGGAACAATTTCAGCGACGCTGTCTGTGATGAAAACTTGGTTGCTATAAAGGTTGATTTTATTGCGCTGTACTTCGACATTTTCCTTGATTTTAGGAAAATAGAGGATGCCCGTAAGGTTGAAAGGATAATCTACGTTGAGGTGAATGTGAAAAAGCGGCTGCTCAAAAGTGGCAGGATATAACTCGCGGTAAAATTGATCGTAGTCTTCTTGCTTGAGGTCTACTGGAGCTTTTGTCCAGGCTGGGCTTGGGTTATTGACTTGGTTGGGTATGTCAATTGCCACGCGCTTGATATTGCCTTTTTCGTCTTTTTCTCCTTCTGGGGAATCGATGTAGTCGGTTTTGGTACCAAACTCAACTGGAATGGGCAAGAATTTGCAGTATTTATCTAAAATACCTTGAATACGCTGTTTTTCTAAGAACTCAGCGGATTCTTCATTGATGAACAAAACGATGTCTGTACCTCGGGTTTCTTTTTCGATATCGATGAGGTTGTATTCAGGTGAGCCATTGCTTTCCCACTGCACAGCTTGCGCACCTTCGTAGCGGCCAAGTGTACGAATTTGTACTTTTTCGGCAACCATAAATGCTGAATAGAAGCCCAAGCCAAAATGACCAATGATTTGCTCTGCACCTTCTTTTCCTTTGTATTTCTCGACAAATTCTTCAGCACCCGAAAAAGCAATTTGATTGATGTATTTATCGATTTCTTCGGCTGTCATGCCGATACCGTTGTCGCGGATGGTGAGCGTTTTGGCTTCTTTGTCTAACAAGACCTCTACTTTGAGCTCGCCGAGTTCGCCTTTGAATTCGCCATTTTTAGCCAAGAATTTAAGCTTTTGGGAGGCGTCGACCGCATTTGAAACCAACTCACGCAAGAATATTTCGTGATCTGAGTAAAGGAATTTTTTAATGATCGGAAAGATGTTTTCCGTTTGAACATGAATTTGACCTGTTTTCATTGTGTTTCTATTTTTATGCTTTCTACCTCTCAATAAAAATGCCATGCGCTAAATACTGCCATTTTGACAAGCAACTGCGTTTTTTTTGTCAATTTTGCAGCATGAAATATGCAATCATTACAGGTGCAAGTTCAGGCTTTGGTGCGGCAACTGCTCAAGAACTTCAAAATATGGGCTACGGCTTGGTATTATTAGCACGCAGAATAGAGCGGCTCAAAGTACTGCAGCAAACACTCACCCAAACGCCAGTATATATTGCCCAACTCGATGTGTGTAACGAAGAAAACGTCCATGCTGTCATTGGCGCTTTGCCTACTGAAATTTCCGAAAACATCTTTATTTTGGTCAATAATGCAGGGCTTGCTGTCGGAAGAGGTCCATTAGACACCGGACTTTCAGACGACTGGAACCGCATGATCGACACCAATGTCAAAGGCTTGCTTTACGTGAGCCACGCCGTCATTCCTTTACTTAAAAAACACCCGTTTAGTCACCTCATCAATATATCCTCAATTGCGGGCAAGGAAGTTTATGCTGGCGGAAATGTTTACTGCGCAAGTAAGCACGCCGTTGATTCCATATCTAAGGCGCTGCGCATAGACCTCCTACCTCATCAAATTAAAGTGTGCAACATTGCACCTGGGGCGGCAGAAACGGAATTTTCTTTAGTCCGCTTTAAAGGAGATGCGCAAACGGCTGCAAGTGTTTACGAAGGCTTTGAAGCTCTACAAGCAACCGACATTGCTCAAACCATCGCTTTTATTATCAGCAGGCCTGCACACGTCAGTATTGCCGACATTACTATCATGCCAAGCGCGCAAGCCAACGGCAGTCTTTTTCATAAAAAATAAATCAGCAATCCACACACATGAGTACTTTCAACAATTATGCTTTTGCAGGAAAACGCGCAATAGTTCGCGTCGATTTCAATGTTCCAATGGACAAATCATCCGGACTTGTTTCCGACGACAAACGCATTAGAGCAGCACTACCCACCATCCAACACATCCTCAAAAACGGCGGAAGCGTTGTGCTTTTATCGCATTTTGGCCGACCTAAAAATGGACCAGAGGCTGTTTTTTCTCTGGCTCAAATTTGTGATAAAGTAAGTGAAGTACTCGGACAAAAAGTGCAATTTGCAGCAGACTGCATCAGTGATGATGCTTTCGAATTGAGCAAAAACCTACAACCTGGCGAAGTATTGCTGCTCGAAAACGTGCGTTTTTACAAAGAAGAAACCGCTGGTGACCTCGACTTTGCAGAAAAATTAGCAAAACACGGCGATTGCTATGTCAACGATGCCTTTGGTGCAGCGCATCGCGCGCATGCAAGCACCACCCAATTAGCGTCTTTTTTTCCCGACGATAAAATGGCAGGACTACTTATGAATGCAGAAATTGAAAACGCAAAAAAAGTACTGCACAATGCAGAGCGTCCCTTCACTGCAATTGTTGGCGGGGCCAAGGTATCGGACAAAGTGCTCATCGTAGAAAACCTATTACAAATTGCCGATCATATTATTATTGGTGGTGGCATGGCTTATACATTCTACAAAGCAATGGGAGGCCAAATTGGCGCCTCGCTCTGCGAAGAGGAGCGCGTGGATACTTGCAAGGAGATCCTAGCCCGAGCCAAAACAATGGGTGTGCAAATTCACCTACCCCAAGACGCCATCATCGCTGACCGCTTTGCCGCAGATGCCAACACAAAAATTGCTAGCTCAGGCGAAATAGAAGCCAATTGGATGGGCTTGGATATCGGACCAAAAGCCATTGAAAGCTTTAGAGCAGTCTTGCTAGAAAGCAAAACTATATTGTGGAACGGGCCAATGGGCGTATTTGAAATGTCTGCTTTTGAAGCTGGCACCAAAAACATTGCACTCGCTGTTGCAGAAGCTACTGCAAACGGTGCTTTCAGTTTGATTGGTGGAGGAGATAGCGCTGCTGCCGTTCATCAATTTAACATCAGTGCAAAAGTGAGTTACGTGAGCACGGGTGGCGGTGCACTTTTAGAATACTTTGAAGGAAAAACCTTGCCTGGTGTTCAGGCTTTAGAAGTCTAAAATCTTTTAACGACGTCTACCAAACGATTGGAGTAGCCGGCTTCGTTATCGTACCAACCCGCAACTTTAATCAGGCCGTTAAAGACGGTAGTGAGACCTGCATCAAAGACAACGCTGTGTGGATTACCCAATACATCTACAGAAACAATTGGATCTTCGGTGTATTCCATTATACCTTTTAGCGAACCAGCTGCTGCTGCTTTCATTGCTGCATTGATTTGCTCGGCTGTTATATTCGTTTTTGACACGAGGGTCATTTCGGTAACTGAGCCATCTGATACCGGAACACGAAAGCTTCCGCCGGTTATTTTACCTTTCAAATCAGGGAAAATTCTGGTAATGGCCTTAGCCGCACCTGTTGAAGTTGGAATAATGCTATTGGCTGCTGCTCTTGCTCGACGCAAATCTTTGTGTGGTGCATCGTGTAAACGCTGATCAGAGGTATAGCTATGAACAGTAGAAATATATGCGACTTCGATGTCGAGTACCTCCTTGAGGACTTTCACCATTGGAGCGGCGTTGTTGGTAGTACAGGATGCATTTGAAACAACTGTGCTTGTCCAATCAATTTGAGCATCGTTGACACCTAAAACAACTGAAGGGATATCTTCGTCATTGGCTGGAGCGCTAATAACAACATGTTTGGCCCCGCCTATTAAATGTTTAGAGGCTGCCTCGCGTGTCAAGAACAAACCTGTAGATTCAATGACAACCTCTACACCATAAGCAGCCCAATTGATCAGTTCTGGATTGCGCTCGCTGATGAAAACAAGCTTCTTGCCATTTTCAAAAACTAAGGTGTTCCCTTCGATTTCAAATGAAAGTGCGTAAGGTCCGTGAATACTGTCGTATTTGAGCAAATGGGCAAGCGTTTGAACATCTGCCAAATCATTGACAAGTGCTACATTGACTTGTGGGTCTTGTAAAGCTATTCTTGTGAAGCAACGGCCGATGCGGCCGAATCCGTTTACACCTACAGTTTTCATCTTTGAAATTAGTTGTTTGTACAAAAATAACAATAAAAAAGAAAAAGTGTTCAAATGACACTTTGAACACTTTTTTATTTGATTATCAGATGTTTAGCTAATTTTTATTCAACTCACCACTTGAGTTTTGTTTGAACACTTTTAGGAACGCCGTCTTTGTGCAAATAAATATTGATGGTTTTGTACTTAAAATAACTTTCTGAAACGTAGAGGTAGCCTTTTGGCATGTTGCTGGTACCCCAAGAATTTTTGACCATCAAATAACGCGTGCCATTTTGATCTGTGTATAGGCCAACAATGTGCATGCCGTGGTCGTCGGTTGTGGTTTTATTGTCATAGCCTTTTTGACGTAGCTCAGGCGTTATAATAAGCTCTTTCATTGGCTCTAAAAATGCAGTCGATTTGCGCTCGGCACCAGCATCATTGAAGCGTTTGTCGTCTTTGCCGATTACTTCAATCATGGATGGATCTGCAGGGACAATTGCCAAGCCATTTTTGAAACTAAAGCCTTGTTCCGAGACGTCAGCTCCCCAAGCGACAGTATATCCGTTGTTGAGTGCAGCGACAGTTACCTCAAAAAGGTCGTTCATAGTGACATTGTAACTCTTTCCCCAAGCCCAGTTGTCTGGAATTTCGAGCATACACTCGCTGTACATAGGATGATTGGTAAAAGAAGTCAAGGATACATAGTTTTTCATGTCGAGACCCAAAGATGCTGCATACGTTTTTGGCGTATAGCGCACGCCATTGTATTCAAAAGTTTCGATGTCTTTTCCGATACCGCGGTTAAGTATGTCGTTGTATTTGCGTTTCCACTCATCAGTAATGCCTTCAGGGGCACCTAATCTGGAAATGATGTCTGTCATCAGTGTATTGAGTTGATTGAACATTTCGCCGTGGTTGTACTTGTCGGTTCCGTTGAGACCTGTATAGACCTCATAAGGAACAATGCCAAATTTTTCGATGACGAGGGGTACATCATGAAAAGCGCCACCTTCACTAAAATTGACTTTACCATCCATACGGATGTACTTTTCAGCCTTTAGTTCATATGCTTTGCGCACTACGAACATTTCGGATAAAATAACTGGGTTTTTTGCGCCCAAACGCTGGATTTCTGACTCAAAAAAGCTAGTTGCTGAAAAAGACCAGCAAGTTCCGGTCTGGCCCTGGCTTTGAACAGGTGTAGCATCTAGCTGAACGAGCTGCTTGAATTGGTATTTACTGCCCTCTACATTGGTCGTTTGCGCAACAAGTAGGGTTGTACTGATCCCGATGGATAGTATAAAACTGAAGATTTTTTTCATGCGTAAATTTTAGTTGTTGAGTACCCAGCCTTGCAAACCACGTGCCGCAGCTTGTTGCTGAATTTGTTGAAGTTCTGAAAGATTTTGAGCCGCTCCAGCGCTCACCTTCGTGAGTGGACCGTTTTGGATCAGCCTAGCTGCAAAGCCGTCGCGCTGTAATTTGAGCTGAAGCGTTTGAGCATTTTGCAAGTTAGAAAAGCAACCCACGATAAAGTCATAGGGAGCTGATGTTGCTACAGGAACAGGAGTTGGAGTTGGAGCCGTGCTCTTTTCAGCAGGAACTAAAACTCGAAATGAGTAGCCCGGTTGCCATTCATAGGTTTCTAGACGTGCCTGCTCTTGAAGTTCAAATTCCAAATTGGAATCGCTTCTTGAAGGAGCGGATTCGAGGCGGAGATTTGTTTTGTTGTAAGAAGGAGCTCCTTGCTCATGCATTGGATTGAAGTCAGAGGAAGAAAACAAGCCTGACTGCAAGGCGTTTGTGTGGGTTGGTATCCAGAATGAATAAAAAGCGAGCGGCAAAAAGCATGCTGCGGCCGCCACACGTGCCCATTTGATTTTTGAACCGCCTACTACAGGTTGCAATTCAATTATTGGGCTTTCCTCTTCTATTTCGACTGGTTTAGCAACAAAATTGAGGTTGCTTAAGCCATATGAAGAGAGCAATAAGTTAAAGAATCGGTCTTGTTCAAAAGTAATTTGGCCGTCAGACTGGCGACTAAATGAACCGAGCTTCGCAAGTTTGATGGTTTCACCATTGAGCAACTGGCGCTGCATGGCGTCGGTAAAGGCTTGTAATTGCCCTTTCGCATCTTCGTAATAAAGTCCGTATTGACGGGCGTATTCGGCTAAAAGCAGGCCGTCGTCGGTCAGTAAAAAGCGATTGAAGAGCAAGGCTTTTTTGGGTGGGCTTAGGGTTCCTTTCTGGAAATCGAGCTCAGCCGAAACTTGCTTGGCTACAAAACCACCAAAACCTGGCACTACGACACAATTGTGTCGGAGTAAAAGTTGAATGACGATATCTTCAAAACCCTGCATCTAACAAATTTACGAAAGTCTGAGCAGATTACAAAAAAGGCAATACTTTTTCTAGATCGTCAGGCACATCGATGTTTGGTGTTTCGATGTTAGTTGTGATGAGGCGGATCTTGTAGCCGTAGTATAGCCAACGCAATTGTTCGAGCGACTCTGCTTGTTCGAGCGCACAAGGGGCAAGACCGGCAATGTGAGCTAGTGTTGTTGCAGTATAGGCGTACAAGCCAATATGCCTGAGCCAAGGGAAGTGCTGTTCTTTGGCGTAGTGGGTATTTGGCAACGCACTTCTAGAGAAGTAAATTGCGTTGTGTTGGCTATCGGAAATCACCTTGATGCGGTTGACATTTTCTAAATCGGCAGGTGTGACGTCGGGATGCACTAAAGTTGCGATTCTGACCTCGGGATCTGCAAAAGCACTCAGCAGTTGATCGAGTTGGATTGCTGAAACAAGAGGCTCATCTCCTTGGATATTGATAACGACGTCGTAATCTGGAAATTGAGAAAGCACCTCAGCGCAACGATCTGTTCCGCTTTGATGTAAGGAACTGGTCAGAAGTGCTTGCCCGCCAAAACGCAGTACTTCTTGATAAATGCGGTCGTCGTCGGTGGCTACTACGAGCGCATCGAGAAGGGTTGCCTTTTGAGCACCTTCATATACGCGCTGTATCATTGACTTTCCTTTGAGATCTATTAGCGGTTTGCCAGGAAATCTAGAAGAGCCGTAGCGCGCTGGAATAACACCAAGTACTTTCATTAAAATTTGGCTTGAAGTTGGACAATGAAGTTGCGTGGTGCTTGGATATCGCCTGGGCGAGAAGTAACCTCGGCATTCAATAAATTATTGACGATAAACGAAATGCGGTATTGGTCTTTAAGGGTATAGGCAAAGCGTGCATCAAAAACTAAGTTGCCCCCATTGAATTGTTGGCGATAGTCTTTGAGCCCCGGAAGAATATATACTTCTGAGGTGAGTGAAGGATCGAGATCGTCTTCAAAAACACGGTCGATGTTGCGCATGAAACTGTTGTAACGCATGGAAGCGCCAAAGCTAAACTTTTGATAATTTGCTTCAATATCGGCCTTTGCTAAATGCTTGAAGCGGTATTTAAGCATGTTGGTGGTGGTGTCAGAGAAGTTAGCGGTATACTGAGGGTTCTCATTGAGAGATATTGGATTCATATAGGTGTAGCCAATGAGAGAAACCAACTCCACCTTACCAAGCTTACCCGATGAATTAAAAGAGAAGTCGAGACCTGAAATGCGGGCTTTTTCAGCGTTTTGAGCTTGGAAACCGACCCAATCGCTAATGTTGTATTGGCCACTTGTTAAGAATTGGATGTCTTCTGGGGAAGGATTGAGTGGATTGAGTGGCTGTTGGGTAATTGGATTGAAATAAACAAAGGAGAATTCCATCATGTTGCTGTACTGATTGACAAAAAAGGCAGCGTCTAGCATTGCTTTCCAATTGCCAATTTTGAAGCCTTGCTTGATACCGATTTCTCCGGCCCAGCCAATTTCTGGTCGGAGTTCGGGATTAGGAAATATATTGAGGGCCCCGACAGAAGTTTGGGTAAAACGTTCTGCAACGCTTGGATAACGAATGCCCTGACCAAAGCTTGCGCGCAAATGCGTAAAAGGCTTGAGCTCATAATGCAAGCCTGTCCGCAATACAGGATAAATCGGAACAAATAATGAATCTTTGCCCGGAAGCTGAAATTGAGAGTCGGGTGTATTGCCGTCCATCTCAAAATATTCCAGGCGAACCCCAGCACTGAGGTCGAGTTTGTTTTTGTGGTATTCTAGCTGCGAATAAGCCGCATAATTTTGTGAGTTATGATTGCCAAAAAGCTGAGAAGTAACTACGTTTTGAATGGCAGTGACACCTGCACTCAAAGTGCTGCCTTGACCAAATTTATGCTGAAAGGTGTAGTCGGCATAAGAAATAGTGGCCGCATTGCTTTGGCTGGAATTGCTGAGATTTTCGTTAGAAACCCAATATAAACGGGTTTTGAGCTGATGGAGGTTATTGCGTTTATCGATGTACTTGGCGTATGGATCTAGAAACAAGCGCTGGCCAAAGTTATAGCTGAGGGTTGAGGCCCCAGCTGTGGTGTCGCCATAACCGCTGGGTGTATAACCTAAGGAATCGTTTTGCCAAATGAGGAAGTTACCGGTCTTTTGAACTTGAAAGTTGTAGCCAAGGCCGGCCTTGAGGCGCTTATCTAAGATTGCTTTGGCGTAAATGGTACCAGAAACGCGCCCGCGAAACTCAGACTCGCCGATGCGGTAGCCGTCATTGTGGAAGCCAGTAGTTGAAATGGTATAGCCAAAACGCTTTTTGAGTGCGCTATGAAAAACCTCTAATTGCTGATTCATTGGTGGTGTAGACCACCATTTGAGCGAGCTTCGGCGAGGTGCTCCGTAGAGGCCATATTGCATCTTTACTTTAGTGACAGGCTCTAGAGTGGGCTCTTTTTCGGCGAGCGCAATAACGCCATTGAGCGCACCACTTCCATAGAGTACAGAAGCCGCGCCTTTCATGACCTCAACTTGACTAGCTTGTTCCATAGGGATGGCATTCCATTGGGTATCGCCGGCGTAGCCAGAGAGCAAAGGCATGCCATTCCAGAGCAACAATACGCGGCTACCCGTGCCGTAGGCAAAGCCGGAGCCGCCGCGTATGGAAACCTGGCCATCCATTGTGTAAACGCCTGGTGTTTGATCAACAGCTTGTTCTAGATCGGTAATCCCTTTGTTGTCGATGAGTTGTGGGCGAAGGATTTCCATTGAGACAGGAATTTCTTCAATGGCCTGACGGCGCTTACCAGCACTGACTACCACCGTTTTTTGATCCTGAACTTGCCCTTGTAAGGCCACGCGGAGCATGGTATTCGTTACCTCTTTGATAGAGATGGTATCCGATATATAAAAAGGGGCTTTTACAATTAGTTCAAAAGGCAAAGCACCCGGTTTGAGCATAAAAACACCATTCTGACTCTTCAAAGGAGCATTTCCTTTTACGATGATAAAAGCCTCTTCAATGCGCGCATTGGTTTGTGCATCTAATACTTCAATTTGAATATTTTGGGCAAAAAAAGAACCGCTGATCAAAAGGAAAAATACAAGTATATGATTCATAATGTAGGATGAGTAGGTTTCTGCGAATTTAAAGGATTTAGCGGACTTTCACATCCGTATTTTTACAGAACATACTGTAACTGAACAACAAAATTTCTAGGGGCTTGAATGGCGCCTGGTCGACTTACATACTCGGCATTGGTCACGTTATTCAAAATAAGGTTGCACTTGAATGCCTCAGTTATTGCGTAATTAAAGCGCAGGTCAAACACTGGAACTCCTTTATTGAATTGAGCTCTGTAATTAGCCATCCCCACGAGAATTTCTTGTCCTAGGACGCCGTCTTCAAATGCTAGGTCAATATTGCGCATGAAGGAATTGTAGCGGGCTGAAAAACCAACGCCAAATTTTTTGTAATTACATTCGATATCTGCCTTGGCTAAATGCTTGAAACGGTATTTGAGCATAGATCCTGTTGTATCGGAGAAGGTAGCTGTGTAAATTGGATCGGTATTCAAGCTGATCGGATTCATATAGGTATACCCAAGCAACGTGAGTACCTCAACCTCCCCTATTTTGCCGGAACTATTCATAGAAAATTCGATGCCTGTGATGCGTGCACGCTCTGCATTTTGTGCTTGAAATCCGACCCAATTATTCAGATAATTGATGGCTGTTGGATCCGTCGTTTGCAAAAAAGCCATAGTGTCGGGCTTGAAAACGCCAAAAGCAAATTCGGTCATGTTGTCATAGGCATTGATAAACCCTGCGACATCTAACATTGCCTTCCACTTTCCTACTAGCACAATTTGCTTGAGGCCGAGCTCAGCTGCCCAACCGCGTTCTGCAAGCAAATCTGGATTTTGAAAAATTCGCAAACCGCCAACACTTGTGGAAATATAGCGCTCAGCAACAGCAGGAAAGCGAATACCCTGCCCGAAAGAAGCGCGCAAATGAGTGCTTTTTTGCAAAGCATAATGCCCGCCAAATCTCATAATGGGATAAATTGGCAAGGTGCGTCCTGCCCAATTGAAATTGGTTTCAGGGGTTTGGTTATTGAGTTGACAGTATTCAAGTCGCAAGCCCGCTTGTAAATCTAGCTTTCCTTTAGACCATTCTGTTTGCTGGTAAATCGAGAAATTTTTACTGAAATGGTCACCGAAAACATAACTCGTAATTTGGCTTGTGTTCGAAGTAGCGCCATACGCAAAATCAAAATGTTTGGTTTTTTTACTTGCTTGGTAATCGGCATAAAACATTTGACCCAAAGAGGCGTCTACATACACAAGTCCATTGCCAGTTGTAGTCAGGTAATAACGTGTTCTCAGCGCGTGCTTGACCTTGTTTTTGGAGACGTAAATCAGATAGGGGTCTAGGCTCAAGCGGACGGCCCGCTGCTCACTTAAGGTATTCGCTAAGGCTTGATAACCCATTGAATCATTGCGCCACAAAATAAAAACTCCTTCTTCCTGGGCCTGTACATGGAAAGAAAGCCCTGTTTTCAGTTGCGGAATTTTTTTTGAGAAATACGCATAAGTTCCGTGAATGCGCGCGCGCAATTCGTGATCTCCTTCTCGGTAACCTTTATCTCTAAATGCATTAACACCTAGCGTAAAGGCGTGATTCTCTTTGCGTTTTGCCGCATAGACATCGACCAGTTGAAATGTAGGAGCTGCACCCCACCACTTCATGCTCGGTCGAGGAGGATTGCCGTAAATGCCATTTTGAACTTTGATGGAAAGAGCGCCGTCTAATGGCGCATCCTTTTCGTTCATTGCAATAATACCATTGAGCGCTCCACTTCCGTAAAGTACAGATGAAGCACCTTTAATGATTTCTATTTGTTCTGCGTGCTCCATTGGCACTGCATTCCATTTGACATCGCCAATATCTGGCGACAACATCGGTAAGCCATTCCAAACCAACAAGACGCGGCTTCCGGCGCCATAAGCATAACCTCCCCCACCACGGATTGATACTTGTCCGTCCATTGTAAAAACGCCCGGGCTTTGGCCTACAGCTTGTTCGAGATTAGAAAACCCCTTGTTGGCAATAAGTGAAGGACGCAATACTTCCATCGAAATGGAAACCTCTTCAATGTTTTTTTCAAATCTTCCGGCACGGACATATACGGCTTTCTCATCTTTGGTTCTCGAATGAATGCTGTCCTTTAGGAGGTCTTGTGATAAAACACAAATAGGAAAAAAAATGACTGAGAGTATCGTGAATTTTACTGAATGCATTGCTGTTTGTTCGTTCTAACTTTACCCGAAGCTATTAAAAAAATGGAACACTCAGACCTACTTTATCAAATTGCCTTTTCTCAACTGCATGGCATCGGCCCGGTTCGTGCACGGCGCATTCTCAAATTACTCGAGCACCCGCGCGATTTTTTTCTCATGAACTTCAATGCGCTCCAACAGCTGACCAGCGTTCCCATTGCCCAACTCGAAAAAACCGACCGCTCAAATGCACTTTTAAGAGCGCAAGGGCAACTTCCTTACCTGGACAACGAAAAGCTCAGTTATCATTTCATTACCGATGCATCTTACCCAACGCGCCTCAAACACTGCGCCGACGCGCCACTTGGGCTTTTTTACAGAGGCGTTGAGCCAAGTTGGCAAAAACCTAGGTGCATCGCAATTGTAGGCACCCGCCAACAAACGCCTTATGGCAAGCAGCTCGTTCAAGCACTCATTTCGAATTTACCCAAAGATATTTTGGTGATCAGTGGGCTTGCTAAAGGTGTGGATGCAGAGGTGCATCAGCAATGTCTTGATCATGGTTTGGCAACAATTGGGGTGCTAGGCCATGGTGTCGACCGCATTTATCCGGCATCAAATCGGAAACTTGCCTTAGAAATGATCAAAAATGGAGGCCTGCTTTCTGAGTTTCTCATCGGCACCAAACCAGACCGCATGCATTTTCCGATGCGCAACCGAATAATTGCAGGTTTAGCCGACGCCGTTGTCGTTATTGAAAGCAACAAAAATGGTGGGTCTTTGATCACTGCCGAACTCGGCAACGACTACAACCGCGAGGTATTTGCCTTTCCTGGCCCTATTCACCAATTGCAATCAGAAGGTTGCCATGCCCTGATCAAAAATCAACAAGCCCATCTGCTTACCTCTGCCGAAGACCTGCTTCAAACCATGAACTGGACGGGTCAAAAACAAGAGCGCAGCATCCAAGATCTGCTGGAATTGAGCAGTATTCAAAAAGAAATTCTCGATCAGTTCAAAACCAAAAACGCCTGGACCATCGATGAACTCGCACAAAGTACCAATCAACCAGTTTCATACATCAGCAGTGCACTCTTTGAACTTGAATTGAAAGGCGCACTTGAAAATAAAGGCGCAAATCGTTACTTATTGCCCTTGTAATTTGCAAAACCTGCGTAACTTTGCAGCAGTTCATTAAAATAAACTTATTAAGAAAGGTGGAGGGACAGGCCCTATGAAACCTTGGCAACCTCACATCCTTGTAAAGGTGCCAAATCCGATCCCAAATTTGGGAAAAGATAAGTTGAAACGCGCTGTTTCTACCTTTCGCCAAGCAAATTATGACCAACAGCGCATTACAATTAGCCATCCAGCAACGCATTCTCGTCTTAGATGGCGCCATGGGCACCATGATCCAACGCCACCAACTCGAAGAATTTGATTTTCGAGAAGGCGCATTTGAAGAGCACCCGATGTCTTTAAAAGGCAACAACGATTTGCTTTCAATTACAAGACCTGAAATCATCAAAGATATCCACCGCGCCTACTTAACTGCAGGTGCCGACATCATCGAAACCAACACGTTTTCGGGCACCACCATTGCACAAGCCGACTACCATCTTGAAGCCGCCGTCTATCAAATTAATTTTCAGGGCGCAAAAATCGCCAAAGAAGTCGCTGCAGAATTTACAGATAGACCCCGATTTGTAGCGGGTTCAATAGGACCAACAAACCGCACCGCTTCTATATCTCCTGATGTCAATGACCCAGGTTTTAGAGCAGTTACTTTTGACGACCTCGTAATGGCTTATGCCCAACAAATTCAAGCGCTCATGGATGGCGGCGTTGACATCTTACTGATTGAAACCGTTTTCGATACCCTCAATGCAAAAGCGGCCTTGTATGCCTGCGATCAAGTGTTTGAGCAACGCGGGTTTCAAATACCTATTATGGTTTCAGGTACCATAACCGACCAATCTGGCCGCACCCTCACCGGACAAACAACCGAGGCATTTTTGATCTCGCTTTCACATATGCCGCTGCTCAGCATCGGACTCAACTGCGCGTTAGGTGCTTCCATGATGCGTCCTTATTTACAAGTGCTCAATGACAAAGCACCTTTTGCAGTAAGTGCACACCCCAATGCCGGCTTACCCAATGAATTTGGCCTTTACGATGAAAGTCCAGCCGCAATGGCCGCTCAAATTGAGCAGTTTTTGCAAGAAAGTTTAGTCAACGTCATTGGCGGATGCTGTGGCACAACACCAGAACACATCGCTGCCATTGCTCAAGTTGCCGCCAAGTACTCACCAAGAAAATGGAACCCTACAAATGCTTAAGTTAGCTGGCCTTGAGGCGTTGGTCCTCACAGAACAAAGTAATTTCGTGAATATTGGTGAACGCACCAACGTTACCGGCTCACGGGCCTTTTTGCGCATGATCAAAGATGGCGATTTCGAGGCTGCTTTGGCCGTTGCCCGCGAACAAGTCGATGGCGGAGCACAAGTGCTAGACATCAACATGGACGAAGGCATGATCGACGGTAAAGCTGCAATGGTGCGCTTCTTGAATCTTTTGGCTGCCGAACCCGATATCGCCCGCATTCCTATCATGATAGATTCCTCTAAATGGGAAATCATTCTTGCAGGCCTCAAATGCTTGCAAGGAAAGGGGATTGTCAATTCTATTTCACTCAAAGAAGGCGAAGCCAATTTTATTGCGCAAGCCAAAGAAATCAGACGTTTTGGTGCTGCAGTAATTGTAATGGCCTTCGATGAAAATGGCCAGGCCGATTCTTTTGAGCGCCGCATTGAAATATGTGAGCGTTCTTACCGTATTTTGGTCGATGTTGTTGGCTTTCCGCAAGACGACATCATTTTTGACCCAAATATATTTCCAGTAGCCACAGGCATGGAAGAACATGCCAATAACGCATTAGATTTTTTCCGTGCAACGCAATGGATCCGTCAAAACTCACCAGGCGCTCATGTGAGTGGAGGTGTATCCAACGTATCGTTTTCCTTTAGAGGAAACAACAAAGTACGCGAAGCTATGCATGCCGCATTTCTTTACCATGCCACCGCTCACGGCATGGACATGGGCATTGTAAACCCAAGCATGCTCGAAATCTATTCAGAAATTGAACCCGAGCTTTTGACGCGCGTAGAAGACGTCCTACTCAACCGCAGAGCAGACGCCACCGAGCGTTTGCTCGAATTTGCAGACACCGTTAAAGGCGACGTCAGGCAACAAACCGCCGACCTCACTTGGCGCGAACAAAGCGTAGAAAAACGTTTGGCACATGCCCTCATCAAAGGAATCGTAGAATTCATCGATGAAGATGTCGAAGCAGCGCGTCAGTTGGTAGAACGCCCCATTCAAGTGATTGAAGGTCCGCTCATGGATGGCATGAACCAAGTAGGTGACCTTTTTGGCAGTGGACAAATGTTTTTGCCACAAGTAGTGAAATCTGCACGCGTCATGAAAAAAGCAGTTGCCTATTTGTTGCCTTTCATTGAAGCATCCAAAGATGGCAAACAACAAGCTGCTGGTAAAATCCTGATGGCTACAGTCAAAGGCGATGTGCATGACATTGGCAAAAATATCGTTGGGGTTGTTTTGGCCTGCAACAACTACGAAATCATCGACCTCGGGGTCATGGTAGCGCCGCAAGTCATTATTCAAACCGCCATCGAACAAAACGTAGATGCCATTGGCCTGAGTGGCCTTATCACTCCTTCACTAGACGAAATGGTGCATTTAGCCAAAGAAATGGAGCGCGCTGGCCTCACCATTCCTTTGCTCATCGGCGGCGCCACTACCTCAAAAGTACACACTGCCGTTAAAATTGAAGCGCACTATCCCTCTGGAGCGGTTATCCATGTGCTAGATGCCTCGCGTTCGGTAACGGTTGTGGAGAGCCTCCTCGGCCCTAAAAAACCAGACTTTCTTACTGCACTCCGAACCGACTACGAAAAAATCAGGACTCACCATGCCAAGCATCAAGCCGCCAAAGAACTACTTTCGCTAG
>JBIIZI010000204.1:0-3358 GCA_044346375.1 Crocinitomicaceae bacterium | reverse complement strand
CTAGTTAAGCTTGGTGTATTTCCTAAATTAGGAAGCCAAGAAATGGTATATGAAGGAGTGCCGCCACTGATAGATACTGTAATGGAGCCCGTATTGCTCATGCATGAGGAAGGCGTAATGTTTTCATTGAGTTGCGGGCCATTGCTGATCAAGACGGTATCTGTTATACTGACCAAACAGCCATTCGCATCGCTTACGGTTGAGGTATAATAACCGGCTCCGAGGTTATTGAGTACGGCTAATGTAGAGGTAAATGGTGACCAATCATAACTGTAAGGAGCCGTACCCCCACTTACCTGAACTGTCATGCTTCCTTCTGACAAACCACATGGTGTTGGAGTGGTGACACTAGAAATTTCCAATTGAGCAGGCTCTGTTAAGGTTGCATTGAACATTGCAGCGCAATTGTTGGCGTCGGTAATGGTGCAAGTGTAGCTTCCGGCACTTAAGTTGGTAATGGCGTTTGTTGTTGCAGCCACCGGACTCCAATTGTAGGTAAAAGGCGCTGTGCCATTAGCAAGTGCAATAGAGACACTGCCGTTCGTTGCGCCAAAACAACTCGGATTGGTGAGCGATTGTTCACTGGCCAAAAAGCCCGAGCAGGGGTTTACTGTACATGGTGCAATTTGGGAAAGCGTAAACTGATAAACAACACCTGCGTTGTCTGTAACTTGTAATTGGCTTTGGCCCGCGGGGGCCGTAACGCTAACGCCACTGCCAAAATTGACATAACCAGCGGGGGTACTGCAGCTCGTGGCCGGAAAGAGTCCATTTAAACACTGGCCAAAAAACCAGGTATATCCGCAATTCTGACATTCCGTCTGATTGGTGATAGGCGTGCTCGATGCGGGGGTGTAGTAAGCCCAAGTATAAGGCCCTACTCCACCGGCAACCGAGAGCTGACCATTGCTCTCGATACAAACTTGTAAACCTGTACAAGGGCTAACGGTAATTTGCAAGGAATCAGAGCCACAAGGTAAGGTATAGACAACCGTTTGTATTCCAGCGCCGGCTACAGACGGATCAAAAACACCTTGCGCATTGACTCCTTGCCCACTCCAAACGCCACCTGGCGTAGCTGCTACCAACTGAAAAGGCGCATCTGTTTGGCAAACGTTTTGAGGCTGACAAACCGTTGCGTCGCAGCAAGTAAGTGCGATAGGCGCACAGGCACCAATAGCCATTGAACGAATGGCACCAGTGCGCGTACCCGTAGTGGAAGTTCCGGTTCCGCCACTCACCAATAACTCACCATTTGTATTGATTTCGAGATCGTAAACAGCAAAACTAGTTGGATAAAAAGCTTGTTGAATCAGTAGGCCGTCATACTTCACCACGCCTGTTGTTGAACCCACATAAATATTGCCACATTGATCAATGGCAATACCTGCAGAACCAACGGACCTTCCGCTCGGAAACAAAGTGTTGTATTGCCCCCCAGGAATCACATTCGATTGAATGAAGCTACCATCTTGCAAATTGCGCTTCTGGATTTCGTTTCCTCTGTGCATATAAATGTGATCGGTATCTATGGCAAGTGTTTGAATTCCAGCGTTGTCGTAGCGGAAATTCTCGCATTTGTAGCCCCAGTTAGCGCCATGCGGACCTTTATAAAAATTGCTCGAACCATTTGGGCAGCCGCCAAAATTATCGCTGAGGTAGCCGATGGTGTCGTGGGTCATGAAGTAGTATCTGCCGTTCGGGGCAGCTGCAATACAGCGCACTTCTTCAATATTGGGTGGAAATGACGCCGTTGGGCCATTTGAAATAAATTGTTGGTTGCTGATGTTCAGGGTGTTGGTATTGACATTATAAACCACCGCATCAAGTTGTAATAAAGCACCACCGGTTCCTCCGATAACCAATGCAGTTTCATCGCAATTAAAGGCGATGGTCCAAAATTCAGCACTTGATAAGATACCACCGGGGCTCGGGTTATTGACCAATAAGGCTCCGGCCGGACTGATTTTTTGAATCTGGGCAACTGAACCTGCGGTAACATATGAATTACCGATGTTGTCGACGGCAAAAGTACCCAACCACACGTTAGAGGTATCGTAAGGGGTGTTGTAGGTCCAGAGTAAGGTACCGGCTGAATTGTATTTCAAAATTTGCATTGGCATGATGCCGCCTAAGGCATAAGCGTTACCTGCGCCATCGCGTTCGCATTCCCAAACGACATCCCAGTTGGTTGCAAAATTGGGGCTTTGGGTCCAGGGATCAATAATTAATTGCTCTTGTAGATCATAGGATCCAATTTGAAAAGCAACGGTCTGCCCAACTAGTTTGAAAGAGGACTCGACCACCTGATTGGTATCCTTTTGAAAAGTGTAAGGTACATGATCAAGAACAGGTCCGAAGCATGTTGGGATTTCAAGCTCCATATTTGCATTGAGTGCAACTGGCCTGTCGTATTTCATTTGAATTTGCTTGGGGTCTGCACCCGGATGCACAACAAATGCGTATTTGAGGCCATCTTGCGGATGCACGGTATAATGCAAGTCGATGTTCGGATAGATATTTTCATAGATCAGTAGCGAAAACGCCTTACAAGCATTGGCTTCAGGGTATGCAAAATAAGCCGACTGCTCGCCTTTTGCGTAGAGTTTAACCTGAGCATTGCAAGCGTCAAATTGAATTTGAAAAGCGTCGGACTTAAAGGCAAACTTACCGACAACCTGTTCCTTTTCTTTGTAAAGCGGAACTTGTGTAGCGTAGACTGCACGTAGGCTGTCGCGCTCAGATTTAGCTGTTTGTCGCGCTTCTAAGAAATAATAACGCACACCTTTTTGACCAAAAAAAACGCGTGTAGAGCCGAAGTCTATGGCGTAAGCAATTTCTCCAATTTCAGGCGTCTGAAAAGCGTCGAACTGCCCTTTATTCTCAATAAAAACACGTGCTTTTTGGTAGGGCTGTTCCCATCCTAAAGGCGCAACTTGGGCTACTATTGTTTGATCCAAGTAGAACAAGAAACATAAAAGAAGGAGTAAACCTTTCATATTTTTTAGCGCAATAGTTTGCACTAATTTACAGGAATTAATTGAAAATGAAAGCCTTATTGCTTCACTATTCTCAAAAATTGTGTGCGCTTGTTCACCTTGCAAATCAATTGGTAAGTACCGGTAGCCAAATGACGCAAATCTACTTCTTGCGTCGCAGTAAATTGACCAATCAGACGCCCTTGCAAATCAAATACTTCTAGTTTTTCTACCTCCTGACTGAGTTGAAACAAGCCATTGCTCGGATTGGGATAAGCTTCAAGTAACTGCGCTGAGCTGTGATTCAAACCTAAGACATCGACAAAAATGCTGTCTTGAACCGAACAACCATTGGCATCAGTAACGATAACGGTATACCA
>JBIIZI010000130.1:0-5976 GCA_044346375.1 Crocinitomicaceae bacterium | reverse complement strand
CAGCCAAAATACAAGGTTTGCGAATGGCACTTTCCATGATAGACCTCACTACTTTAGAAGGGAAAGACACCCCCGCTAAAGTTCGGCAGCTTTGCTATAAAGCCCAACATTTGCACAACCAAGCACCTGACTTACCAACGGTTGCTGCGGTCTGTGTGTACCCAACAATGGTGGGCGTGGCTAAAAAAGCACTTGGTGCATCGGGCATAAAAGTAGCGAGTGTTTCTACGGCTTTTCCATCGGGTCAAGCGCCTTTTGAAGTAAAGAAACTTGATACCCTCTATGCCTTAGACAACGGTGCCGACGAAATCGATATGGTCATCTCGCGCGGCTGTTTCTTAGCTGGCGATTACCAATTTGTCTACGACGAAATTGCAGCCATTAAAGCCCTTTGTGGTGCGGCCCGCCTCAAAGTTATTTTTGAAACTGGCGAGCTCGACTCCTTAGACCAAGTCCGCAAGATTTCCGATTTAGCAATTGCTGCCGGAGCCGATTTCATCAAAACTTCAACTGGTAAAATTCAGCCTGCCGCTACTTTTCCAGTAGTGCATACCATGCTTACTGCTATAAAAGATCACTTCGACAAAACAGGTCAAATGGTCGGTATGAAACCCGCTGGTGGCATTTCTTCCTCCAAACTAGCACTCCAACATCTGTTAATGGTTAAGGAAGTGTTGGGTGAGGCCTGGCTGACCAATCAATGGTACCGTTTTGGCGCCAGTAGCCTGGCCAACGACCTCCTGATGCAATACCAAAAACAGCTGACTGGCAAATACCAATCAGCATCCTACTTTTCAATAGACTAATCATGAGCAACTCAACTTGGAACCTCGAACCTTCATTGGAGTCTGTCGCACAGGTCCAAATCAAGCCGCAATACGAACTTTTTATCGATGGTAAATGGCAAGCGCCATTGTCTGCAACCTATTTTGCAACAGTCAATCCTGCCGATGAAAAACAGCTCTCCCAAATTGCTCAGGCAAATACCGCCGACATCGATTTAGCGGTAAAAGCAGCACGCGCTGCCTATGACAACGTTTGGTCTCAACTCAGTGGAGCTGAACGTGGCAAGTATTTGTTTCGCATTGCGCGGCTCATGCAAGAAAAAGCCAGAGAACTCGCTGTTTTAGAAACCTTAGACGGCGGCAAACCTATTCGCGAGTCAAGAGATATCGACATACCGTTGGCATGCAATCACTTCTTCTATTACGCTGGTTGGGCCGATAAATTACAGGAAGCTTTTCCAGGTCAGCAAATGGAGGCATTGGGTGTTGCGGGCCAAATTACACCATGGAATTTCCCATTGCTGATGCTCGCTTGGAAAGTTGCACCTGCTTTGGCATGTGGCAATACCGTTGTACTCAAGCCTGCCGAAACCACCTCGCTCACTGCACTCAAATTCGCAGAAATTTGTCAAGAAGCTGGGCTTCCGGCTGGGGTGGTCAATATTGTCACAGGTTATGGCGACACCGGTGCAGCGTTGGTAGCGCATCCGGATGTAGATAAAATTGCCTTTACGGGCAGCACTGCCGTTGGAAAACAAATTCAAAAGGCGTGTATAGGCACCTCTAAAAAAGTCACTCTCGAACTCGGCGGTAAGTCGGCAAATATCATCCTTGAAGACGCGCCAATTGACCAAGCAGTAGAGGGCATCATCAATTCTATCTTCTTTAATCAAGGCCATGTATGTTGTGCGGGTTCGAGATTATTTGTCCAAGAATCTATTGCTGAACAAGTTTTGGCCAAGCTGAAATTTCGTTTGCAAAGCATTTATGTGGGCAATCCGCTCGACAAAAACACGGATATTGGAGCCATCAACTCTAAAAAGCAACTCGAAACCATTGAGCGTTACATTCAATTGGGTCTAGAAGAGGGTGCCGAAATTTATCAACCAACTTGCGACCTACCCAGTTCTGGTTATTATTGTAAACCCACACTATTTATGGATGTTGCACAAAGTGCGCGCATTGTTCAGGAAGAGATCTTTGGTCCAGTGCTCACCATTCAAACCTTCCGCACAATGGAAGAGGTGGTTCAAAAAGCCAATAACTCGCCCTATGGTCTCGCGGCAGGTGTCTGGACAGCCAACGGTGCGCGTATTTTTGGCCTCAGTAGCCAATTGCAAGCCGGGGTAGTTTGGGCCAATACCTACAACAAATTTGACCCCGCATCACCTTTTGGTGGCTACAAAGAAAGCGGTTTTGGCCGCGAGGGTGGCCGCCATGGCCTCAGTGCTTACCTTCAATTCAAGAACTAATGGAAATCCTCAAAACATATAAACTCTATATTGGTGGTCAGTTTCCGCGCACTGAAAGCGGACGCACCTATCCTGTGTTGGCAGCAGACGGCAGCCACGTGGCAAACGCTTGTTTGGCATCGCGCAAAGATGTACGCAATGCCGTACAGGCTGCACGCAAAGCACAAGGTTCTTGGGCGGGTAAGTCTGCATTTAACCGCAGTCAAATTGCTTACCGAATAGCCGAAATACTCGAGACCCGAAAAGTTCAATTTATTGAGGAATTGCTAGTAATGGGTCTTGAGAAGCAAAGTGCCGAACAAGAGGTCCAGATGAGTATAGACCGCTGTGTTTATTACGCGGGTTGGGCCGATAAATACCAAGCGTTGATCAGCAGTGTAAACCCAGTTTCTAGCCCACATTTCAATTTCTCTAGCCCCGAAGCAATGGGGGTGGTGGGTGTCGTTGCTTGTCAAGAAACGGCGCTCCTAGGCCTCATCTCTCAAATTTTACCAGTGCTTATAGGTGGAAACACGGTAGTTGTTATGGCCAACACAAACCATCCACTCTGCGCCATTACGTTTGCCGAAGTGCTTGCCACCTCAGATGTACCGGGCGGAGTAGTGAATATATTAACCGGCGAAGTAGGTGAGTTGTTGCCAACACTGGCCGGTCACATGGATGTCAATGCACTCAGCTTGGCGTCGCTCTCTACTGAGTTGAGTATCGCGGCACAAGAAGCCGCCATTGAAAACCTCAAGCGCGTGCGAATTTATGCGGAGCCTTTATACGTAAAAAGCACACAAGGGTTGTCTTATATCTCTGATTTTCAAGAAATCAAAACCACTTGGCACCCCATAGAGCAAATTTCTGGCGGTGCTGGTGGGTATTGAGTTAATTGTTAAGATTGAAGACTTAAGACAAGTTTTTTACCAAGGCTAGCCTCGACAATTTTACTCAGTGTTTTGAGTTCGATTGCTTGGGTATCGTTTTCAAGTTTTGAAATGTATGTTCTCGATGTACCTGCTCTTTGTGCAACTTCATCTTGGGTAAGTTGTGCAGTCATACGCCAACTTTTGAACAAGGCTCCGATGCTTTGGGTGCGTTCGGCGTCTTCAGTGCTCAAACCGTATAAAACGTCAGCACCAACATCATAAACTGTGGCAACTTGCTCGCCATTTTCGTTTGTTAAATAGGGTTTGATATTTTTCCAAGAAAGCGTATTCTTGACTAATGCTACCTTTTGAAATTCTTGCGGTTTCATTAAGGGATATTCTATATCGGTTGATTGGATCTTCCAATCTTCGTTAAAAATACGCTTGAAGTCAAGCACGCGGTTATCGCCGTTGTTAAATAGTACGGAAATCTTTAAGTTCTCCGGGTCTATGTGATTGATCCTTAGAATTTTTGGCAGACCTCTGAAAGAATTACTACTTTTTTTCATTTTCTCCGGTTAGTGTATTACTGAATTTCAAATGAGGGTTTAATTCAAAGAAATTCTTTTCAATTAACGATCTTCGCTCGCCTTCATTTAACCACACTTCAATAATTTTTTAATTTCCGACTTGGGATGTTGCCCATCAGTATTTTTGAACTTCTGACATCTATCAATGCTTCTTTCTCCCCATATTTAACGTGAATATGTACAGGCAGGTGCTCACGACTATAGATATCGATACGAAGTCCGTTTAAATATTCAAGTATTGGTGCCATGTGGAATGATCTCCCACAAATGTACCTTTAAAGGTACAATTTTATGTCAGTGAATTTACTGAAATAAAATTGTTTTTTTACTCCACCACCACTTTCTTCATTCCGATCGAAGCACCATTTTCATATAAAGTAATAAAGAACACGCCTTTATTTTCAATTTCCAATTTTGTTTGCTCATTAATGGTTTCAATACTTTGAATTTGTTGACCAGTTAACGTGTGAATTACAGCTGAAATCGGACGATTTGGATCAATCCCCTTGATTTGAAACGTACCCCGACTCGGATTTGGGTAAAGCATTAGGGCGTCAATGGATGGAGCCGTTGGAGCCAAACCGGCTGTGTTGTCGGCTATAAGCGTGGTTTTCGGGTCGCCAACAATTACGCCTTGCCAAGAGGCAAAACGCTCAGCCATATAAAAACTTTCTGCTAGATTGTAATGCGCCGCTTGATCGAGGTAGCGATTGACTAAAATATCGGCTCGAAACAATTGAGAAACATAGATACAATTGACGTAACCATGCGCAGCAGTACAGCCCTGGGCAATTAAATCAGATAGGGTAAAGGTGGCGTTCGAACTAGACACGCTATCGAACGCTGCAGCAGTGGAGCAGGTGGTTAAAGCTGCAAAAGAACCTGGCACAAAGCTAAAATTTTGCGGGTAGTCGGATAGAGGGCCAAAGCCAGTGCTAAGGAATGAAAGCACGTTGGATTGATCAGTAACTGGCGAAGTATTGTAATCGGTTTGAGTTAACCAATTCCCTGTTTGAAATGCATTGAAAGCAGGGTTGATATAGGTGTCTACAAAGTACAGGGAATCATTGCTTTGTGCCTCATTCAAATCGAGAATATTCTGAAAAGCTAAAGGGTTAACAGCCGTATTTGGCCCGCTGCGTTCTATCATTTGTTTGACGTCACCAACCGTAAAACCGTCTAGTCGGGTTACTAAATACATTCCAAACTGACTTCTTGTGAAGTGCACATTTTGGTTAAAATAAGGATGGATGAAGGCATTGCTCTGGGCAATATTTGAAGCATGTGTTCCTAAAATCAAACTAAGCTCAGAATCTACGGAGCCGCAGTCGCCGTTCCCTTGATTTACAATGCAATCTATACCCGACCTTCTGAGTGGAACGCCTTTGGTTGTTACCAGATAATTGAGTGTATTTTCAAGGCCTGAATTGAGTATTTCGGCTTCAATTTGTGCACGTAAAACATTAAAAACGCTGTCATTGATTACTTCCGTATTTGGCACATTGACATAAATTAAATTTTGTGTTGGAATGTTACGAGCAGCTTGAAAATAGTTCCCAATTGCAATAGACTCAGGGCTATTCAAATTGACAATTACACCAACGTCTGCATACGATACGGTTTGCGCTAAAAATGAAAAAGGTAAAAAGGCAAAAAAGAGAAAGGATTTCATGAAGTGATTTTTGATTTGGCTAAAAACGAACCGAAGTCTATCTTATTTGAATCGAAAACAAAAATAGGGCTTTTACCCGGGGGTACTAGCCGGCAAATCCTTAGTGTTATAATTCATGATTTGAGATATCAGTTGCTTTAATTGCGATGAATTTGTAAATCGAAGCAAATTCGTATACAGTATTTGCCCTGAAATGGTACTGATGCCTATTTCATTGCACGCGTGATCAAAACTGCAATCAGAAATTTTAACCTTTAAAATTTTCTTCTCTTTGTATACTGAATAATCAATTTTTGAAATGGTTTTATGACCAAGGTTGGCATACAAATTCTTAGGACAAACCCATATATGTAACTCAAGATGCTGTCGGTCTAGAACTTTGAAGCCTTCAATGAGTGAATTGCTTTGCGTGTATTCTCCAGTGATCCGGTTTTTGAGGTAATGCGTTTGTAAAAAACCAATTTTATCCTTGGTTTTATCAGAGTGCAAATAACAAATGAGCTGATCTTTATTTGCAGTCAAAATGCCATTATTGAAGGTGCAAAAATCCAAAAGTTTTTGATGTTTGTCAAAATGAAGTAACACTTGTTTGTGAAGGGAAGG
>JBIIZI010000129.1:0-5998 GCA_044346375.1 Crocinitomicaceae bacterium | reverse complement strand
GGAGGTTGGTGTCGTCTATGGGCGTAGGGACCGCCACAATAAAGAAGGTGGCTTCTTTGAGGTCTTCGATGTTGGAAGTGAAGGTGATGTCGCGGTTTTCGAAATCAGCAGCACTGAGCTCGCGGCTTGGGTCTTCACCTCGTTGCATTTGGGCAATACGTCCGGCATTGATGTCAAAACCAATGACTTTGATGCGCTTGGCAAATTCGAGCGCAATTGGTAAGCCAACATAGCCCAATCCAATAACTGCGAGTTTGGTGTTTTTATCGATGAGGTCCTGGTAAATCATGAAGGGAAGCTGTATTAATGTGAAAATTGTGCGTCGCGCACCGCGTAAATGCGTTCGATGATGTCCACTACTTTCATGCCTTCAAGGGCATTGGTAGTTGGGGCTGTGCGGCCGTTTAAGGTGTCTATGACGTTAGAAATAACGTAGTTATGATTGGCAGCAGAGCCTTTGTAGGGGCCGTAGTCGTTGCCAGGGTTGGTAGGTGCTAGTTCTGGCATTTCGTAGCCTGTAATGTTGCACACCTCTACTTCATTCATGTATTGCCCTCCAATTTTAACAGAGCCATTTTGCCCAATAATGGTCATGCTCGATTCTAGGTTTTGGTTGGCTACAGAAGTGGAATAGTTGAGGCTGCCCATGCCGCCATTGATAAAATCAAAGCTCACAAAGCCGGAGTCTTCAAAATCGGTAGCGTCTTTGTGGTTGAAATCGGCAAATTTGCCTTGGATGTTTTGGATGTCGCCAAAAAGCCAATACATGATGTCGATGAAGTGGCTAAATTGGGTAAAAAGCGTACCGCCATCCAAATCTTTGGTGCCTTTCCAGCCGCCCGCTTTGTAATAGCGTTCGTCGCGGTTCCAGTAGCAGTTGAGCTGCACCATATAGATGTCGCCGAGTACTTTGCGGTCGATGAGGTCTTTGATCCAAACGGATGGTGGCGAATAGCGGTTTTGCATGACGCAAAAAACTTGTCGAGAAACTTGTAAGGCTTTGTAAATGATACTTTCACAACTTTTGGTAGTAAGGCCCATTGGTTTTTCACATACTACGTGTTTTTTGGCTTCGAGTGCTTTAAGGGCTTGGTCGGCGTGTAGGCCGTTGGGGGTACATACGTTAACGACGTCAAACGCAATGTCGCTAGCCAGGAGGTCGTTGATGTCGTTAAAAAACGGAACACCAAAGTCTAAAGCGCCGCAAGCTTCGGCTCCGCGGGGGTCTACTAAAGCCACAAGTTCGCCTTCTGCATCGCGTCGGATCATTTCGGCGTGGCGCTTGCCGATATGTCCGGCGCCAACTACGGCGAATTTTATTTTATGCATCTATTCTGTTTACTAATCCGTTTGTTAATTGGTATTGTTGGCCGCTTTCGGGGCAAGTGGCGCGCCCATCGGTGTCAAATTGAAGGCGGTGCCCGAATTCAGACATCCAGCCCATTTGGCGGGCAGGGTTGCCCACCACAAGTGCGTAAGCGGGTACGTGTTTGGTGACAACAGCGCCGGCACCAATAAAGGCAAAAGCACCGATGTCGTGGCCGCAAACAATGGTAGCGTTGGCGCCAATACTGGCTCCTTGGCCCACGTGGGTGCGCAAATAGCTATCGCGTCGGTTAACGGCGCTTCTTGGGTTAATGACGTTGGTAAACACCATTGAAGGGCCCAAAAAGACGTCGTCGGCACATATCACGCCCGTGTAAATACTGACGTTGTTTTGCACTTTGACGTTGTTGCCGAGTACTACTTCTGGAGAAATCACGACATTTTGGCCAATGTTGCAACCCTTTCCGAGGGTGCAACCGGGCATTAAATGCGAGAAATGCCAAATTTTGCTGCCTTCGCCAATTTGGCAACCGGCATCAATGACTGCAGTTTCATGGGCAAAATAGCTCATTATTTGGTAATGTATTGGTCAAAATTGTTGTGGTCAGTTTGGCGCAATTCCTCTTCAGAAAGGCTCTTGAAGTAAGCATAAGTGCGTTTCAAGCCTTCTTTGCGGTCCACTTGGGGTTCCCAACCGAGTAAAGTGCGCGCTTTACTAATTTCTGGCTGGCGTTGCTTAGGGTCATCTACAGGTAAATCTTTGTAAATGACTTTTTGGCTGGTGCCGGTAAGGGCAATAATTTCTTCGGCAAACTGGCCAATGGTAATTTCGTCTGGGTTTCCGATGTTAACGGGGTCAGAGCAGTCTGAGTGCAAGAGGCGAACGATGCCTTCGATGAGGTCGTCGACGTAGCAAAAACTGCGTGTTTGGGAACCATCGCCAAAAATAGTGAGGTCTTCGCCGCGGAGTGCTTGACCAATAAACGCTGGTAATACACGGCCGTCGTTGAGGCGCATGCGTGGCCCATAGGTGTTGAAGATGCGCACAATACGGGTTTCTAAACCGTGGTAAGTGTGGTAAGCCATCGTGATGGCTTCTTGAAAACGCTTGGCTTCGTCGTAAACGCCGCGTGGCCCCACAGGGTTTACGTTGCCCCAGTAGCTTTCTGGCTGCGGATGCACACTTGGGTCGCCGTAAACTTCAGAAGTACTGGCAATCATGAGACGCGCACCTTTTGCCTTGGCTAAACCTAAGCAGTTGTGGATGCCGAGCGAGCCTACTTTGAGGGTCTGGATCGGAATTTTGAGGTAATCAATAGGGCTAGCTGGCGATGCAAAATGCAGAATGTAGTCGAGCTGCCCCGGTACATGAATGAATTTGGAAACATCGTGGTGGTAAAACTCAAAATGCGGGTGAGCAAAGAGGTGCTCGATGTTTTTGAGGCGCCCAGTAATGAGGTTATCCATGCCAATGACATGATAACCATCGTTGATAAAGCGCTCGCAAAGGTGAGAACCCAAAAAGCCGGCCGCGCCGGTAATTAAAACACGTTTCATGAGTTTCTATGGATAGTTTTTCTACCGATACTGCTATAATAGAAGCCTTTTTCGGTGAGTTCGTTCAAATCAAATAGGTTACGGCCGTCAAAGATAACGTTATCGGCCATGAGGTCTTTCATGGCGATGAAATTCGGGTTGCGGAAAATGCTCCATTCAGTGCAAATCAAGAGCGCGTCTGCTTGTAAAAGCGCTGCGTATTCGTCTTTTGCATAGCTGATTTGGTCTCCAAAAACACCTTTGACGTTCTCCATTGCCTCTGGGTCGTAGGCAGTAACGGTAGCGCCAGCTGCCAATAAAGCGCGGATCATGTACAAAGCTGGTGCTTCGCGGATGTCGTCGGTGTCTGGCTTGAAAGCCAAGCCCCAAACTGCAATTTTTTTACCTTTTAGATCGCCTCTAAAGAAGTTGAGCATGCGCGGGTAAAGGACAGTTTTTTGGTTTTCATTGACTTCCATCACCGCTTGCAAGATCTTGAAATCGTAGTTGTAGTCAGTGCCTGACTTAGCTAGAGCTTGAACGTCTTTTGGAAAACAAGAACCACCGTAACCAATACCAGGGAATAAAAAGCGCTTGCCTATGCGGCTGTCGGCGCCAATACCGATGCGTACTTTGTCGACGTCGGCACCCACCACCTCACAAAAATTAGCGATTTCATTCATGAAGGTAATTTTGGTCGCTAAAAAGGAGTTGGCTGCATATTTAGTGAGTTCCGCAGACTTCTCATCCATAAAATAGATGGGATTGCCTTGGCGCACAAACGGTTTGTAGAGGCTTTCCATGATTTTGGCTGCGCGTTCGTCCGAACAACCAATGACCACGCGGTCTGGCTTCATGAAATCGGCTACTGCATAGCCTTCGCGCAAAAATTCAGGATTAGAAACTACCGCGAAGTCAACTTTAGCGTTGGCTGCAATGGCGGCGTGAACGCGATCTGCCGTACCTACTGGCACCGTACTTTTGTCGACAATGACTTTATAGTCGGTGAGCATTTTGCCGAGTTGGTCAGCCACACCTAATATATAGGATAAATCGGCAGAGCCATCTTCTCCGGGCGGAGTAGGGAGGGCTAAAAAGATGATTTCGGCATCGGCAATACCGGCAGCGAGGTCAGTGGTGAAATGCAAACGGCCTGCTTTGATGTTGCGTTCAAAGAGTACGTCGAGTTCAGGTTCGTAAATCGGAATCTGACCTTGTTTCATTTTCTCGACTTTAGCGCTGTCGATGTCAATACAAATGACTTGGTTGCCGGTTTCAGCAAAACAAGTTCCGGTAACCAAACCGACATAGCCGGTACCTACTACTGCAATATTTTTCATTTAAAAAAGGAAAGGAAGTGTTCTATAATATATTGTAATTGTTGCTCGTCCATTTCGGTATGGATTGGCAAACTGATGACTTGCCCGCAGAGTTGTTCGGTAAGGGGCAATTGAAGCTCGCCTAGTTGGAAGTCTGCGAACATTTTTTGACGATGAGCTGCAATAGGGTAGTAGATCATGGTCGGAATACCCGCTGCTTGTAAATGTGCTTGCAGCGCCTCGCGGCTGTGACCCGTGAGTTTGAGGGTATACTGATGAAAAACATGTTTGGAGTCGGGGGCTCTGAAAGGAATTTCGACGCCTGGAATTTGGGCAAATGCGGCATCGTAAGCAGAAGCGACTTCTCTGCGTGCATCTATGTAATTGTCTAGTTGACGCAATTTGATGCGCAAAACTGCCGCTTGAATGGTGTCTAGGCGAGAGTTGCAACCCACAACATCGTGGATGTATTTTTGCTCTTGCCCATGGTTGGCAATCATTTTGATTTTGCGCGCGAGTTCAGCATCTTGGGTGTATAGTGCACCGCCGTCGCCATAGCAACCTAAGTTTTTGCTCGGAAAGAAAGAAGTACAACCAATGTGGCCGATGGTTCCGGTTTTCTGAACCCTTCCATCGGAAAGGTGGTAGTCGGAGCCTATGGCTTGTGCGTTGTCTTCAATTACATAAAGTTGGTGTTTGTGCGCAATTTCCATAATTGCATTGAGGTCTGCGGCCTGACCATATAAGTGTACCGGCACAATTGCTTTGGTGCGCGGTGTAATGGCAGCTTCGATTGCAGCAGCGTCTATACAAAAAGTTTGTGGATCCACCTCAACAAAAACAGGTGTGAGGCCAAGTAAGGCGATCACTTCTGTGGTAGCTATATAAGTAAAGCTCGGTGTAATGACTTCGTCGCCGGGTTTCAAGCCCAGTGCCATAAGTGCAATTTGCAAAGCATCGGTTCCGTTGGCACAAGGAATGACATGCGCCGCTCCAAGATATTGCCCAAGTTCAGTGGCAAACTGCCCAACGGCAGGTCCGTTGATAAATGCGGTATTTTGAATTACGTCGGCAATGGCTTCGTCGATAGCGGGTTTGATTTTTTGGTATTGAGTCGAGAGATCGACCATCTGGATTTGCTTCATTTTTGCCAAACTAAACGTGAAATTCTATAACAGGAAGCAAATATACATATTCATTTTTTCCTAGCGGAAAATGCTCACCTATTTCACAAAATAGTGGAAGTTGATCAAAGATGAACTTAGTGTTAAACTGCAATTTTGTTTAACAATTTTTTAGGTCAAACCACATAATTGACCTACTTTTGCCATCAAGTTTATTAAAAAATTGAAAATATTTATCAACATTCAAGCTCAAAAATTAGCGTTAATAAAGTCTAATTTAATGATAATGAATTTGTTGTATTAACCAATATAAATATTTGGAAATAAAAATTTGAGACATAACTACAATTACAATTTTCGCTTCAAAGCGGGCAATTTCGCCTTTTTTGAGATAGCTGAGCGTATGCTCGGCTTTTTGTGCGTTCCAAAAATTGCAAATGTTTTTGCCTCAACGAATCAATATTAAGATTATGAAAAGCAACCAGAATTCCGCATTCAACCCATCAATTTTGTCAACACAAGCATCCGACTTGTCCCCAAAATCTGCGCGCTTCTCATCACCAAACACAAGCACTATGCCAAAATCATTCCTTACCCAATTGTTTAGCTGGATCGTCATTGCGTTGACTGTTTTGTCGATGAATAATGTTGCTGCGCAATGTGCTACCTTTACAGCACCAGTAGCATCTGCAA
>JBIIZI010000128.1:0-6044 GCA_044346375.1 Crocinitomicaceae bacterium | reverse complement strand
GTGAGTTCGTAGTAGTCTCCGCGGAACCCAACGACTTGTTCTTTGAGGTCAACGCCGTCTTTGCGCGCCAGGCGGTCGGCCTGTAAACCTGCACAAAAAACGAGATAACGTGCCTCAAATTTACCTTTACTTGTAAAGATGGTGCTGGCTGCCTCCCCTTTTTCGATGCCTTGTACCTCACAGTTTAAATGCATGGCACTTTGCGGATTCGCAGCTAGCGCCAACTCGACCATTTTTTGGGTAGCGCCTCTAAAATCGATGATGCCAGTTACTGGAACCCAAATTCCGCCAATGCTCTTGACGTGGGGTTCTATTTCATTGACCTGAGCAGCCGTAATTTTCTCAATGCCTTCAATGCCGTTTTCTAGGCCGGTATTGAAGATTTTGTCCATGTTAGGAAGTTCTGAAGCATCGGTTGCCACAACAACTTTACCACAGACGTCGTGGGCGATATTGTGTTCTTTGGCAAATTGCACGAGTTCTTTGCGGCCTTGAATGCAATTGCGGGCCTTTAAAGAACCTGGCTTATAGTAGAGGCCAGAGTGGATGACACCAGAATTGTTGCCCGTTTGGTGATCGGCCAATAATGCCTCTTTTTCAAAAAGTACAATACTGAGGTCAGGGAATTTTCTTTGTAGCTTATACAACGTGGCCGCGCCAACAATTCCTCCTCCAATTACTGCGATATCGTACTTCATAACATTAGTTTGACGCAAAGTTAAGGATTTTGTACTTTTGCAGCGATGAATCAGTTCGAACGTGTTGCTTTTTATACGCTAGGGTGCAAACTCAATTTTTCCGAGACCTCTACTATCGCGCGGCTCTTTGAAGACGGCGGGTTTGCAAAAGTCGATTTTGAAGACAACCCAGACATCTTTGTAATCAATACTTGTTCTGTTACCGAAAACGCAGACAAAAAATGCAAGCAACTTGTCAAGCGTGCCAAAAAAATATCTCCTGAATCTATGGTGATTATTTTGGGTTGCTACGCGCAGCTCAAACCTGAAGAAATCAGTCAAATACCTGGCGTAGACCTCGTGCTAGGCGCCAATGAAAAATTCAATGTCCTAGCGCATCTAGAAAAGAAAAGCGAAGTAAAGGTGGTGCACGACAACATCAAGCACACCCACGACTTTATACCGTCGCACTCCTTTGGTGACCGCACCCGTTCCTTTTTGAAGGTCCAAGATGGCTGCGATTATTTCTGCACGTTTTGCACCATTCCACTTGCCCGTGGCAAAAGCCGCAATGCAAGTTTGGCACAAACCATCCAAGAAGCGCAAAAGATCGCCCAAACGGAAGTAAAAGAAGTGGTGCTTACCGGTGTCAATATCGGCGATTTTGGCCAAGGCAGCGAAGAAAACTTCTTTGCACTCACTAAAGCCTTAGACGAAGTGGAGGGTATTGAGCGTTTTCGGATTTCTTCAATAGAGCCTAATTTGCTCTCTAACGAAATCATTGATTTTTGTTTGCAAGAAGCCAAGCGTTTTGTACCGCATTTCCACATTCCCTTGCAAAGCGGGTCAGATCAGATCCTCGAAAAAATGCGCCGCAAATACCTAAGCGGGCTTTATGCAGAACGCGTTCATCAAATTAAATCTATAAATCCGGACACCTGTATAGGCGTTGACGTCATTGTTGGCTTTCCCGGCGAGACCGACGAAGATTTCCTTGCAACCGTTAACTTTCTCAAAGACCTCGATATTTCTTACCTACACGTCTTTACCTACTCCGAACGCGCCAATACCGGTGCACCCAAACTAGGCACAAAAGTCCCGATGGAAACCCGACGCGAACGCAGCAAGATACTCCACTTGTTGTCGGACCGCAAAAAACAAGCATTCTACCAGACACAAGTCGGCAAAAACAAAACAGTGCTTTTCGAGCAAGAAGAAAACGAAGGCCTGCTCTATGGCTTCACAGAAAATTACGTGAAAGTAAAGACGCCTTATGATGCCCGCCTGATCAATCAAATTGTAGCCGTCCAATTGACAGAAATTGACCGCGATGGCCTCATGAAATGCGACATTCTTACTAACTTTGCATCGTAATTAGGCTTACGTCATGAAAACAACATACATCACACGTCGCGAAACCTTCAATGCCGCCCATAAACTTTGGCGCCCAGAGTGGTCCGACGAAAAAAACTGGGAGGTTTTTGGCAAATGTGCCAACCACAATTGGCACGGCCACAACTTTGAGCTTTGGGTGACCGTCAAAGGCATTCCAGACCCCGACACCGGCTTTATCATGAACCTCAAACTCCTGAGCCAAATTGTCAAGGAGCACATCATTGAAGCGCTCGACCACAAAAACCTCAACTTAGACGTTCCGTTTTTGGCCGGTCAAATGGCATCTACAGAAATCATGGCTATTGCCATCTGGGACATCCTCGCTCCGCTCGTACTTGAAAACGGCGGTGAACTCGCCAAAATCAAACTTGTCGAGACCGAAAACAATTACGTAGAATACTACGGCGGAAAGGAACCTTTTTAAGCCATTCTCGTTAGCTTACCAAAACTATTCACTTGGAAAATTCAAATTTGCAAGACCTCTACGCCAGTGTGCTCTCCGAACTCGGCGAAGACCCCAATCGCGAAGGCCTACTCAAAACACCAGAACGCGTTGCCAAAGCCATGCAGTTTCTGACAAACGGCTATCAGCTCAATCCCGATGAAATCATAGAATCTGCCATTTTTCATGAAGATTACTCTGAAATGGTTATTGTCAAGGACATCGAAGTGTATTCGATGTGCGAACACCACATGTTACCGTTTTTTGGAAAAGCACACGTTGCTTACATCCCAGACGGCAAAATTGTAGGCCTCAGCAAAATTCCAAGAGTTGTAGACGCTTTTTCAAGAAGACTTCAAGTTCAGGAACGCCTGACCCTAGAAATCAGAGATGCCATTCAGCGCACCCTTGCTCCCAAAGGTGTTGCCGTCGTGATCGAATGCGCGCACATGTGCATGCAAATGCGCGGCGTGCAAAAACAAAACTCCGTTACCACCACCAGCGCTTTTACAGGTCTTTTTATGACCAACGACGCCACAAGAAGAGAATTTATTAATTTAGTACAAGCTAAAATTCATTAATCATGGAAGATCTCAACTACCAAAACTCAGGCTCACTCAGCCAAGACTACGCCCGCGACTTCATCAAAAGCGTATATAACTACATGTTTGCCGCACTTACTATTTCTGGCGTCATTTCCTATTTTATTGGCACCAACCCAGTGCTCCTAGCTTCGCTCTTCATGACTGCTACCGGCGGCGTATCAATGGTTTTTTACATTGTTTTGTTCTCCCCTATCGTCATTTCATTGGTCATGGCCGGTGGCTTCAATAAGTTTTCTTTTGGTACGCTAATGGCGCTTTTTGTGTTGTATGCAGTGCTTCTCGGCATGAGCCTTTCGGTATTGTTTATGGCCTATTCCACAAGCACACTTGCCACCACCTTCTTACTCACCGCAGGTTCTTTTGGCTTCATGGCTTTCTTGGGCTACACCACCAAAACCGACCTCACCAAATTTGGCAGCTTGTTATACATGTTACTTTTTGGTGTTATTATTTCAAGTGTGGTAAATATGTTCTTAGGAAGCAGTGGTTTTGAATATATTATTTCTTTGGTTTCTGTCTTCATTTTTACGGGTCTTGTGGCCTACGAAATGCAAATGATCAAAAACATGGCACACCAAGCCCAAATGGACGGCACACTCCGTCAAAAATTGGCCTTGTTTGCTGGTTTTCAATTGTATTTAACTTTTGTCAATTTATTCTTGTCTTTATTGCGCCTTTTGGGCAGCCGAGATTAAAAAGAATTGCTATTTTTGGAGCTCAAAAAACAACATTATGTCCGATAATTTTTTCGAAGGGTCAACAGCAGCTATTGGTACGATCATCACAATTGCCTTATTGAGCGTCGTTGTCTCTATCCTCATCTGGGGTTAAGTCAAATCAATTACCATTATGCCGTTTAACACCTTATTTTCTTGGTGGATTGGTCGGCGTATGGATCGCATCAACGACTACCGCGATCAACCTCTTGCAAATCAGGCACGTACGCTTGAGTTCCTTTTATTAGAAGGCGCTCAAACCGCCTACGGTAAAGACCACAACTTTGCGTCTGTATTCAATTATCCAGACTACCAATCTAAAGTTCCATTAAGCGACTACGGCAGCCTCAAACCTTTTATTGATCGCGCCATCGAAGGCGAAACCGACTTACTCTGGCCAGGCGCTACCAAATGGTTTGCCAAATCATCTGGCACAACCGCCGACCGCATCAAAATTTTACCCATTACCGAAAGTTCGCTTTTAGAAAACCACTACGCTGGCGGCAAAGACCTACTCGCCCAATACTACCACAACTTTGAAGGTCGCAAACTCTATAACGCCAAGCACCTAATTGTGGGTGGCACAGGCAAAATCGAACAACAAAGCCACGGTGTTTTCATCGGAGATCTCTCCGCTATCATCATCAACAACCTCCCTATCTGGACCGAACTGCGCAGAACTCCTAAAAAAGAAATTGCACTTTTGGAAAACTGGGAAGTCAAACTCGACCGCATGGCGGAGTCGGTGCTTGGTGAAAACATCTGCATCATTGCTGGCGTCCCTAGCTGGACCCTCCTTTTGCTTCAAAAAGTACTAGAAAAGAGCCAAAAACAAACCATTGCAGAAGTTTGGCCCAACTTAGAGCTCTATATTCATGGCGGTATGTCGTTTGCGCCATACCAACTGGCTTTTGAACAAATCATCGGAAAGCCCGAAATGAACTATGTTGAAAATTACAATGCTTCAGAGGGCTATTTTGGCCTACAAGATCAAATTGAGAATAAAGATTTACTTCTACTGACCAATTCAGAGGTGTTTTATGAGTTTATCCCTATGGATGCCTTTGACGGCTTGCAATCTAAAGAAGTCATTGCACTAGAGGAAGTTCAGACAGGCACCGACTACGCTTTAGTGATTTCCACCTCGGCAGGGCTGTGGCGCTACATCATCGGCGATACCATTCGCTTTACCCAGACCAAACCGTATCGTTTCGTGGTCAGTGGCCGAACAGCCCATTATATCAATGCCTTTGGCGAAAAACTGATTATCGAGCATGCCGATAGCGCCCTGAGCAAAACGTGTCAAGCACACGGCGTACAAATCCGAGAATATACCGCTGCACCTAATTTCGCGAGGTCAAACGAGGTTGGCGCACACCATTGGCTCATCGAATTTGAAAACGAACCCTCCGACCTCCCTGCTTTTTGCAACACCCTCGACCAACAACTCAAACTGATCAATGCAGACTACGATGCCAAACGCAAAGGCAATATCAACATCGGAGCGCCGTTCATAACGATGGTAGCAAGCGGAACTTTTCACCGCTGGCTGAAGCAAAAAGGTAAACTTGGTGGCCAACATAAGGTGCCGCGTTTGCAAAACCACGACACTTTACTTCAAGAAATTTTGAGTTGTCAATGAAATTCACATCCCTTCTCCTCGGACTTCTCCTCACCAACCTCGTTAATAGCCAAACTTGGGTGCTAGAAAAAGAACTCATTCTCAAAGACAGCACCTACAACTGGACCAGCGACGAATGGGGCCAACTCTATCAATGGAAAGCAAACACTGTTTGGCTGCAACAAAACCAAAATCCGGCACCATTTCAAGAAACATTTAAAATACTCGGCGAAATCACTGACATACAAGCTCTCAGCGGCTTGCGCGCGCTCGTGTACTCGGAAGGACAACAAATGATGGGTATCATTGACAACACCTTGCAATTAAAAGATGGTTTGTTGGCATTTTTCGATTTTGATTTCTCCAACATAACACAAGTAGCAATCAGCAATAGGCCCGACTTTATTTGGCTTTTTGACCAATACCGCGAACGCTTAATTTTGTTTAATATCAATACAGCGCAGGCAGTTCAGGTTGTTGACAATTGTTTTGGAGGCATCCAAGACGCCCAAATTATCCAATTTTTTGAATACCAACAAAACCTCATTTGCCATCTCAGTGATGGCCGATACTTTGCGTTTGACCGCA
>JBIIZI010000215.1:0-3166 GCA_044346375.1 Crocinitomicaceae bacterium | reverse complement strand
TCAAACCCGAAGACATCTTATGGGAGGCGCCGCAAAAAAACCAACAGGTTTGGTTTATCAAGCTTTTTGGCGCCGAAGTCAATTTGGGCAACATCGCACCCAACGATATCATTCCATTGGAATGTTTGCGTTTAGGCCTACGCGGAGATACCTTCTTTGATTTTCTTCCGAAGTCTTATGCAGATCGCCTCAAGCAAGTCAACGACGACGCCGATGCCGACTCCGACGATGAACAAGAATAAGTCCTTCGCGCTTTATTCCAAACACCTTCAAATTGCAGGTCATCAAGGCCCCATCTACGCGCTGAGCCAAGATGCCCAATACATTTATTCAGCCTCCGCAGACAAATTTGTGGCGCGCTGGCACAAAAGTACAGGCCAACAAGACCACTTCGCTATTCGCTGCACGCAGGCGCCTTTCAGTTTATGCGTTCTTTCAGCACAACAGCATTTGGCAATTGGTTTGTCCGATGGCAGCATACACCTCATAGATACTGCGTCTAAAGTGGAACTCAAGTTCCTTAAAGCGCACAAGGCCGCTGTTTTTGCCATTGCTACCAATCCGACGCGCAAGCAACACTACACAGCCGATGCTGAGGGCAACCTTTTGGTGTGGGATTTCCACTGGAATTTACTTCTAAACTTGCCTTTTTCTTGTGGCAAAATCCGCCAAATTGTGGTGGCTCCTGACGGCAGTTATTTGCTGCTTGCCAGCGCCGATGGCTTTTTCCGCAAGATTGACACCACGTATTTCAATGAAACACAACAAATTTATGCGCACCAAGAGGGTTGCACGGCACTTTGTATAATGCCCAGTGGCGACATCCTAAGCGCTGGAAAAGATGCGTACATAAGACGCTGGTCTGCAAGTGGCCAAAAGTTAAATGCCTTTCCTGCGCACCTTGGCACTATTTATCAACTGCTTATCTTAGCAGATGGCAACTATGTTTCAGCTTCCCGAGACAAATCCATTAAGATTTGGTCACAATTGAACGATCAAATTCAGCAAAAGCTAGACTTGCACATGGCGGGTCATCGGCATTCTATCAATGCCCTAATTGCCATTGAAAATGGTTTTGCTAGTGCCGGCGACGACAAAAGAATTTTGCTTTGGCATGCACCGAACCCAAAAACACCGTAATTTTAAAACATGAAGTGCTGGGTCCTTGTGTTTATCTGTTGTCAGTTTGCTGTTCAGGCACAGTTTCAGTTCAATTTTACCAATTTTATTCCGGTTGTTGCCGATGGTCAAAATTTGTCCAAAGCATGGGATGGCGGTTTCAATACCCCGCAGTTTTCTTCCCTAGACTACGACTACGACGGCGACGACGACCTCCTGGTTTTTGACCGCGGGGCCGACCAAATCAGGTTGTTTAAAAATGTCACTGTCGGTGGTGCAGCAACATATCAACTCGATTTGCGCGCGCATTTATTTTTTCCGCCCAATTTGCACTACCGCGTCACCACCTATGACTACGACAACGACGGTCGAAAAGATCTCTTTTGCTATGCGGTCGGAGGCATGCAAGCGTATCGCAATATAGGTTCTGCCGCCACCGGCCTTCAATGGCAAGCTTACAGCCCTTATTTGGTTTCCAATTATGCAGGGCCCAACCTCAATTTATATATTTCAGGAGCTGATATCCCTGCACTTGTAGACGTCGAAGGCGATGGAGATATGGATATCCTGACTTACCATATCAGTGGCGAACACTTGCAATACCATCAAAACCAGAGTCAAGAACTTTATGGCCATTCCGATTCATTGGTGTTCGTTCTCAAGAACAGATGCTGGGGCAAATACCGCGAAGACGTCACCAGTAATAGCCTTTTTTTAAACGATACCAGCGCGTATTGTACCGACGGCAATGTCAGCAATCCCGAACTACCCACCAATGACCTACTCAAAGCACATGCTGGCTCAACCGTTTTGGCCCTTGACCTCGATCAGTCTGGCGTGCTGGATTTAGTACTTGGCGATGTCGCATATGGCAACCTGATCCGCCTAATGAATGGCGGCACCAGCCCCAACACCAACTCCCCAATGGTGAGTGCCGATTACAACTTCCCGAGCAATACCACACCTGCCAATGTGCAAATTTTCCCGGCGGCATTTTGCCTTGACCTCGATTTTGACCAAAAAAAGGATCTAGTAGTGGCGCCAAATGCCAATAACGTCTCCGAAAATGAAAATAGCGTTTGGTACTACAAGAATTTAGGCAGCAACCAAGCGCCAGTTTTTGTTTACCAAGACAACGATTGGTTGCAAGGCGACATGATAGACCACGGTGCGGGCTCTGTGCCCTTGCTTTACGATGTCAATGCCGATGGCCTTACAGATATGCTGGTAGCCAATTTTTACGCGTACAAACCTGTGCTCAATAAAGAAGCACGAATTGCCTATTACCAGAACATCGGAACGCCAGCGAGTCCGCAGTTGCTTTTAGTTGATCAAGACTTCCTGAACCTAGCTAGCTCTAACCAAGGTTTGCGCTTATTGCCTGCCATGGGCGACCTCACCGCCGATGGCAAACCCGATCTGCTTTTAGGCAAAGACAACGGTCAAATTGCTTATTTTGAAAACACCAGCACCGGTGCAACTCCTACCTTTCAATTACAAACTAGTGCACTTACCGACAACAACAACGTTGCCATTCAAGTTCCTCTTTTTTCAGCACCCCAACTTTTTGATTACGACGAAGACGGCTTACTCGATCTACTGATCGGTCATAAAGGAGGAACCATTCATTACTACCGCAATACCGGTTCAGCAGCGGCACCTATCTTTACCCTTGAATCCACTCAATTGGGCGGTGTAAGCGTGCAAAGCAACGGCCCCGACGGTTATGCCATTCCGCATTTCTTCAGGTATCAAGATACCACTTATTTAATGGTTGGCGCATTGGATGGCCGCATTCATTTTTATGATAGTATTGCATCTGGGGCGAGTACAAATTTTCATGAGCGCAGCCCTGACTTCTTAGGTCTTAGTGCCCAAATTGGTGCTTATGCAGCTGCTGCAATTGCGAATTTAGACAACGATGCCCACCTCGAATTATTCGTTGGGCAAGATCTAGGAGGCGTGTTTTTACTGGAAAATGAGCCAGGCTCTGACCTCAGTGTGGCACCTTTGGAAGTTGCGCCACTTCAAGTTTATCCGAATCCGA
>JBIIZI010000220.1:0-2911 GCA_044346375.1 Crocinitomicaceae bacterium | reverse complement strand
TTGTAAAAGGAATACAAGGACTATGTTCGGGTGCGCTTGTTTCCTTGAGTGGTCAGGTGGTGCTGTACTTTTCGGAATTGAAAAATGAAGAGCAGTTAGATATTTCTTCAGCGGCAGAAGGCACCTATCTTTTAAGGCTTTCTAACGGCCAAACTAGCTTGGTCATCAAGCAGTAAATTTAAGCAATACGGAGTTCGAGGAGTTGCTGACCATTGAGTTCGGCAGTGAGCACATCGCCAATTTGTACCGGCCCTACACCAGCAGGTGTGCCTGTAAAAATCAAATCGCCTGTTTTGAGGGTCACATACTGAGACACATACGCTATGACGGTATCGATACTGAAAATAAAATCTTTCGGATGGCCAATTTGTTGCACCTCTCCATTTTGAAAGAGTTTGAATTCGGCCGTTTCTAAGTCAATTTCGGTTTTGGGTATCCAGGTGTTGGAAAGAGGCGCGCTGTGGTCAAACCCTTTGGCGCGTTCCCATGGCAAACCGTTTTCTTTGCAGTGTTGTTGGAGGTCTCGGGCTGTGAAGTCGATACCTAAGGTAAAATGCGTATAGTATTTATGTGCAAATGCTGGTGCGATATGCTTGCCTACCTTTTCGATGCGGACAACAAGTTCACATTCAAAATGTAAGTCAGATGTAAACTTAGGATAATAAAAATCGCCTTCTCTGAGTAGGGCTGTATCAGGTTTTAAAAAGTAGAGCGGTTCTGTCGGAAGCGCAGCCTTCATTTCTTTGGCGTGGTCTGCATAGTTGCGGCCAATACAGATGATTTTCATGGCTTTTTGAATTTATTCTTCAGTAATTCAAGTTTGTCTTCGATTTGATGACTCGTATTGGCGGCTTTGAGACGTTCCATTTCTTTGCGCAACACTTGTTTGGTATTCAGTGGAAAGTCAGCCTCTAGCATCCAGCCGTAGTAGCCTGGTTCTAGTTTGAGTACTTGTGCAACGGTCTTGCCTTTGTGTTTGCCAAAATTGTAGCAAACCTGTTTGTTGTCATCAAAAGACAAGCGACCTGCGAAATCGGCATTTTGCTGCGTGCCTACTGTCGAAAACTTAGCCAAGCCAGCAATATTGTTGTCGAGGTCGGCGTATTTTTCTGTTTGCGCTTGTAGTACTTCTAGTGTAGCAAGGGTGTCGTAAAGTGCGTTATGTGCGTTTTCGATTTGTTTGCCGCAATAAAACTTGTAAGCTGCAGCGAGTGTACGCTGTTCCATCTTGTGAAAGATGTTTTGCACATCTACAAAATGGCGTGCACCTAAATCGAATTCGATGCCGCAACGCAAGAGTTCTTCTGAAAGCACTGGGATATCGAATTTATTGGAGTTGTAGCCCGCTAAATCGGACTCGCCAATAAAATTGAGGAGGCGAGGAGCGAGTTCTTGAAAGGAAGGAGCGTCGGCCACCATTTCGTTGGTGATGCCGTGTATGGCCGCAATTTCAGCGGGAATGTTTTGCCCCGGATTAACGAGTTCGTTGAAGGTTTCGGTGTGTCCGTCTTCGAATAATTTGATGACGGCAATTTGAACAATGCGGTCTTTGGTAATGAGCAGACCGGTTGTTTCGAGGTCAAAAACACACAGCGGGCGTTCGAGTTGAAGCGCCATGCTTAGATGGTGGTTTCTGGATCAAATCCTTCGAGGTAGTCGGCTACACGACGCACAAATTGCCCGCCTAAAGCGCCGTCAACCACGCGGTGGTCGTAGGAGTGAGACAAGAACATTTTGTGGCGGATACCGATGAAATCGCCTTCTGGCGTTTCAATGACTGCCGGTACTTTGCGGATGGCACCCAATGCTAAAATGGCAACTTGTGGCTGATTGATGATTGGTGTACCCATGACGTTTCCAAACGTACCTACGTTGGTAACGGTGTAGGTGCCGCCTTGGATGTCTTCCGGCTTGAGTTTGTTGTTGCGGGCGTTGTTGGCCAGTTCGTTGACGGCTTTTGCCAAACCAACGAGGTTCATGCGGTCGGCATTTTTAATGACCGGTACGATGAGGTTGCCACTCGGAAGGGCAGCTGCCATACCGATGTTGATGTCTTTGCGCTTGATGATATTGGTGCCTGACACAGACACGTTGATCATTGGGAAGTCTTTGATGGCTTTGGCCACTGCCTCCATGAAAATTGGCGTAAACGTGAGGTTTTCACCTTCGCGTTTTTTGAATTCGTTTTTCATGCGCTCGCGCCATTTGACGATGGTAGTGACGTCGGCTTCTACGTAAGAAGTGACGTGTGGCGAAACATGTACAGACATCACCATGTGTTCGGCGATAAGTTTGCGCATGCGGTCCATTTCGATGATTTCGTCACCGCTATTCGGGATAACTACAGGTTCTTTGATTTGAATGCTGTTGTTTGCAGGCGCTTTTGGAGCAGCTGCTTGTGGCGCTGAAGCTGAGCTAGCTTGAGCGGCTGGTGCTGCAGCAGTTGGAGCGGCTGGTGCTGCACCTCTTGTTTCGAGGTAGGCTAAAATATCTTTTTTGGTGACGCGGCCATCTTGACCAGAGCCTTGAATAGCAGCGAGTTCGTCTGCGCCGATATTTTCTTTGAGTGCTATGGTGCGCACTAGCGGAGAATAAAAACGGCCATCGGTTCCTTTGGTTAAAGGCGCAACAGCAGTAGGGGCATTGTTGGCAACAACAGTGTTGGTTGTTGCGGTTGGTGTGCTGTCTGCAGCAGGTGCAGGTGCGGCAGGTGCAGGCGCAGCGCTTCCGTCTGTTGAAAGAATGGCAATGACGTCGCCAACTTGTGCAACTTGGTCTTTTTCAAAAAGAATTTGTATAAGGGTGCCTGCAGCTTCTGAAGGAAGTTCGTTGTCTACTTTGTCGGTGGCAACTTCTACGAGAGGTTCGTCCAAGGCAACGGAATCGCCAATGTTTTTGAGCCAATTGGTAA
>JBIIZI010000013.1:0-21040 GCA_044346375.1 Crocinitomicaceae bacterium | reverse complement strand
AAAAAGAAACCCCAAAAAAGCAAAGCAGCTTCAACAAAATCACCATCTCCTTGGCTTCTCCAGAGGTCATTTTGGAGCATTCTAGTGGTGAAGTTTTGAAACCTGAAACCATCAACTACCGCACCTACAAACCGGAGCGTGATGGCTTGTTCTGTGAGCGCATTTTTGGACCTGTTAAAGATTACGAATGCCACTGTGGTAAATACAAGCGTATCCGATACAAAGGAATTGTATGTGACCGTTGTGGTGTAGAAGTGACCGAAAAGAAAGTACGTCGTGAGCGCATGGGACACATCTCATTGGTGGTTCCGGTTGCACACATCTGGTACTTCCGTTCGCTTCCAAATAAAATCGGTTATTTGTTGGGCTTGCCTACCAAAAAATTGGATCAAATTATCTATTACGAGCGTTATGTTGTCATTCAAGCTGGTGCTGTAACTGGTACCGACAAATGGGCCGATGTCAAGAAAATGGACTTCATTACTGAAGAAGAATACCTCGACATGCTCGATTTGCCAGAATTGGCTAACAACCACTACCTCGACGACACCGATCCTAACAAATTCATCGCTAAAATGGGTGCCGAAGCACTTTATGATTTGTTGGCTGGTCTCAACCTCGAAGAAATGTCTTACGACCTTCGTGCAAAAGCTGAAAACGAAACTTCAGTTCAGCGTAAAAACGAAGCGTTGAAGCGTTTGCAAGTAATTGAAGCCATGCGCGATTCCCAAAAGCGCATTGACAACCGTCCGGAATGGATGATCGTAAAAGTGGTTCCTGTGATTCCACCAGAATTGCGTCCATTGGTTCCGCTAGATGGCGGTCGTTTTGCTACGTCCGACCTCAATGACCTCTACCGTCGCGTCATTATCCGCAACAACCGCTTGAAGCGTTTGATCGAAATCAAAGCGCCAGAGGTAATCTTGCGCAACGAAAAACGCATGTTGCAAGAGGCCGTAGATTCACTTTTCGACAACTCAAGAAAATCTTCAGCAGTTAAAACTGAATCAAATCGTGCCCTCAAATCCCTTTCTGACTCATTGAAAGGTAAGCAAGGTCGTTTCCGTCAAAACTTACTTGGAAAACGTGTCGATTATTCAGCACGTTCGGTAATTGTTGTTGGTCCAGATTTGAAGCTCCACGAATGTGGTTTGCCAAAAGACATGGCTGCAGAGCTCTACAAGCCGTTCATTATCCGTAAAATGATTGAGCGCGGTATTGTAAAGACTGTTAAATCAGCAAAGAAAATTGTTGACCGCAAAGAACCAGTTGTTTGGGATATCCTTGAAAACGTATTGAAAGGTCACCCAGTTCTCTTGAACCGTGCCCCTACACTTCACCGTTTAGGTATTCAAGCCTTCCAACCAAAACTAATTGAAGGAAAAGCAATTCGCTTGCACCCGCTCGTTACTACGGCATTCAACGCTGACTTCGATGGTGACCAAATGGCGGTGCATTTACCACTTGGTAATGCCGCAATCTTGGAAGCACAAATGCTTATGTTGGCATCGCACAACATCCTTAACCCAGCAAATGGCGCGCCTATCGCGGTACCTTCTCAAGACATGGTCTTGGGTCTGTATTACATCACCAAAGGAAAGCGTTCTACTGAAACGGAAGTTGTTAAAGGTGAAGGAGGGATCTTCTATTCTCCTGAAGAAGTCATCATCGCTTACAACGAAGGCAAACTCGATTTGCATGCGCATGTCAAAGTCAAAACCTACGATTTAGGTCCTGACGGGCAACCTTGCCTCATGATGGTTGAAACCACATGTGGTCGCGTGATGTTCAACAATAAAGTTCCACTTCAAGTAGGATTCATTAATGACGTAATGACTAAAAAGGCATTGCGTGACATCATCGGTGAAGTATTGAAAGTTTGTGGTACTTCTAGAACTGCTCAATTCCTCGACGATATCAAACAACTTGGTTACGAAATGGCCTTCAAAGGTGGTCTTTCCTTCAACCTAGACGATATCATCATCCCGAAAGAAAAAGAAATTCTCGTTTCTAAGGCTGAAACCGAAGTGAAAGAAGTCATGATGAACTACAACATGGGTCTGATCACGAACAACGAGCGTTACAACCAAATCATCGATATCTGGACGCATACCAACTCGCGTTTGACACACACCCTCATGGAGCAACTCAAGAGCGACCGTCAAGGTTTCAACTCTATCTATATGATGTACGATTCCGGGGCACGTGGTTCAAAAGAGCAAATTCGCCAGTTATCAGGTATGCGTGGTTTGATGGCTAAACCGCAAAAATCTGGTGCATCTGTACAAGAGATCATCGAAAACCCAATCTTATCCAACTTTAAAGAAGGACTTTCGATCCTCGAGTACTTTATCTCTACTCACGGTGCACGTAAAGGTTTGGCGGATACCGCCCTTAAAACAGCCGATGCAGGTTACCTTACACGTCGTTTGGTCGATGTCGCACAAGACGTTGTCATCAACTCCAACGATTGTGGTACCCTTCGAGGTATTGTCGCAACTTCATTAAAGAAAAACGACGAAGTCGTAGAACCTTTATATGACCGTATCCTTGGCCGTACTTCAGTTCATGACGTATACATGCCAGATACAGATGAAGTAATTGTTCGCGCAGGTGATCTCATCTCAGAAGACGTCGCAAAAACAATAGAAAAAGCAGGTATCGAAGAAGTTGAAATTCGTTCTGTACTTACTTGCGAAATGCGTCGTGGTGTTTGTTCTAAATGTTATGGCCGCAACCTTGCGAACCATCGCTTGGCTCAAATCGGTGACTCCGTTGGTGTCATCGCAGCGCAGTCCATCGGTGAGCCAGGAACTCAGTTAACGCTCCGTACTTTCCACGTTGGTGGTACTGCATCTAACATCGCTGATATCTCTGACCTCAAAGCAAAAGCAAACGGAAAACTCGAAATCGACGAAATCCGCACAATTGAGCGCAAAAATGCCGATGGCACTGAACGCGTTATCGTTGTCGGACGTTCGGCTGAATTGCGCATTACCGATGAAAAAACAGGTATCGTTGTCATGACGACCAACGTTCCTTACGGATCTGAACTTATGGTGAAGAACAACACCAAAATCAAAAAAGGTGATGTGATCTGTAAATGGGACCCGTATAATGCCCTCATCATTGGCGAAGTTGCCGGTAAAGTTGTATTTGATGGTATCATTGAAAATATCACTTTCCGCGAAGAAGTCGATGAGCAAACAGGCTTTACCGAGAAAGTAATCATCGAATCTCGCGACAAGAAAAAATCACCAGCTATCCACATCATCGACCCTAAAACAAAAGAAGTGCTCCGCGAATACTCTATTCCGGTTAATGCGCACATCTCTGTTGCAGAAGGTGACAAAATTGAAGCAGGTGACATCCTCGTTAAAATCCCGCGTTCAGCTGGTAAAACAGGAGATATCACCGGTGGTTTACCACGTGTAACTGAATTATTCGAAGCAAGAAACCCATCTAATCCAGCTGTGGTTTCTGAAATCGATGGTACGGCTACATACGGAACCGTTAAACGTGGTAACCGCGAAATCATCATCACTTCTAAGCTTGGTGAACTTCGCAAATACCTCGTTCCACTTTCCAAACATATCCTTGTTCAGCAAAACGACTACGTTCGCGCCGGACAACCACTTTCTGATGGTGCAATTACACCAAACGATATCCTCAATATTGAAGGTCCGACAAAAGTACAAGAGTACATCGTCAATGAAATTCAAGAGGTATATCGTTTACAGGGGGTAAAAATCAACGACAAGCACTTTGAAGTTATTGTTCGTCAAATGATGTTGAAAGCTGAAATCATCGAATCAGGAGACACCCGTTTCCTCGAAGGACAAAGCGTTCACAAAGCAGACATCATGGAAGCCAACGACGAATTGTACGGCTTAATGTTTGTCATTGACTCAGGCGACTCCACTGAATTGAAAAATGGTCAGTTGGTAAGTGTGCGTCGTTTGCGCGACGAGAACTCACGCTTGAAGCGCGAAGACAAGAAATTGATCGAAGCACGCGAAGCCATGCCAGCAACATCTACACCATTGTTGCAAGGTATTACACGCGCCTCACTTCAAACACAGTCTTTCATTTCTGCAGCATCGTTCCAAGAGACTACCAAAGTACTCAACGAAGCAGCGATCTCTGGAAAAGAAGACCACTTGTTAGGTTTGAAAGAAAACGTAATTGTTGGTCACCTTATTCCTGCGGGTACAGGTGTGCGCCATTTCCAAAACCTTATCGTTGGTTCGAAAGAAGCATACGAAGAATTAATGGAAGAGGCTCAATAAGCCAAATAATCAATAAGTTTAAAAGGCGGTCTGCAAAGACCGCCTTTTTTTATGATATTCTCCCCCAGTTGGGTTTGTTTTTTAATACTTCTCGGAGGGCTTGGTTGAGCAAGGCATTTTCAGGTGCAACCAATTGAGGATCGGTTTTAAGCGTTGCTTGTGCTTTTTCGCGTGCCAGCTGAACTAATTGACCATCCTTTGCTAAATCGGCAATTTTGAGAGCAAGAGCGCCGCTTTGTTGCGTACCCATGAGGTCGCCAGGGCCACGTAATTGCAAGTCTACTTCTGCGAGAACGAAGCCATCATTGCTTGCTACCATCGTATCCATTCGCTTTTGAGCTTCTTTGGAAATACCGTCACCCGTCATTAAAATACAATAGGATTTTTCGGCGCCACGACCAACACGACCACGCAATTGGTGCAATTGTGAGAGACCAAAACGCTCTGCACTTTCAATGACCATTACCGATGCGTTCGGGACATTGACCCCCACTTCAATAACTGTAGTGGCAACCATAATATGTTTTTGCCCCTGCACAAACTCTTGCATGGCCGCTTCTTTGTCAGCAGGTTTCATTTTGCCATGTACCATACTGATTTGGTAGCCTAATGGCTTGAAGAACTCCTCAATTTGAGCGTAACCATCCTCTAAATTTTTAAAATCTAGTTTTTCAGATTCTTGGATTAGGGGATAGACTATATAAGCCTGCCTGCCCAATTGAAGTTGTTCATGGATAAATGTCAGGAGTTTATCGCGGTGGTTTTCGCGTCGGTGGATCGTATGGATAGGCTTTCTTCCAGGTGGCAATTCATCAATTACTGAAACGTCAAGATCGCCGTAGAAGGTCATGGCGAGGGTTCTGGGAATGGGCGTGGCGGTCATGATCAAGACATGTGGCGGCGTTGAGTTTTTACGCCACATTTTGGCGCGTTGAGCTACGCCAAATCGATGTTGTTCATCGATGACAACCAAGCCTAGATTTTTAAATTGAACGGTATCCTCTAGTAGGGCGTGGGTGCCGATCAATAGGTCGATTTCGCCGCTCAACAAGCCATCGTGAATTCTTGTGCGTTCTGCTTTTTTAGTTGAACCTGTGAGTAAGGCCACATTGATATCCATATCCCTGAGTAGTTCTGAAATACCGATAAAATGTTGGTTGGCTAAGATTTCAGTAGGGGCCATTAGCGCGCCTTGAAGTGCGTTTCCTTTGGCTAAAAGCAAGCAAAGCAAGGCAACGAGCGTCTTGCCACTACCCACATCACCTTGTAACAAGCGGTTCATATGTGTGCCTTCACCTAAGTCTTTTCGAATTTCCTTTAAAACCCTTTTTTGTGCTCCTGTGAGTTCAAAGGGAAGATGGCGCTCATAAAATTCCATAAAGGAGGCACCAACTTCTTTAATTGGGTAACCTTTCAGTTTCTGATTGCGCACGCCTTTGCGCAATAACAATTCGAGTTGTAAAAAGAATAACTCTTCCCATTTGAGTCGATAACGCGCAGCTTTGATGAGCGTTTCAGAACTTGGTTGATGTATTTCTCGGAGTGCTTTTACACGCGGCAGTAAATTGAGTTCGGTGCAAATTAGCGGCGGGAGTGTTTCTGGAATTTGATTGGCGAGTTGTTCAAATAAATTGCCAATGAGTTTGCTTAATCCTTTGCTATGCAATCCTTTGTGTTGGCATTTTTCAGTACTGGGGTAAAAAGCTTCAAAACCTTTACGTTCTAGTCCGGGTACAACTTTGAGCAATTCAGGGTGTGGAATATTCCAGTTATTTTGAAAAAACTTGGGCTTGCCAAAAACAATGTATTCGTCTTGGACATTGAGGTTTGCTTTGATCCATTGAAAACCCTGAAACCAAACTAGGTCGATGGTTCCTGAGCCATCGCTGAAGCGCCCGAGTAGTTTCTTTTGTCGGCCAGTGCCTATTTCACTAATTTGGGTCAGGCGACCTTTGAGTTGTACGTATTGATCTTCGGCATTGATGAGTGAAATGTCATGGAATGCACTGCGGTCTTGATAGCGGTAAGGGAAATGATAAAGTAAATCTTGGAACGTGAAAATTCCGAGTTCGTCTTGAAGTACTTGCGCTTTTTGGGGTCCAACTCCTTTTAGATAGGCAATAGGCGTTGCGAGTAGCGCGTTCATAGTAAGGGTTTATTTCCAGAAACCCATTTGGTTGAACTTTTCGATGCGTTCGTCTATACGTTCGTCCGGATTTTTGGCATCTAGTTCTTTCAAGTAACCGTGTAGTTTTTCACGGAGTATGCTGAACATTTCGTCTTGAGCTCTGTGTGCACCATTACTTGGTTCGGAAATCACGTCGTCTACTAGACCATTTTGTTTCATGTCTGTGGAAGTAAGCTTGAGTGCAGAGGCTGCGATTTCTTTGTAATTCCAAGAGCGCCATAAAATGGAGGAGCAACTTTCTGGTGAAATAACTGAATACCATGTGTTCTCGAGCATGACAACTTTATCGCCGACACCAATGCCGAGTGCGCCACCCGAAGCTCCTTCGCCGATGATCACACAAATGACAGGTACTTTCAAGCGCATCATTTCGTAGATGTTGCGCGCAATAGCTTCTCCTTGGCCGCGTTCTTCCGCCTCTAGACCTGGAAATGCACCGGGTGTATCGATAAAAGTGACAATAGGCTTGTTGAATTTCTCGGCTAATTTCATGAGGCGCAACGCTTTGCGGTAGCCTTCTGGGTTTGGCATACCAAAGTTGCGGTATTGGCGCATTTTGGTATTGATTCCTTTTTGTTGCCCTATGAACATTACGCTGCGGCCGTCGAGCAATCCGAAACCACCCACCATTGCTTTGTCGTCTTTTACGTTGCGGTCTCCATGGAGTTCTTGGAATTGGCCATTGGTAAGCGCATTGATGTAAGCTAAGGTGTAGGGTCTGTCTGGGTGCCGTGAAAGTTGCACGCGTTGCCAAGGGGTAAGATTGGCAAATACTTCTTTGGTTTTGGCTGCAAGTACCTCTTCAAGTTCTGAGATTTTATCTTGCATGTCTACGTCTGTTTGTGTAGCAAGCGTACGCGTTTGTTCGATTTGTTCTTCTAGTTCGCGTAGCGGTTCTTCAAAATCCAAATAGGTTGTGCTCATAATTTTCTTGTTTCGTGCAACAAAAATAAGGATTTTCGTCAATTGCTTATCTTTACAACATGATCTTGTATCCTCCTGCAAAAATCAACCTCGGTTTACACATCCTCGCCAAGCGCCTAGACGGCTATCACGAGATAGAAACCATTATGGCTGCAGTTCCATTTTGCGACATTTTAGAAATCACAGTTGCCGATGAAGATACTTTCCTTCAGACAGGCATTGAAGTACCTTCTGATGGCCAACCCAACTTGTGTCAAAGAGCGGTAACCCTTTTGCGCCAACAGCAAGAATTTCCAAAGGTGCGCATTCATTTGCGCAAACAAATACCAGTGGGAGCAGGTCTAGGCGGTGGCTCTGCAGATGCCAGCTATACGTTGTTAGGCCTCAATGCGCTTTTTAATTTAAGTTTTTCTGAAAATGAGCTCGAAAATTTTGCGGCGCAGCTAGGTAGTGATTGTCCTTTCTTTATCAAAGGTGGCTTGCAATTGGCAAAGGGCAGAGGTGAGCGCTTGCAACCATTGCTGCCAATTGGTAGAGAAGTCCAATTGGTGCTTTGCAATCCTCAGATCCATGTGTCCACAGCTCAAGCCTATGCAGGCGTCAAGCCGACCGATCAGCGGGCATCTTTGAAAGCAATTTTTGAGTCAAAGGATATCGGTGGTCTTCAAAACGACTTTGAAAAATCCATCTTTGAAAAATTTACGCCAATTGCACAATTGAAGGCCGCACTGCATCAGGCAGGTGCTTTTTATGCAGCGATGTCTGGTAGCGGGTCAAGTGTATTTGCTCTTTTTGAGATGGATGCTGATTTAAACTTACCCAGAGAAATAGATAAATACATCATATACAAAGGAAGTTGGAGATTTTGATTTTTAATCGAACCCTCATAAATGCCTGATTGCCTTTTAGGTTTATACCCTATTATTGTTTGAATTTGACCTTAAATTAATTTGTTTTAGAAATATTTTTATATTTTTGAACTTGTCAATCTGACACTAAGTATTATTAACCTATTAATTATTTAAGTATGAAGAAAATTTTTACTCTTTTAACGGCTCTTGTTTTAGGGTCTGCTGCCTTCGCACAATTTCCTGCGGTAGGTATCATCGGTTCTGCTGTACCACCTTATGATTGGTCTGCAGATGTAGACATGATCACTTTAGATGGTGAAATGTACGGTGGCATTGTTACTTGCGTTGCAGGTGAAGCGAAATTCCGTCAAGACGACGCTTGGACTACCAACTGGGGTGCTGGTGATTTCCCTACAGGTCTAGGTACACAAGGTGGCCCTAACATTCCTGTACCTGCTGGTACTTACATGGTTATATTTAACCGTACTACTGGTGCATACAGCTTCCAAACAAACTTTGATGTTACTTACAAAGTTGACGTTACAAACTACCTTGCTGCTAACACACTTGCTGCTAACGGTATCCGTGTAGGTGGTAACTTCGGTGACTTCGGTGCTACTGTAGCTGCTGGTCCGGTTGCAAGCTGGTCTCCTGGAGATGCAAACTCTGCAATGACAGACGAAGGCAACAACATTTGGTCTATCACAATGACTTACCCTGTTGCTTCTTTGGGTCAAACTCAATTGTACAAATTTGTGAATGGTGACTGGGGTGCTAACGAAGGTACTGATGCTGCTAACACAATCGCTACTGACTCTTGTGGTGTTGACGACGGTGCTGGTAATATCAACCGTACTTACGCTTTGATGCCAGGTACTGTATGTTATGTATGGGATGCTTGTACAGCTTGTGGTGTGTCTGTTGCTGAAAACGCAATTGCAAACCTTACTGTTGCTCCAAACCCTGCAACTGATGTCGTTAACTTTACTTTTGAAGCGAACAACGCAGCTGTTGCTACTGTAACTATCTTCGACCTTGCTGGTAAAGCTGTAGCTACTCAAACTGTTGCTACTTCTGCTACTACAACTGTAGAAATGAACACAACTGCATTGCAGTCTGGTTCTTACATCTACAACGTTGTTGCTGGTGATAAAGTAGCTACTGGCAAATTGATCAAACAATAAGCCAACGCAATAATTTTTCAAAAGCCTGGGTGTTTACACCCGGGCTTTTTTAGTCTTTACTTGAACCTTTTTATAAATTTCTTTGTGATGAAAAAGCAACTTTTTTTATTGTTTTCTTTCCTATCAAGCGCCACTTTTTTGCAAGCGCAAATCTTAGAATTGAATCCGGCTTTTCCGACGGTCAACGATGTTGTTACCATCACCTACGATGCCACACAAGGAAATGCAGCATTGGTTGGTCAGTCTCAAATCTATTGTCATGCAGGGCTTATTACTTCTGCAAGCACATCGCCTACCAATTGGCAATTTGTTCAAGGAAACTGGGGAACCATAGACCCCGAAGTAGCCATGACCAACATTGGCAACAACAAACACACCATAACCATTGACATCGATCAATTTTATGGTTTCCCTGCCGGAACTAATGTTTTGAAATTTGCTTTTGTTTTTAGAACTGCCAACGGTAGTTTGGTCGGTAGAGCTGCAGATGGCAGCGACATCTACTATGACATGTATCCTGTCAATGCGGGTTTACTTGCCAGTTTCTTCCACCCGACAGCCAGTACAATTTTAGATATCAATGAACAACTTGCCATAGATGCTGCAGCTAACCAGTCAGCTACACTTACCTTAAAAGAAGACGGCGTTGTTTTGCAAACCCTGAGCAATGCGACCCAGCTCAATTACAACCTTACGGCCACTAGTGCCGGAACTCATCTTTTAGAATTCATTGCCGACAACGGCACAACTCAGCTCATCGATACCGCATATTACACCGTGAACCCTATTGTGGTTCCTCAAAACCCACCCTATAGCAATTTGCAAAATGGCATCAACTACATCAACGACACAACAGTTGTTTTGCAATTACATGCTCCTCAGAAAGAACATATTTATGTCATTGGAGATTTCAATTCTTGGACGCCAACGACGAACTATCATATGAACCTCGCCACCAACAATTCTACTTGGTGGTTGGAACTAACTGGCCTCACAGCTGGTCAAAAATACGGTTATCAATACCTCATCGACGGCAACATGCGTTTTGCCGATCCACTGAGCTCGCTCATTTTGGATCCCAACAATGACAACAATATCGGTGCAGCAACCAACCCTAACCCGCATCCTTACCCAACTGGCCTCACCACTGGTTTTGTAACGCTTATGCAGCCAGGTGCACAGCCATATAATTGGGCAGTTACCAATTTTACTGCACCCGAGAAGAAAGATCTTGTTATCTACGAATTATTGGTTCGAGATTTTGTCGCCAAACGCAATTACCAAACATTAATTGACACCCTAGATTATCTAACTAAATTAGGAATCAATGCCATTGAGCTCATGCCTCCAGGAGAGTTTGAAAATAATGAAAGTTGGGGTTACAACCCTTCGTTCCATATGGCCCTCGATAAATACTATGGAACGCCAGAAAAATTCAAAGAATTTGTTGATTCTTGCCATGCTAGAGGAATTGCAGTTATTGTAGATATGGTTCTGAACCATGCTTTTGGACAAAACCCAATGGTCAATATGTACTGGGATGCAGCCAACAACCGCCCTGCGGCCAATAATCCATGGTTCAATGCGATTTGTCCGCATGAACCGTATTGCTGGGGCTATGATTTCGACCATACGCGTTTAGCTGTTCAGCAATACATCGACCAAGTCAATCGCTATTGGGTAGAAACCTACAACATTGATGGCTTCCGTTTCGACTACACAAAAGGATTTATTAACAATGCCAACGGCTACAGCATGGAGCGCATCAATTTGCTCAAGCGTATGGCCGACGAAATTTGGGCTTACAAACCAAATGCGTATATCATATTAGAACATTGGTGCGACAATTCAGAAGAAGAGCAACTAGCTGATTACGGCATGATGCTCTGGGGAAATGTAACACACGGTTATCAGCAAGCATTAATGGGCTTTCCAAATGCCTCAAATATCAGCTCAGGAATTTACAGCAACCGTGGTTGGGCTTTGCCACATTTGGTTTCATATGCGGAGAGTCACGATGAAGAACGCACAATGTTCGAAGCACTGACCTACGGCAATAACACCTCAAGTACCCACAATGCACGCAACCTATACACTGCGCTAGGCAGAGCGCAAGCTTTAGCTGTGATATTTCTAACGCAACCTGGCCCGCGTATGCTTTGGCAGTTTCAAGAATTAGGTTACGATATTTCAATTGACGTACCTTGCCGAGTTTGTAATAAACCCATTTTATGGACCTATTACACCCAAGCGAGAAGACGACAACTCTACGATGTCTATGCCGCAACGCTTGCACTTAGAAATGACTACGAAACATTTCGTTCTTTAAACTTTCAGTATAGCCTCACGAGTGCGGTCAAACGCATGAACATGAACCATAGTAGCATGAATGGTGTGTCTTTGGCTAATTTTGCAACAACAACCCAAAACGGCATTCCAAGTTTTCAGCATGCTGGTTGGTGGTACGAGTACTTTTCTGGTGACAGCCTTAACGTGACCAATGCATTGGCACCAATTAGTTTAGCACCCGGAGAATACCGCATCTATACCGATGTCAAATTGGCTAAGCCTGTCATTACCGAGGCACCTGTTTCAGTAGAAGAATTAATGGTATCTGCCTTTGAATTGAAAGTGTTCCCTAATCCGTCGCAACAGAACGTTAACCTTGGGTTTACGGCTTTGGGCATCGAACCATATGATATCTTGTTGCTCAATGAAGCAGGACAGGTCGTTGTTCAAAAACGAGGAACAACCGCAATGGGTGCTAATCAACTTGACTTTAATTTAGAAGCCTTACCTGCTGGGTCTTATCATTTCTTAGTGAAAGTTGGTAAAGCAATGGCCAATGAAGGCTTTATCAAAGTAGAATAAAGTTAATGCTCCACAGGTTCTGGTTTTCACTTCTTCTTTTTTTTTGGACGCAGTTTATTTCGGCCCAAATTCCACAACCGGCTTTTAATTGGGCATTTATCCAAGGTGAAGTCGCAACTGTTCATATTGACATTGACCCTGACTCCTTGAATTTATTGCTCGGAGATAGCTTATATGCCGCACATGAATTTATGGCAACAGTTAGCTATCAAAGTTCACTTTTGAACCAAACCATGGATAGCATTGGTTTTAGGGCACGAGGGAACACCTCCTTGGCTTCCCAGAAAAAGTCATTTAAAGTTGATTTCAATAGATTTATTGCCACTCAGAAGTTTCAAGGTTTGGAAGAAATGAATTTGAATGGCGAACACAACGACGTTTCTATCATGCGCACCTACCTCGCGCAGCATTTGATGAGAGGTGCAGGGGTGCCTTCTTCTAGAACGAGCTACATTCAACTTTACGTTAACAACGAGTACAAAGGATTGTACATCCACCTCGAGCACATCGACGACGAATTTTTAGACCTCCGCTTTCCGGGGCAAGCCAATGGCAATCTTTGGAAGTGTGCTTATGGCGCAGATTTAAACTGGTGGGGATCTAACCCGTCGAGTTATCAGAGTGTTTATGAATTGAAGACAAATCAAGACAGCGCTGATTATACGGCGCTCGTTCATTTTATTGATGTACTGAACAATACACCCGCAAGTAATTTTGTTTGTGCCATCCAAGAAGTCATGGATGTGGATTTATTTTTGCGCACAATTGCGTTGGAAATTCTCATGGGGCAGTGGGACGGCTATGCCTACAATAAAAACAATTACTTTTTGTACCAACGCGAAAGCGATGGCAAGATGGTTTTCCTCTCCTATGACCTCGACAACACTTTTGGAATCGATTGGTTTGGGATCAATTGGGCTTTGCGCAATGTTTACAATTGGGCGCCAAGCAACCAACCGCGGCCGCTCTACACCAAATTACTGGCTGTTCCTTACTTTAAAGATCGGTTCACCTACCACCTCACCGATATCCTGAATTCCGTTTGGGATGTAACAAGCTTACAAGCGGAACTTGAGCAAAAACAACAATTGATAAGCCCTGCCGCGCTAGCCGATGACTACAAAGGCTATGATTACGGTTTTTCAGATCAAGATTTTTTAAATGCCCTCGAACTAACTTGGGGGGCACACGTCAAAAGCGGTGTAATTCCTTATTTACAAAATCGCAAAACAAGTGCCTTGAGTCAGTTGCAACCTTTTTTGGGCTTGTCAAATCCGTGTACGAATACTATCCCAGAATATGAAAACGAAGCGGGCAAAATACTGTATGTAACGGATATCTTGGGTAGGGTAATTGCGCCCGAGACCAAAAATTGCATAAAAATTCTGAACTTTGAAAATGGAACTCAACAACGCGTTTATGAAATTGAATAGCCTCATCATTGCCTTATTGCTTTGCTTGTATAGCCAAGCCCAAATTTTACAGCATGTCGAGCCTGCCAATTGGTGGGTTGGTATGGAGCATCATCAGGTACAAGTCTTATTGCATGGCCCTGAAATTGCCAAGTATAAGGTGGAAGTCGGGGGCTTGCAGATTTTAGAACAAATACGCACAGAAAACCCCAATTATATTTTTGTCACCCTCGAAACCCAAGATAAAGTTGCGGGGGCTTATCAGATCCGTTTACTGGACAAAAAGAAGGTTGTAGCCAGTCATGACTTCAACTTATTGGAAAGAAAGCCACAATCGCGCTATCGCAATAGTTTCACGAGTCAAGATGTCATTTACCTTCTCATGCCAGACCGCTTTGCAAATGGCGATAAATCCAATGACAACGCCACTGGAATGAAAGAACAAGCAGACCTCAATACTCCGGGTGGCCGTCATGGTGGAGACCTCAAAGGCGTAAGCGATCGTCTTGCTTATATCAAAGAATTAGGTGCCACTACCATTTGGATGACACCATTTTTAGAAGACAACGAACCCGTTTATTCTTACCACGGATACGCGCAATCGGATCTATATAAAGTTGACCCGCGCTACGGAACAAATGAAAGTTTCAAGTCTTTGGTTGCCAATGCACATCAATTGGGCTTAAAAGTGATCAAAGATGAAGTACCCAATCACTGGTCGAGCAAACACTGGATGATCCAAGATTTACCAACAAGTACTTGGGTGCATCAGTTTGATGAATTTACACGTTCTAGTTACCGTACTACTACGCAATTTGACCCCTATGCATCTAAGGTTGACAAAGCAGCATCTGCAGACGGATGGTTTGACACCACAATGCCAGATATGAATCAAAATAATCCACTTCTTCATGCCTATTTAGTTCAAAATACCATTTGGTGGATTGAATACGCAGATTTAGATGGTTTGCGCGTAGACACCTATTCCTATAATGACAGAGACGCGATTGCAACTTGGACCAGCGCCATTATGAACGAATATCCTAATTTGAATATTGTAGGTGAAGTTTGGATGCACGATCAAGCTCAGATGTCATACTGGCAAAAAGACAGCCCAATAGGGGCGCTTCAAGGTTTCAACAGCCACATGCCGTCTGTAATGGACTTCACCCTGCACGATGCCATGATGCAAGGCTGGAAAGAAAAAGCGCAAGGTTGGGATCAAGGAATGGTGCGTTTTTATGAGAATTTTACGCAAGATTACTTATATGCCAATCCGAACAATTTATTGGTGTTCATGGAAAACCACGACACCCAGCGCTTCAATGAAAGCCATCCAGATTTTACTGATTACAAATTAGCACTTTCCCTCATTGCCACCACAAGAGGAATACCCCAAATTTATTACGGTTCAGAAATTGGCATGCGTGGGAGCAAAGCTGCAGGAGATGCCGATATCCGTCGCGATTTCTTTAAAGGAACTTTTGCCGCAGAGCGCGATGTTTATCAGGAGGCCTACTATCAGTTCACTAAAAATTTGTTTACTTGGAGAAAAGACCAGAAAGTCATTCACGAGGGTTCTTTACTTCAATTTGTACCTCAAAACAATGTATACGTCTATTTTCGCTTTTTGAGTCCAGAAAAATCAGTTGGCAAGGAGGCAGAAGTCATCATGGTCATTTTAAACAACTCAGAGAAAGAAGAAGAATTGATTTGGAACCGTTTTGCGGAAGGATTACATGGATATGAATTTGGTAAAGATGTATTCACAAATCAGACGTTCAATTTTGGACAGCCATCGGGTAAAATTCCAGCAAAAACAGCCTACATCATTCAACTACACCATTAATATGCGTTTCACTTCTATATTATTTGCCTTTTTATTTGGGCTGAATACCGTTATTGCCCAAAATTCGAACCGCCAGTTTGTAAAGATCGAACTCACCGAACAAGGCGCAGATATTCAGGTTTCTGATGGAAAATATGTTGTGGCTTTACTGTCGGAACAAATCATTCAAACCGCTTTCTTTCCGAAAGGAACTGCTGAAAAAATCGATAGTTCTCATGCGGTGCTTTTGCAAGCGCAAGCCAATCCTTGGGAACTTCTAGAAATACAAACCGTAGACTTAAAAGAAGGTAAATCTAAAATGTATATTCTTAAAAGTGGCGAAGTAGGGGTTAAGATCATTACAAAGCCGTTTGACATTTGTTATTTCTACAAAACCACGGAAGTATCCGAGGCGCAGGGCTATTATTTTGACCAAACCCCAAAAATTGAATTCGATTTGAGTGCAGAGGAACAACTCATGGGTGCTGGTGCACGCGTTTTGGGCATGAACCGCCGTGGTTATCGTTTACAATTGTACAACCGCGCGCACTACGGTTACGAGACCCATTCAGAGCTCATGAATTTCACGATGCCAATTGTACTTTCAGATAAGGGTTACGCACTTCATTTTGACAATCCTCAAATTGGTTGGCTCGATCTCGATTCAAAAAAGCAAAACAAACTTACTTATGAAGTCATAGGAGGGCCTATGCGTTATCAGGTGGTTTTTTCAGACGATTGGAAAGACCTCACCAACTCCCTGACCTCCTTGCTGGGCCGACAACCGCTTCCCGCACGTTGGACACTCGGAAATTTTGCCAGTCGCTTTGGCTATCATTCTCAAACCGAAGCAAAGCAGGTTGTGGCCGAATTCAGAAAACAACAAATTCCCTTAGACGCCATTATTTTTGATCTATATTGGTTTGGTAAAGACATTCAAGGCACGCTTGGCAACTTGGAGTTCTATAGAGATTCATTTCCGAATGGAGAACAAATGATTTCCGAATTCAGAAGTCAAAATGTCAAGACAATTCTTATCACCGAACCGTTCATTCTCACGACTTCAAAAAAATGGCAAGAAGCCGACCGCATGAAGTTGCTCGGCACCGATACACTTGGCAATTCTTACCGCTACGATTTTTATTTTGGAAACACAGGCCTTGTAGATCTATACAAACCAGAGGCCCGCGTTTGGTTTTGGGAAATTTACAAACAGTTCCACGCTTATGGCGCAGCAGGATTTTGGGGAGATCTCGGCGAGCCAGAAGTGCATCCGACCAAATTAAAGCATGGCGACAAATGGGCAGATGAAGTCCATAATATTTATGGACATGACTGGGCGCGTTTGCTTTACGAAGGTTACAGAAAAGATTACCCCACTGAAAGGCCCTTCATTTTAATGCGCGCCGGTTATTCGGGCTCTCAGCAATACGGGATGGTGCCATGGTCCGGAGATGTCAGCAGAACCTGGGGTGGCCTCAAACCCCAAATGGAAATTACAATGCAAATGGGTCTGCAAGGGATGGCCTACATGCATTCCGACCTAGGTGGTTTTGCAGGTGCCAACAAAGATCCAGAGCTCTATGTGCGTTGGTTGCAATACGGAGTTTTTCAGCCGGTTTTCAGACCTCATGCACAGCAAGAAGAGCCGAGCGAAGCTATTTTCAAAGATGCCCAAACAAAAGCATTGGCCAAAGCTGCAATTGAATTGCGTTATCAACTTCTTCCCTATAATTATAGTTTGGCATATGAAAACGCAACGAAGGGAATCCCATTAATGCGTCCAATTTTTATGGAATTTAGCAACGATAGCTGGTCCTATGATCAAACAGAAACCTACATGTGGGGCCCTGCATTTTTAGTACACGCCATTACCGATTCAATGACTTCTTCAAAGGAAATGGCTTACAAAACAAATCTTCCTACCCAAGCAAGTTGGTTTGATTTTCATTCAGGAAAATTAGTAGCCACCAAAAAAGCAAATGCATCCTCACTGATTGTTCAAACAGTGAATAGTCCTAAAACGCTTCAGCACATTCCTGTTTTTGTGCGTTCAGGTTCTTTTATACCGATGAGTCCAATAATTCAAAGTACTGAGCAATACCGAGATTCATCCGCAATTTTACATTTTTATGTTGATCCAAATGCGGCTTCCGAATCGACTTCTTTTGTTTGGTACGAAGACGACGGTGTTACCTTTGATGCTGAATCGAAAGGGTTGGCTAAAAAACTATACTGCACTGCCGATACACAAAGAAAAAAATGTACAGTGACCTTCACAACAGAACTCGGTGCCAATCTTTGGGCAAAATATTTCCATTTTGCATTCATCTTACATACGCCTGAGTCTCCGAAAGAAGTGACGCTGAATGGTCAAAAAGTAGATTTTAAGTTTGATCGAGAAAAACAAACCTTACAATTCAAAGGAATAACAAAACTTAAAGTCACCTCTCCACAGCAATTGGAACTCAAATGGTGAATAACTTTTTCTTTGTGTCAACTTGACATTAACGAAAAATAAAATATATTTGACAGATTAATCTGTTATAAACGCTAAAACGAAAACTATGCAAAAGAAAACTACTACAAGTTTTTTTGCCTTCTTGATGTTTTTTGGGTTTTCGGTAGTTGCGCTAGCGCAAACCGGAGTCCGTGGAACCATCACAGATGCCGCTGGAATTCCTTTATTCAATGCTTCGGTATTGGTAGAAGGCCAGGGTAAGGGCGCAGTATCCAACGACAAAGGATATTATGAAATTACAGGCCTTAAGGCAGGAACTTACAAACTTGTCTACAAGTTCATGGGCTTTTCACCTCAGTCTGATGAAGTCACAATTGTCGCCAACCAAATGGTAAACAACGATTTCCAATTTGCCTCAAAAACACAAGATGTTGGCGATGTTGTTGTCATCGGATACGGAACACAGCGCACCAAAGACCTTACGGGTTCAGCAACTGTAATCAATGAAAAAAACTTTGTACAGGGTTCGCTTGCCACTCCTGAGCAACTTGTTATGGGTAAAGTTGCGGGTTTGAAAGTAACTTCCAACGATGGTGCGCCAGGTTCTGGTAGTACTTTGCGTTTGCGTGGTGGAACTTCCATCAATGCTTCAAACGATCCGCTTATCGTTGTAGACGGCGTTCCTTTAGATAATGGTGGTATTGCAGGTGCAGCCAATCCTTTGTCTTTGATCAACCCTAACGACATCGCTTCTTTTGTTGTTTTGAAAGATGCTTCCGCTACCGCAATCTATGGTTCAAGAGCAGCTAACGGTGTCATCTTGATTACTACCAAACGCGGCTCGGCGTCAAACGATGTAAAAGTTGTCTTTGACTCCAAAACTTCAGTATCCACGATTGCAAAATATTTCGATGTCCTCAGCGCAGATTCCCTTCGCAATCTCGTCAATGCAAGTGGTACAACTGCTCAAAAAGCATTACTCGGTGATTCCAGCACAGATTGGCAAAAGCAAGTATTCCGCACAGCAGTTGTAACCGACAACAACGTTTCAATTACAGGTGGCATTAAAAACTTCCCTTATCGCTTGTCTGTCGGTAATCGCATAGACAACGGAATTTTAAAGAGAGATCAATTTGCACGTACTTCTGTAAGCTTGAATATGAATCCTAGTTTACTCGACAAAACATTGCAAATCGAAGCAAACATGAAATATGTCCAAACGGCATCTTTCTTTGCCAATCGCGGTGCTTTAGGAGCAGCTTTCTTTGACCCAACACAACCAATTTATTCTGGCTCAGAAGCCTATGGCGGTTATTTTGAGTGGACTGACAACAACAAACCAAATGTACTTTCTGGACGCAACCCACTTGGCTTGATAGAGCAATCAACAGACCAAAGTAAGGTAAATCGTGCTATTGCGAATGCAAAACTCACATACAACCTTCCTTCATTACCCGCTCTCAAAGCAACAGTAAACGTCGGTGGCGACTTCTCAGAAGGTACGGGCTTCACCATTACACCTGCTTCTTCTGCTGCAGGTTTTTACACGCAAGGTCGTTATACAAATTACCGCACCACCAAAACCAACAAACTTTTTGAATCTTACTTGAGCTATAATTCTGGCGCAAAATGGGAAAAACAAACCTTAGAAGTTGTCGCTGGTTATTCCTACCAAGATTGGGATACCTATAGTCCGAACAACCCTGCTTTCAATGAGAACCAAGACAGTATTATTGAAGCAGCGGCAGCGTTTCCGTTTTACACGCGCAATGTACTCATGTCTTACTACGGACGTGCTATCTACAACTATGCCGGCAAATACGTAGTCAATGTTTCTGTTCGCCGAGATGGTTCTTCGCGTTTCAGTCCAGACACACGTTGGGGTATTTTCCCTGCTGCGTCTGCAGCTTGGCTTATTTCAGAAGAAGACTTCTTGAAAAATAGCAAAAGCATCAATATGCTCAAATTGCGTGCAGGTTGGGGTGTTACCGGTCAGCAAGACGGTATCGGTGACTACGCCTACATCGGTAACTATTTCCAAGGGGCAACAACCGCACAGTACGCATTTGGAGGTCAGTACTACCAAGTATTGCGCCCAGCTGGTTTCGATGCCAATCTCAAATGGGAAACCACAACTTCTTACAACCTTGGTCTAGACTTCGGTTTCAAAAACGACCGTTTCTCGGGTAGCGTTGATGTTTACCAAAAAGACACCAGAGATCTTTTGGCCACTGTACCCGTACCAGCCGGGACTAACTTCACCAACGAAATTTTGACCAACGTTGGTGCAATGCAAAATCGTGGTATTGAAGTTTCTGTAAACACTGGCATCATTGCCAAAAAAGACATGCGTCTAGATTGGACAGTTAATGGCACCTACAACGTAAATAAAGTAGTTAAGTTGTCACAAGTGGTAGATACCACTTCTCCAGGTGTACTCGTTGGTGGAATTGGCGGTGGAATTGGCAATACCATCCAAGCTCAACAAATTGGTTACCCAACATTTACATTTTTCGTATTGGAACAACAATACGATTCTCAAGGCCGTGTAATCGAAGTAGGTTCACAAGCTGAAATCGACATGAACGGCGATGGCAATATTACTGCTGCCGATAAATGGAAAGATACAAATGCATTTGTAGACCAAAACGGCGATGGAATCATCAACGTAAAAGACCGCTATTACGCTGGTCAGGCCGCACCAAAAATGTTCTTCGGAACAGCGCTCAACTTCCAATATAAAAAATGGTATGCAGGCTTCTCAGCCCGTGCAGAGCTTGGTGCAACAATTTATAACAACATCCACTCAAACAGTGCGGTTTTCCAAACCATCGATGGTACGAAGAAATACCTGAACAACATCAGTTCTCTATACTACCAAGATGAAGTTCAGCGCGTTACGCCGAATCAGTTGATGAGTGACCACTACCTCGAGAAAGCTAATTTCTTGCGCATGGACTTCATTAACGTTGGTTACAACTTTGGAAAACTAGGTTTTGCGAAAGAAAAAGTAGCGCTCAATGCGAGCTTCG
>JBIIZI010000127.1:0-6098 GCA_044346375.1 Crocinitomicaceae bacterium | reverse complement strand
ATTTGGCGCCACCACCAAATCTTTAGTGCCGTGTGTCCAAGAATAGAAACCTTCTCCTGATTTAACACCTTTTTTACCTGCCATCACCATATTGACCAAAAGCGGACACGGCGCATATTTTGGATTGCCAAAACCGTCGTGCAAAACTTCTAGAATCGCCAAACATACATCTAGACCAATGAAATCGGCTAATTGCAGTGGGCCCATTGGATGTGCCATACCGAGTTTCATGACGGTATCGATTTCTTCAACACCTGCAACACCCTCAAACAAAGTGTAAATTGCTTCGTTGATCATCGGCATTAAAATGCGATTGGCAACAAAACCAGGGTAGTCATTGACCTCAACCGGAACTTTTGACAAGCTGCGCGACGTTTCCATGATGAGTTGCGTAACTTCGTCAGAAGTTGAGTATCCACGAATGATTTCTACGAGTTTCATGACCGGAACCGGATTCATGAAGTGCATGCCGATGACTTTTTCTGGACGCGTTGTTACTGCCGCAATTTTGGTGATAGAAATTGAGGAAGTATTGGTAGCTAAGATGACTTCAGGTGCGGTAAGTGCATCGAGGTCTTTGAATATTTTCAGTTTGAGGTCTACGTTTTCCGTAGCAGCTTCTACCACTAATTCCACGTTTTGAACGCCTTCTGACATATTTGAATAAGTGGTAAGGTTTTGAAGGGTTTGTGCCTTTTGTTCTTCTGTGAGGCTGCCTTTTGAAACCTGACGATCGAGGTTCTTGGTAATCGTGCCTATAGCGCGCTCCAATGCTGCCTCCGAGACATCGATTAAGTTGACGTTGTATCCAAATTGGGCAAACACGTGCGCGATGCCATTCCCCATGGTGCCTGCACCAATTACTGCTACGTTTTTCATTTTGTTGAAAGTTTACGCAAATATAGTGCTACTTGCTTATTTGCCCTAAAAATGAAGACATTTTGATTTGATTATCTTTGTAGGGTTAGCTCATTTATGTATACGCGCCTCCGTACTTATTTTTCCAACTCCGGACTGCTTCGCAATTCAGCGACACTGATCGTTGGCACTGTACTCGCTCAACTCATCCCCATTCTTTTTCAGCCCATATTGCGTCGCATGTTCAGTGCCGAAGCATTTGGAACGGCTGCGCTTTTTATTACGGCTGTTGGCATGCTCGTGGCTATTGCGAATCTGAAATACGAAAGTGCTATTGTACTACCCAAAGAAGACCAAACAGCCCATGAACTCATGAGTGGTGGTGTTTTGATAAGCGGTCTGCTTTCATTGGTGATATGGTTGCTGATTTTTATCAATGAAGACTACATTGTTCAAAGATTCGAACTCGACCAAGATGCGTCGTGGTACTTACACTTGCTGCCTTTGAGTGTTTTTTTGGTCAGTAGTTTTCAATGCTTCAATTATTACCTCATTCGCAAAAAAGCCTTTAAAGATTCAGCCAAAAACAAAGTTTACCGGCGCAGTACTGAGGCACTTACCCAAGCGACAAGCGGGTATTTAAAAATAGGAAGCGGACTCCTATTAGGCAACTTAGTTGGCGATTTCGTGAATTTTATCGGTGGATACTTGCAGGCTGTAAAAAAAGGATTTGCATTTTCGTTTGAGTTGAAAAAAATCTTACCAACCCTCAAACATTACTGGCAATTTCCTGTGTATCAAGCCCTGCCATCTTTGCTCAATACCATTAGTTTAACGCTTCCGGTTTTCATTGTGAATGCCGCCTTTGGAAAGGCCCAAACCGGGCAATACGACCTCAGCAGACTCGTGCTGTCTTTACCAATGGCTCTCATATCCATTGCGCTTTCGCAAGTTTACTTGCAGCATCAGGCCGAAAAAATCAGAAACAAACAAGCAATCAAGCCCGATTTCAAAAAAGTGAGCCAAAGTCTGCTCTTGCTCAGCCTTCCCTTTGCCTTGGTTTTGTTTTTCTTGGCCAGTCCTGTATTCTCAATTGTTTTTGGAGCCCAATGGCGCTTAGCTGGCGAGCTCACGGCGGTGCTCATTTTTGGTCAAACCCTCAAGTTCATTGTTTCGCCACTGAGTTCAACCCTTGTGGCACTACAAGAAGTGCGTTACAGTGCCATTTGGCAATCTTTGTATTTTGTCAGCATGCTATGGCTCTATTTCAATCCTGGCTCTTCTATACAAGCGTTTGTCTTGCGCTATTGCCTCATTGATCTAATTGCTTACAGCCTATACTTCGGCCTGATTTACACGCGCATTCAACATTACGAAAAACAGCGATGATGACACAATTCAGTGCTTTTATCAAAGCGCACCCATACTTCACTAGCTATTTGTGTGTCTATGGACTGCTACAAATAGGTTTACTCCATACATCTGGCTTCACGTACGCAACCCCACTGTTTTTTCTTTTTTTCGTGCCCTTCCTTCTTTTTTATTTTGGACTGCAAAGCACAAAACTAAGGCTTGACCTACCGAATTTCAACCCACCCCAATTAGCATGGCTATTGCTTGGCTTCGGTGCGCTAGTGGCTATCTTTCATTTGATATGGCTAGGCAAAATTCCGTTTGTGGAAGCATGGCAAACCCAGCGGTTATCGGAAGCCAATCTCATTAGAAAAATTGGTTCTGCTAGTTTGCCAAAGTGGCTGCATTACGCGAGCACTTGGTCGGTGAGAGCTCTGCTTCCAGCAAGTGCTTTGTTCTTTCTCATCAAGAAAAACAAAATTGGTTTTGCCTTGAGCCTATGTTTTGGCGTTTTATATGGCTTAGCGCTGTTGCAAAAAAGTTTGGTATTGTGGGTCAGCATTCCGATTTTAGTCTATTTCCTACTCCAACGCCAGTGGATACGTGCCCTTTTGATGAGCGCTTTGACAGGACATTTATTTGTTTTAGCCATTTTTGCCAATAACCCGCAATTGCACGGCGGGGTCAATGATTTAAAAACAACAACTCCATCTGAACGAAAAACAAGTCAGGTTTCGGAAGGCTTGTTCAAACGTATTTTTATCGTTCCAGGTAAAACCCTCAGTATGTGGTTCAGTCATGTACCCAAAGACAAACCCTTTTTGAAAGGCCGCGACATGCAGATCTACGCCAAACTTACGGGGCAAAAAACAGCCGATTACAACCTTGAATTGTATCCACTTTTTTATCCGGAATACGCCAAACAAGGTGTGAAAGGCAGTGTCAATACCGCGCATTTTATGCGGACCTATGCCAATTTTGGTTGGTGGAGTCTGCCGTTGGCAGCAGCATTCCTCGCTATATTTTTGCAGCTTTTAAACATTGTACATAGGAAAACACAAGGTGAGTTGGCATTTTCTCTGCAAATTTTCCCGCTACTTTTACTGAGTTCAGGATCATTGCTCACTTTGCTTTTTAGTGGTGGCTGGGGTCTGATCATTTTGCTACTGTTTTTTAGCCCAAAATTGCAAGCTTCTGATGTCTAATTCCGTACGTATTTGCCACCTGACCAGCGTTCATCTCGATGGCGATATCCGTATCTTTCACAAGATGGCCAAAACCATGGCGCAAGACTTTGAAGTCCATGTAGTGGTGCCAAATACTACTTCGAGAATGCAAGACGGCGTCAGGATACACAGCTTTGCTGCCGAAACCCAGAAGCGGCGCAAGAGAATGCAACAAACCGTAGATCTTGTCCTAAAAGAAGCCTTGCGCATCAAAGCGGATATTTACCAACTACACGACCCCGAATTACTGAGAATTGCACCTAAGTTAAAAGCCAACGGCGCCAAAGTGATTTTTGATTCTCATGAAGATGTACCCAAGCAAATCATGGATAAATTCTGGATTCCTTGGATACTTAGAAAATTGATTTCCATCGCTTATGCACATTACGAAAAACGCAGTGCCAAGAAGCTAGACGGCATCATTTCCGTAACTCCAGAAATTTGCAAGCGTTTCGAGCGCTATAATTCAAATGTCAGTCTTATTCGAAATTTTCCCTTGAAGGCTGAATTTCCAAGTCCAGATTGGAACCAAAAAGAAGCACAGCATTTTTGCTACATTGGAGGGCTTTATGCTTCTAGAGGGATCAAAGAAGTTGTTTTGGCCATGAAAGAAGTGGAGGGCTTTTTACATTTAGCCGGCACTTTTGACGACCCATTGCTACTCGCCGAATTAGAAACTTCAAGGGCCTGGAAAAAAGTGATTTACTATGGTCAGGTTGGCCGACCCGTCATTCAAGAAATTTTACAGAAATGTTCAGTTGGTTTGGTGACCCTACACCCAACGCCTAGCTACAAAGAAGCCTACCCTATTAAAATGTTTGAATATTTGGCAGCAGGTTGTGCGGTAGTCGCCAGCGACTTTCCTTTGTACCGAACTTTATTGCAAGACGCCCACTGCGGTGTTTTTGTAGATCCAAAAAATGAATTTGAAATTGCACAAGCGCTGCGCAAGCTGAGTTCCGATGCCCAACAAACCTTGGCAATGGGCAAGTCTGCGCGCGAGCTCTTTGAAACACAATACAACTGGGAGAAAGAAACAGAAGCTTTAAGCGCATTTTATTTATCGATCTAAATGTCAAAAACAGAACGCCTTTTCAAGATTCTATTGGTCGCATTTTGTGGCTTATGGTTGCTTTGGAAAGCGCTTTCTGGCCCACTCCTTATTCTACTTCTTATTTTGGCCATCATTGGAAGTTTGCGCAAAGAAAATACTTTTCGCTTTCAAAAAACCCAAGGGCTTTGGCTGGTGTTGTTTGGCGTATATGCGCTGTCCCTTTTTTGGTCTGCCGCTCCCGATTTTCAAGCTCTTGAACGGAAATTAGCATTACTGGCCTTTCCGCTGCTCTATGCCTTTCAATGGAAAAAACCCCTACCCTTGGCACAAATGTGGCTTACCCATACATTGGCGTGTATTGTGTTGCTTGCCATTGCCTATTACGATGCGTTCATGTGTCAAATGCATTTAGGTAACAGCGTGCGTTGTTTTAGCACCACTTATTTTTCTCAAGTGCATCACCCCTCCTATTTTTCGGCATTTCTGATTTTTAGTGTCATTGGTTTACTATTGGGCAAGGTTGCATGGTTTGCAAACAAGCCCCGTTGGATTTCTTGGCTCTTGATCTGTGTTTTTACGGCAATGCACCTGCATTTAGGGACGCTCGCTGGAATTCTAGCAATTGCTATTGTTCTGATGACCTACACGACTTGGCAATTTTCAAGACGCTTCGGCTGGTTCTCGAGTGTATGGATAGGCTTGGCTACCTTAACCATAGGCATGGTATTGGCTCTACAAAGCCAAGAAATCAGGGCAGATGCGCAAAATGCCTACCACTTTACGCAATCTTTCCTTGACAATCCGATGGCATTCGTCAAAGGCAGAAAAGAACCGCTGCAGGGAAATGAAGTAAGGCTGATCCTTTGGACAGCAAGTTTTCAAATTGGAAAACAAAACCCAGCTGGCCTTGGCTTGGGTGGTTTGGAACCTGCGTTGGCTCAAAAATTAATCCGTTGGGGTTACCCACAACAGGCCGAAAAGGAGTTCAATCCGCACAATCAATGGTTGCAAATTTGGAATGAAATCGGCTGGTTAGGCTTGGTTATTTTTGGGTTGGTTCTTAGTGCCTTCACACTACACTTCTACCAAAATCGAAACCTAGCTGCACTTTTGCTCACCGTTGTATTTCTAATTTTCTGCCTTTTTGAAAGCATTTTACAGCGCGAATCTGGCATCGTGTTTTTCCTTTGTTGGTTGACCGCGCTTTCTTATTCGCATCAAAGAACGACGTCGTGAAAATCCTAATCCTGACACAATACTACCCACCTGAAATTGGCGCTCCGCAAAACCGGCTGCACGAACTTGCCGTGAGGTTGCAAGCCAATGGTGTGGCAATAGAGGTCTTGACGGCTTTGCCAAACTATCCCAAAATGCAAGTTCAAGAAGGGTATCAAAAGCGTCAGAACCGAGAAGAAATCATCGATGGAATTGCGGTGCACCGCGCCTGGATTTACGTATCAAAGTCCAAAGGAATCTTGGCACGCTTGCTCAATTATTTCAGTTTTGTTTGGACCTCTTATTGGCGGGGAAGAAAATTGAAATCCTTTGATTACCTCCTGGTTGAAAGCCCACCTCTGTTTTTAGGTTATACAGCCATGGCCCTATCA
>JBIIZI010000012.1:0-21147 GCA_044346375.1 Crocinitomicaceae bacterium | reverse complement strand
TTCGTTGCCGAGTTCAACAAGAAGGCGGTCTGCAACAAACTCGATGTACTGACCCATTAGGTCGCTGTTCATGCCGATGAGTTTAACAGGAAGCGCGTCAGTTACAAACTCTTTTTCGATTTCGACAGCATGAGTAATGATTTCTTGAACCTTCTCTTTAGGTAATTTATTGACCAAGTGCTTCGTGTATAGCAAACATGCGAAATCGCAGTGCAAGCCTTCGTCTCTAGAGATGAGTTCGTTAGAGAAAGATAGACCTGGCATTAAGCCACGCTTTTTGAGCCAAAAGATAGAGCAAAACGAACCTGAAAAGAAGATGCCTTCGACAGCGGCAAAAGCCACTAGGCGTTCGGCATAAGAACCTTTGTCGATCCAGCGCAAAGCCCAATCCGCCTTTTTACGGACGCAGTCGACAGTATCGATGGCATTGAAAAGGTAGTTTTTGTCTTGGGTGTCTTTGATGTAGGTATCGATGAGTAGCGAGTAGGTTTCAGAATGGATGTTTTCCATAGCAACCTGAAAACCGTAGAAAAATTTAGCTTCGGTGTATTGTACTTCATTGAGGAAGTGCTCAGCTAAGTTTTCATTGACTATGCCGTCAGAAGCAGCAAAAAACGCTAAAACGTGTTTGATGAAGTGGCGTTCGTCGTCGGTGAGTTTGTTTTCCCAGTCGATGAGGTCTGGAGAAAGATCGATTTCTTCTGCTGTCCAGAAGCTGGCCTCTGCTTTTTTGTAGAAGCTCCAGATGTCGTCGTGTTGAATCGGGAACAGTACGAAACGGCTTTTATTTTCTTCAAGAATCGGTTCGTGTAGTGTTTTTGTCATAGCTTCAGGGTTGCAGATTTCTAAATAAATCAGGGTTACAAAATTTGTTAAAATTCGGGCTCGAATCAATTAAAGAAATTAACATTTAATCGCGGTTTTCAACACTAAAAAGCGCAAACCTTTCATGGACAAACCCTTCAGCGGATTTCAACAGGCCCAAGAAAGATATTCACATGCTTTTGCGTCGTGTTTTGATAATTTTTCTGAAGAAAATTGTAGTGGCGAACCGATAAATTTCGTATGAAAGGAAACCTCAATAAAGTTAACAAAAGAGCGTTAAAAATGTGCGGGGTTATCTCGACACTTTTAAACAACCAAATGTTAAATCAAAAAGCATATGTCCACATACATTCAGAAGTTAGGTTTAGTGCTTAAAAATTACACAGATGGGCTCGGACATTTAGTTTTCACAAACGTTTGTTTGCATTGCAATAAAGAATTGGTAGCGCAAGAACGCTACTTGTGCTGGATTTGTTGGGATGGCCTTGAGCGCACCTATTTTGAACTGCAAAAGGAGGCCACGACTTTAGACAAACTTTTTTGGAATCGGGTAGAAATCAAGCATACATGTGCGCTCTATGTTTATGGTAAAGGAAAAATAAGTCAGTCTTTGATCCGCGCCTTGAAATACGATTTCAAAGCACCTTTAGGCATTTTTTTAGGGGAACACATGGCACAACAACTTTTGCAACATCCAATTAGTAAAGTGGATGCTTTACTTCCTGTGCCAATTCACCCCAAAAAGAAATTTGCCAGAGGATACAACCAGAGTGAACTACTAGCGCGCGGCCTTTCTAAGGAGTGGGGGATTCCGGTCATGAAAAGCCTTGTGCGCAAACGCAAACACACGAATAGTCAGACCACAAATGACCGTTTTGGTCGTTGGGACAACGTACAAAACATGTTTGACGCTGTTTTAAAAAACACAAATTATGGACACATTCTGATTGTTGATGACGTCATCACTACGGGTGCTACCTTGGAGTCTTTAGCGCGGGCAATCAAGGCGACCGACCCTAAAGTTCAAATTAGTTTGCTTAGTTTCGCTTTCACGAAATAAAAGATGGCACAAAAAGCACTTATTATTGGCGCGGGCTTGGCAGGAACATGTTTGGCCCATCAGTTGCTCGCTAAGGGCGTCTCAGTGAAAATATTGGATCAAGGTGTGAACCATTCGAGTGCAATTGCTGCAGGAATGGTGAATCCAATGGTTTTTCGCCGCATGAATAAATCTTGGCGCTTAGATGACTTTCTTCCGGAGGCACAAGCCTTTTATTTAGAGATTGAAAAAAAATTAGCTGCCACATTTTATCATCCAATTGTGATTAGGCGTTTTTTTTCCTCAGAACAAGAACGTTTGCTATGGGAAGAGCGCGCTAATGATGCAGCTTTTGAGCCTTACCTAGAAAAAATCAGTCCAGCCGATGAGCAAAACCAATCTGCAAATAATCTTTTCGGAAGTGGAAGAGTCAAAAATGCGTTTTGGATAGATGCAGCTGGTTGGGTGCAACAGCATGCCGCATATTTCAAAGCAAATGGTGTTTTGGTGGAGGCTCCGTTTGATAGCCAAGTATGGAACCCCGCTGAATGTAAATATCAAGGTGAAAGCTACGATTTTGTGATTTTTTGCATGGGCTATTTGCAAAAAGAAGAGGAAACATTTGCTTATCTTCCTTTGCAACAGACCAAAGGTCAGACTTTGTTGGTTGAAAGCGAGTTTTTACCCGAAGAGGAGTCGTTGAATAGAAAATGCTTTGTTTTGCCCTACGGTCAAAAACGCTTCAGAATAGGCGCTACCTACGAATTTAACAACGCCACCCTAACTACAACGGAAGAAGGTAAAACGTTTTTATTGGAGACACTCGAAGCGCTTGGTACGTATCAGCCTAAAGTGATAGACCAAGTTGCAGGAGTGAGACCTACTGTTCTGGATCGCAGGCCTTTAATGGGGATGCATCCAAATTACGCCGGCGTATTTGTTTTCAATGGTTTGGGCACAAAAGGGTATATGATGGCACCCACTTTGGCCCGTGAATTGGCCGAACACATTACCGCAAACAAGCGGTTGAATCCCGAAATAAATATCAGCAGATTTACGGATAAGCACCTGTAATTAGCAGCTTGTTATGTGGCATAGATTCTGTATTTTTGCAACCTATGAAGCACATCCGCAATTTTTGTATTATTGCCCACATTGACCACGGCAAAAGCACGCTAGCAGATCGCTTGCTCCAAACCACAGGTACCATCTCCGATCGCGAGATGCAAGCCCAGGCCCTCGACGACATGGACCTCGAGCGCGAGCGTGGCATCACGATCAAGTCGCACGCCATCCAAATGAGCTACAAACACGAAGGTCAAGACTACATTCTCAACCTCATCGACACCCCAGGGCATGTCGACTTTTCATACGAAGTTTCGCGTTCCATTGCGGCTTGTGAAGGAGCCTTGCTAATTGTCGATGCTTCTCAAGGAATTGAGGCACAAACCATTTCCAATCTTTATTTGGCCCTCGAGCACGACCTCGAAATCATTCCTATCCTCAATAAGATGGACTTACCAGGCGCCATGCCCGAAGAAGTTTCGGACCAAATCATGGAGCTTATCGGCTGCGACATCGAAGACATCATTCAAGCATCTGGTAAAACAGGCTTAGGTGTAGATAAAATCTTAGAAGCTGTCGTGAATCGCATTCCAGCGCCAAAGGGCGATGAAGCGGCGCCACTACAAGCCATGATCTTCGATTCTGTTTTCAATCCTTTTCGCGGCATTATTGCTTATTACCGCGTTAAAAATGGCGTGTTAAAGAAAGGACAAAAAGTCCGCTTTTTAAACACAGGCCGCGATTACAACGCAGACGAAATTGGGATCCTCAAAATGGATCTTTCTCCAAAATCTGAAGTACGTGCAGGCGATGTCGGTTACATCATTTCAGGGATCAAAGCAGCCAACGAAGTCAAAGTTGGCGACACCATTACTGGCTCTGACAACCCTTGCGAAACCGCTATCAAAGGTTTTGAAGACGTCAAGCCAATGGTCTTCGCTGGCATTTATCCGGTCGATACCGAAGACTACGAAGAACTCCGCTATTCTATGGAGAAACTTCAACTCAACGACTCCTCATTGGTTTTTGAACCTGAATCTTCGGCAGCGCTTGGCTTTGGCTTCCGTTGTGGTTTCCTCGGCATGCTCCACATGGAGATCATTCAAGAACGCTTAGAGCGCGAGTTCAACATGACCGTCATTACTACGGTCCCCAACGTTTCGTATAAGTCTTACATGAAAAAAGACCCAGACGAAGTCATGATTGTCAATAACCCTTCCGAGCTACCAGACCCATCTGGCATGGACCGCATCGAAGAACCCTATATCAAAGCACAAGTCATTACCAAAACTGAATACGTCGGTTCCATCATGACGCTTTGTATCGAAAAACGCGGCGAGCTTCAAAACCAGGTTTACCTCACGCAAGATCGCGTAGAAATTACCTTTGAAATGCCACTTGCCGAAATCGTCTTTGATTTCTATGACCGCCTCAAATCCGTTTCTCGTGGTTATGCATCCTTTGACTACCACCCAATTGGTTACAAAGAATCTGATCTTGTCAAGATGGACCTCTTATTGAACGGTGAACAAGTAGATGCACTATCTGCCCTCGTGCACCGCAGTAACGCCTTCGATTTAGGTAAGAAAATCTGCATCAAGCTGCGCGAGCTCATCCCGCGTCAACAATTCGAAATTCCAATTCAGGCTGCCATTGGTGCTAAAGTTATTGCGCGTGAAACCATTAAGGCACTTCGCAAAGACGTTACTGCCAAGTGTTATGGAGGCGATATCTCCCGTAAACGTAAATTATTAGAAAAACAAAAGGCGGGTAAAAAACGCATGCGTCAGGTTGGCCGCGTAGAAGTACCACAAGAAGCATTTTTGGCTGTTCTCAAACTCAACGACTAAACCCCTAAACTCAACAATATGCAAGCTCTGATTTCTGCACACTCCGGATTGCGTTGGATCGCACTTCTTTTATTGCTTTTGGCAATTTTCAATGCTTTTACCTCTAAAAGCTACGAAAAGAAACACCGTTTGGTGAACCTCTTCACCATGATTACTTTTCATACCCAATTGTTACTTGGTTTGGTCTTGTATTTTACATCAGAAAAAGTACAGTTTGTTGCCGGCTGGATGAAAGAACCGCTATACCGCTTTTTTGGAATGGAACACCTTGTAGGAATGCTTTTGGCAATTGTTGCCATTACAATAGGCCATAGCAAATCTAAGAAAGGAGTAGATGCTGCCGCTAAATTCAAGGCGATTAAAGTTTGGTATGTACTTGCACTCATTTTAGTTTTGGCCTTTATTCCATGGCCCTTCAGAACAGAATTAGGCGCAGGATGGTTCTAAAAAACAGCATTCTTTTAAGTTGTTTCTGTTTGTTGTTATTTGCTTGTCAGGAAACACCAAAACAGCAAGACGAATTTTCTAAGCAAACACCAGCAGAGCAAGGAGCTAGCTTGTACAGTATGCATTGTGCGCAGTGCCACGGAGAAGACGGCAAGTTAGGAGCCAGCGGGGCCAAAGACCTCAGCGCGTCCAAACTTTCAGATCAACAGATCATTCACCTCATAAAAAAAGGAAAAGGCGCTATGCCTTCCATGAAAGCACTTTTGGAAACCGATCAAAATATCAATCTTGTGCTTAGTCACATCAAAGGCCTTCGTCGTTAATGCAAGGACACGTAACCGTAGATGCCGTTGAAGAACGCTGCGTACTTGTAGGTGTGATCACTTCTGAAACTTCGGAAGAGGTTGCTCAAGAACACCTCGACGAACTCGAATTTCTGGCTGAAACAGCTGGCGCTATTACCGTAGAAAAGTTCTTTCAGAAACTGCCTTATCCGAATCCGCGTACTTACGTCGGAACCGGCAAGCTAGAAGAAATCAAGCAATATATGAAGGCTCTCGATATCGAATTGATCATTTTCGATGACGAACTCAGCCCTTCTCAATTGCGCAATATTGAGCGCGAGCTCGAATGCAAAGTCTTGGACCGCACCATTCTCATTCTAGATATTTTTGCGAGTCGGGCACGCACGTTCCATGCGAAAACACAAGTAGAACTTGCACAATTGCAGTATATGCTTCCGCGCCTAACCCGCATGTGGACACACCTTGAGCGTCAAAAAGGGGGTATTGGCTTGCGTGGCCCTGGTGAATCTCAAATAGAAACCGACCGCCGCATCATTCAACAACGCATTGCGCTCATGAAAGAACGCTTGCGCGAAATAGACAAGCAAATGACTGTGCAACGCAGCAACCGCGGCCAATTGGTTCGTGTTGCGTTGGTGGGCTATACCAATGTAGGGAAGAGCACCATCATGAACATGCTGTCAAAATCAGATGTTTTTGCTGAGAACAAACTTTTTGCTACCCTAGACACTACTGTCCGCAAAGTCGTTATCGACAACATGCCGTTGTTATTAACCGATACCGTAGGTTTTATTCGGAAACTACCTCAACAACTCATGGAGTCTTTCAAGTCTACCTTAGATGAGGTGCGTGAGGCAGATTTACTTGTGCACGTCTTGGATATCGCTCACCCTAATTTTGAAGAGCAATTCGAGGTGGTAAACGAAACACTCAATGAAATAGACAATAAAGAGAAGCCAACCATTATTGTCTTCAATAAAATAGACGCGTATCAGCCACCTTTGGCTGAGCTCAACGAACCTGAAGAAGATATCCGCACGCTAGAATCCTTGAAAAAATCATGGATGTCCAAAATGGGCAAAACCAAATGTGTTTTTATTTCTGCTACCGACAAAGAAAATGTAGAGGAACTCAAGGAGGTACTTTACGAAGAGGTAAAAGCAATTTTTAAAGTGAGATATCCCTACAATAACTTCTTGTATTAGGCAATAACCAATTCTAGGTCTATTTGTCGTTTTTTGGTGCTCACCTGATCTATGCGTACCTTGACTCGGTCGCCAAATTGGTAGGTGCGCTTGGTTTTGGAGCCCACTAATTGGAATTTTTCTTGGTCAAAATAGAAGCGGTCACCAGGAATGGCCATCATTGGAACCATTCCTTCGCAATAGTTTTCATCCATTCTGACAAACATTCCGTGCTCGGCAATTCCTGATATTGTACCTTCAAAAACCTCACCTACAAATTCCATGGCATAAAGCGATTGGAAGAATTTAGTAGATTCTCTTTCGGCTTCTGCCGCTTTGCGTTCGTTTTTAGAAATGCGCTGACAAATTGCTCCGAGTTCTCCACCGTATTTATGTTTTTTGGTGGTGAGCTCTTCTTGCAAAATGCGGTGCACGACTAAATCGGCGTAACGGCGGATGGGAGAAGTAAAGTGCGAATAATGTTTAAAAGCCAGGCCGTAGTGTCCGATATTGACGGTGTCGTAGCTGGCTTTTGCCATGGATCGAATGGCCATTGATTGCACCAATGAAAATTCGTTTTCTGAACGAATTTCTTCGAATAGTTCGTTGAGGTTTTTGGCGATATTGAGTGGATCGTTGATATCAACTTTGTGTCCAAATTTTTCAATAAACACTGCAAAAAGTTCCATTTTTGAAGGGTCCGGTGTATCGTGGACGCGGTAAATCATGGGAAAGTTCGCTTTCTCTTTCTTTTTGGGAGATAGAAATTCGGCCACTTTTCTATTGGCCAACAACATGAATTCTTCAATGAGTTTGTGTGCGTCTTTGGAAGTTTTGATCACGACACCATCTGGGTTGCCTTCTTCGTCGAGCTTAAAGCGCATTTCTTCCGATTCAATACTGAGCGCGCCGTTTTTGAGGCGTTGTGTTCGGTATATTTTGGCGAGTGCATCTATTTTTCTAAGAATTGCTTCGTGATCACCGGGCTGACCCTCTAAAATTTCTTGCGCTTCTTCATAGGTATAGCGGCGGTCAGAATGAATGACGGTTTTGCCATACCATTCTTTATAGATTTTACCGGCGTCGTCTAGTTCAAATACTGCAGAGAATGCAAATTTGTCTTCGTGTGGGCGCAGCGAACAAGCCAAATTACTGAGTTGTTCTGGAAGCATGGGTACCACGCGATCTACTAAATAGACAGAATTGGAACGCAAGAGCGCTTCTTGATCCATGGCTGACCCTGGGCGTACATAATGACTTACATCGGCGATGTGCACACCGACTTCAAAATGCCCGTTTTCTAAATTTTGAAAAGAAATGGCATCGTCGAAGTCTTTGGCATCGAAGGGGTCGATTGTAAAGGTAAGAATGGGGCGGAAGTCGCGGCGTTGTGCAACTTCTTTAGGATCGAGGTCGATGCCAATAAGTTCGGCTTCAGCCATAACGGCTTCAGGAAAAACAGGATTGATCCCTTGATTGTAAAGGATAGAAAGCATCTCGGTTTCGTTGCTGCCCGATTTACCCAGCCTAACAAGTACTTCACCGTAGGGTCTTTCTGCACTTTTAGGCCAAATTGTAATTTTGACTAATGCTTTTTCGCCATTTTGTGCGCCGTTGAGCTTGTCTAGTGGAATCTTGATTTCTACGCCAGAACGCGCGTTGTCTGGAACCATAAGCGCATCGTTGTTGCGGATTTGAATGGTACCGACAAACTGAATGCGGTCTCTTTCGGTAACTTCTGTTACGGCGCCTTCGTCGCGGCTAGAACCTTGCTTGAAAATGCGCACCTTGACGGTGTCGCCGTGGAGTGCCTGACCCACGTTAGAAGGCCCAATGTAGATGTCTCTGGGGTGGCCTTGTACCGTTACAAAACCTGCGCCTCGTTGGGTGATTGAAATGGTTCCTTCTAAAAGCGAATCGGAACCAGCAAGTTTATAGGTATGGTGGTTGATACGCAGGATCGCTTTTTTATTGGCGAGTACACTGAGCGAGTCAAAAACAACTTGCCGCGACCGACCATCGCGGGCGTCGAGTAAGGTTGAAATTTGTTTGTGGGTGAGCTCAACACCAGGATTTTGTTCAAAAATGCGCATCACCATTGTGGTAATGCCTGCTTTTTTTCTTGGTGCTTGAGCTGCTGGTGCTTTAGGTTTGCGCTTTGACATTAGTGTCTGACAACCAATTTGCGCGTGATACTCTTTGAGCCAGGAGCTTCAAAAACCAAAAAGTAAATACCACTATTGAGGTCGCTCACGTTGATTTTACGGTTAGAAGTGAGTACTTCGCGTGCAATTACGTTTCCGAGTGCGTCTACCATTTTTAATTGGAGTTGATCAACGCCAGTAAATTGGATATTTACGTATTCCGTGCTTGGATTCGGCGCAACAGAAATGCTGATTTCTTCTTTGACCGCTGGTTTTGTTGCCGCTATGTAGTCTACAACAAGATCAACGGAGTCTAACATAGTTAGGCCATTTGTTGTGATGTAATAACGGTAATGAGCTTGTCCGAAAGTGTTGTTTTCTGGATCAACTGATACTTTCATTTTGCCGTATTCGCCATCATTGATAGTGAAAAGTACGGCTTGTGTACCAGGTGTAGTCCAAGGGTTGGCATTCATTTGACCAGAAGAATAGCAGGTTCCGCCAAATGGATCTGTGGAGTGGCCCCAGCACAAAGCGTCGGTCCAACCGGTGGGAACACTAAGTTGTTTGCGGGTAATGCGCCATTGCGCAGATGCACCAGTGTTGTTGACAACATCAAAAGGGATGTCGAAGGAGTCGCCGGATGGAGCTATAACGTTGTGTGTTTGGCCTGAAATATCCGTAGTTTGACCATCTAGATGTATGACGATGTTGTTTTGCGCAAAGCTTGCAAAACCGATAGTGCAGAGAAGAGAAAGAAATAAGGCTTTCATAGAAAGTATGTATTTATTCAAAAGTAAGCTTTTCACCGCACTTATCAAAATTTAAGCCATTTTTTGCATAGCTGCTTTTTTCTTACTTTTGAATTCGGCAAGGTTTTTGTCTTGCCGACGAAAATTCAAATCATGAAAAAATTATTTCTACTCTTCTTAGTTGGTTCTTTTTCACTTGCGTTTAAAGCGCAAGAACCTACCGTTGAACCTACCCTTAGTCAGAAAAAAGTACCAGCGGTGAAGTTGGTCGATATGTCCGGAAAGTCGGTCAATACCTCTGAATTGACAACCAATGGCCCCGTAATTATTAGCTTTTGGGCTACTTGGTGCGCGCCTTGTAAAAAAGAACTTAATACCATTCATGAGGTTTATGAAGAATGGGTTGCAGAAACAGGTGTTACTTTAGTTGCTATTGCAATTGACGACGAAAAAACGAAAAGTCAAGTTCCAGTGTATGTAAATGGTAAGGCTTGGGACTACACCGTTCTCATGGATCCAAACTGGGATTTCAAGCGCGCAATGGGCGTCAATAACGTTCCGCATACTTTTTTAGTGGATAAAAATGGCTTAATTGTGTATTCTCACAACAATTACGCCCCAGGCGACGAAGAAAAACTTTACCAAGAATTGCTCAAATTGAGCGAAAAATAATCCATGAAAAATTTGCGCACGCTCTTCAGTTTAATGTTGCTCAGTCAGGTTGCTTTTGCACAAGGCAATATCACAGGCAACATGGAAACTGTATTCCAATACCTTAACGAGGACAGCATCATAAATGCCAAGCAGCCCGTTCAAAAAGGCCTGATGAATTCATACATGAATGTCTTTTATACCCAGGGCAACTTCAAGGCTGGTATGCGTTTCGAGTCCTATTTGCCGCGTATTCAAGGTTATCCAAACCGTTTTGATGGCACGGGAATCGGCATGCGTTATGTGGGTTACCAAAATGATTTCGTTGATGTTACGCTTGGTACTTTTTACGAACAGTTTGGAACAGGGTTAGCGCTCAGAACCTACGAAGACCGCAATTTGGGTTACGATAATTTACTCGACGGTATGCGCATTGTTTTGCGTCCGGGCAAAGGTTTTGTTGTGAAAGGAGTCTACGGCACACAACGCTTGTCTTTTCAACAAGGTCAAATTGTACACGGCGCAGGCTTGGTTCGTGGAACAGACGCAGAATGGCATCTCAACGAAGGCCTGAGCTTTCTCAAAGATAAGAAACTAGATGTCGTGCTCGGCGCTTCCTTTGTGAGTAAATTCCAAGAAGACGACAATCCCGATTGGGTTTTACCACAAAATGTGGGTGCCTATGGAGGAAGAGTTAAACTGACGTACGGAAATTTTTATGCCGATGGCGAGTTCATTCAAAAAGAGCAAGATCCTTCATCAGACAACCAATATATTTACAATTATGGCCATGCCGCCATCTTTAATTTGCGTTATACCAAAAAAGGTCTCGGTATTCTCTTGTCCGGTAAATCGGTAGACAACATGAGTTTCCGTTCTGACCGCACCAAAGATTTACAAGATTTATTGGTCAATTTTTTGCCTTCTCTGAACAAAACCCACACCTATAACCTTGTTGCTACACTTTATCCTTATGCTACTCAGCCAATGGGAGAGGTCGCGTATCAGGCAGATTTACTTTATACTTTTAAGAAAGGATCAACTCTTGGGGGCAAATATGGCACAACAGTTGGCCTCAACTATTCTACAACGTTTCGCCCTGAGCAAACCATGAAAGACATCGACCTCAATGATTCATCACGGGTTGTTTATCACACGCGTCCTTTTGCTATGAGCGATAGCTTGTATTGGCAAGACATCAACTTCAATATCACCAAAAAAATCAATAAGCAGTGGAGCGGTATTTTAAGCTTTTACGACATAAAAATCAACAACGATGTTGTCAAAGTCAGTGATGCGAAAGGGATAATTCATGCGCGCATTGCCGTGTTAGAAGGGACCTATAAAATCAATGCACACCATGCATTGCGCTGGGAGCTTCAAGGCATGTGGGTTCAAAGAAATGCAGAAGGTATCAACGATAAGGGAGATTGGGCCACTGCACTTGTCGAGTACACCATTTCTCCGGGATGGTTCTTTTCTGCAATGAATCAGTACAATTATGGCAACGATGACCTTAGCAAAAGGGTTAATTATCCAATTGTGACTTGCGGATACATTAAAGACGCAACGCGTCTAACAGTTTCTTATGGACGCCAACGCGCTGGTCTGTTTTGCGTAGGAGGGGTTTGTAGACCAGTACCAGCCAACAATGGCCTCATGATCAACTTAACGCATAGTTTTTAATATGAAAAAAGGAATTCTTTACATAGCCTTTGCTATTGCCTTTGGTCTTTATTTATTGCCTTCATGCGACCGCGTGTCCAATCCGTATCCGCCTCTTGTTAATCTCGAGCTTGATACAACGCTTTATCCCGGCAATTGGTCAGATTATCTCGCCAATGAATGGCCCACATTTACAGCAAATACCAATACCGATAGAAATGTATTGATAGAAGATTTTACTGGTCATAAATGTATTTTCTGCCCAGCAGCTGCAGATCTTGCTCATCAATTGCAGCTAGCCAATCCTGGCCGAGTACATGTTGCATCTATTCATGCCGGCGTAGATGGCATTGGAGACTTTCAAAGCGTAGATGCTGAGTATACCCTAGATTTTACAAACCCTGATGGCTTGTTTATCGGCACTTGGTTCGGCACAAATGATGGCGGATTTGTTGGTAACCCTAGAGGCCCAGTTAGTCGCGTAACAAATGGCGGCAATATTTTTCAGAGCCCAGGCCAGTGGTCTTCCATGACGAGTACTTTACTTTCTGAAAATAACTTGAAGGTCAATTTACAATCAGATCTCAATTATTATCCGAGCACAAAGGGCGCTTTTTTACATGTGGAAATCGATAAAATTGACCAAACTTTAACCAATGAGTTAGGTATAGTGGCTTATTTACTCGAAGACTCGTTGGTGGGTGATCAAAAAATGTCTGATAACACCCATAATCACAATTATATTCATAGAGACATCCACCGAAAAAACCTCAACAACATGCCTTTTGGTCGTCAGTTAACGGCTGCAGACCTCAACAATGGCAAGTATTATGTCAATTACAGTTTTGTAGTGCCAAATCAACTCGATGGCAACTACAATGCCGAAAATATGCATGTCTTGATTTACGTCTACGACATGTCCACTCTTGAAGTTTACCAAGTGATCAAACAGAAGATTGAATAATGGCGCTACGTCAACAACTCATCCAAAAGCTTGAACAACGGCTTTCGCCTCAACAAATTCAGCTCATGAAACTGTTGCAGGTTCCAACTATGGAGCTCGATCAACGCATTAAGCAAGAACTTGAAGAAAATCCAGCCTTAGAAGAAGGTCAAGAGTTTGAAGAGGATGATTTTGACAACCAAGACGACTACGATTCCGACGATTCCGACGACGACAACGATTTTGACATCTCCGACTACCTAGATGACGACGTAGCTGACTACAAAACACAAGCTAATAATCAGTCTAAGGACGACGAAGAGCGCGTCATTCCTCTATCGGGTGAGCAAACCTTTCAAGAACGACTTACCGAACAGCTCCATTTGCTTTACCTCGATGAAAAGCAATTTGTTATTGCGGACCTCATTATTGGTAACCTAGATGAATCAGGCTACCTCAACCGCGCTATAGACGCCATTGTAGACGACCTCGCTTTTTCTATGAACATAGAAGCTACAGAAAAAGAAGTGGGCACAGTGCTTGAATTGGTTCAAGAATTAGAGCCAGCAGGTGTAGGTGCCAGAAATCTACAAGAATGCTTGCTATTGCAATTGCGTCGCAAACAAGACGGCGATATAGTACGCTTTACGGCCCTCAAAATTGTCGAAAACTACTTCGAAGAATTTACCAAGAAGCATTATGAGCGCATTGCCAAAAAATTAGAAATCGAGGAGCAAGACCTCAAGGAAGCAATTGATGAAATTCTGCGCTGCAATCCGAAGCCCGGTGGGTCTATGAGAGAGGCGGCTAAAAATCACCAGCAAATTATTCCAGATTTTACCTTATTTGAGCACGAAGGCCGTATAGAACTCAGTTTGAACAGCAGAAATGCCCCAGATTTAAAAGTCAATCGCGATTACGAGAACATGTTGCGCAGCTATGCTGAGGGCGCTAAAAATTCGAAATCGGATAAAGAAGCTTTTCAATTTGTGAAGCAAAAATTAGATGGCGCCAAGTGGTTCATCGATGCCATCAAACAACGCCAACAAACCTTATTGCTCACCATGGGCGCCATACTCGAATACCAGGAAGCTTATTTTTTGTCAGGTGATGAAACCAAGCTAAGGCCAATGATTTTAAAAGATATTGCCGACATGGTGGAGCTCGATATTTCAACCGTTTCAAGGGTAGCAAATTCAAAGTATGTCCAGACCAATTATGGTATTTTTTCTCTGAAGTATTTTTTCTCTGAGTCTTTATCTACTGATAGTGGAGAAGAGGTTTCTACCCGCGAAGTAAAGAAAATCTTGTCAGATGCCATAGCCGCCGAAGACAAACACAGTCCGCTCACCGACGAGAAGTTAATGGACTTACTTAAGGAAAAAGGCTATAATATTGCAAGACGAACAGTGGCTAAATACCGTGAACAACTTAATATTCCAGTAGCAAGAATGCGCAAAGAACTATGAAATTTCTATCTCATTTTTTTTCATGGGTATTCTTACCCCTCCTGATGCCCAGTTACGGCATCCTCATCAGTCTTTTTGTACCGGCCTACAGTACAGATCTCGAAATGACGAGTTTATACTTTGCGCCTATAGAGAGCAAGTGGGCGCTGTTTACCATCTTCTTTCTGTTTAGTGTTGTTGCCCCTGGTGTTTCGTTTGTGCTCTTGCACCGCTTTAAAGTCATTAGCACCATTGATATTGAGCGGCAAGGAGAGCGCAGTTTGCCGCTAGTAATCATGCTCGTTTATTCTTTGGTTTTGTTCTTTTTACTCGTTTACAAAGCAGGAGAGGGCACCTTGCCTAGATATTTCTACGCACTTCCTTTATCTGGTGTAGCCGTTACGAGTATTTTTTTATTGATCAACCGCTGGATCAAAATATCATTACATGGCGCCGGCGCCGGCATCTTATTAGGTTTTTTAATTGTTTTTACCCAAGCGCAAGATCATTTTAGCTTGGTTTGGGTGCTCAGTGCTTTACTTGCTGCGGGCCTTACCATGGCAGCGCGTTTATACCTCAGAAAACACACGCCACTAGAGGTATATACTGGCTTCACGCTTGCCTTATTGCTCACAGCTGGAATTCACTTATACCTATCATAAATTATGATCAAAAAGTTCGTATTACTGACGTTTATAGGGGTGTTCACCTTTGCCTGTGTCGATTTCAATCGGGAACAATTATTGCAAAAAGTGGCAAAAATGGACCAGCAATTATTGGATTTAGAGGGAAAGATAAAGGATGAGCGCATGAATGATGTCTCTGCCATCAAGCTAAAAACGATGCAAACTGAATTGCGCATCAAGCAAAATCTTCATTTAGATACCATCGATATGGCTTTAGCGAAGAAGTTAGATGCTTATAAAGTCATGCGCCGAAGTATCAAGCCAATGCTGCAGCAATATTTAAAGGTGAGGGAAGGCATTAAAGAAGAAAAACGCGTTCTGAAGCAATTGCACAAAGACATCAAAGAAGGCAGAGGTGCGCGCAACCGTTATGCAGAATATATTCGTTTTGAACGTCGAAAAGTAAGTCAATTAGGCGCTTTAACAACTGAATACTTGCGCACAAAAGAGCAGTTTTTTAAAGATTACGCACGCTTGTATCCACCAATTGAAGCTTTTTCTCGCACTTTACTTCAAAAGAAACAAAATAGACAATGAGCGGTAGAATCGTTTTATTCTTTTGGTTATTAACAAGCGCTTGGGGTGTGCAAGCCCAAACGGCGACAGATTTACAACTTGCACAATATTATTACAACAATGCGGAGTTAGACAAAGCACTTGGGTATTACGAGAAAATTTACCTTCAAGATCAAAGCAAGGCTATTTTTTTACCTTACCTCACCTGTTTACTCGAACAAAAAGATTTTAAGACCGCTGAAAAAGTCTTGCGCAAGCAAATGAGTTTGAATAAGCAAGATTATGAAGTGCGTTTGCTTGCTGGAGAATTTTATGAAGACCAAGCAGAAGAGCCTAAAGCAAAGAAAATATACGAAGAGTTGCTGTCTGAGCTCTCGCCAAATCCTGGCCAAACAATTGCTGTTTATCAAGCTTTTGCTGCAAAAGGCAAGTTTGATTACGCCAAACGCACACTGGATGCGGGTCAAAAATTAAGTCCAAGTTATCCCTTTAATTTTCAATACGCCGATTATTATGCACTAGTAGGTGACAAGCGCTCCATGCTCATTGCTTACTTAGATTATCTAGTGCAGCAACCTGGTATTTTAGAATCTATTCAACAAGCAATTGGCTCTAGAATGGATTTAAGCCAAGGTGTAGGACCAGATTTCTTGTTGGCAAAGGAAGTGCTTTTACAAAGGGCCCAGCAGCCAAGTGCACCAATTGTTGTAAACCAAATGCTCATTTGGTTATTTGTCCAGAACCGCGATTTTAGCGGAGCAACCGCACAGGTAATTGCCTTAGATAAAAGAATGAAAAGCGATGGCCGCGAAGTGCTTGAACTTGGTCTTATCTGTGTAGAGAACAGCGCTTTTGACCAAGCCTATCGTTGTTTTCAACACGTCATAGACCTGGGCCCAGAATTACCTAATTTTTATGAGGCACAATTGTCTTTATTAAATACAAGGTTTGTTCAAGTGACACAACTTCGAAATTTCAACGCGCAAGAAATCCAACAGTGTATTACTGATTTTGAACTTGCACTTAGCAGATTAGGCAGGGGAAGAGCAACTTTCCAAGTTTCATTACAACTCGCAGAAATCAGGGCATTTTATGCACAGCAAATAGACACAGCCATAACAGAATTGCAAGAACTAATGAAATTGCCAGGCCTTACTGATATGCAAAGGGCCCAGGCAAAAATGTTACTTGCAGATGTACAGGTGTTGGGGGGCGACATCTGGGAGGCGTCTTTAATTTATATGCAAATCGACAACGATTTTAAATTTGAAACCATTGGCGCTGAAGCCAAATTTAAGAATGCCAAAATCTTTTATTATGACGGCTCATTTGAATTTGCGCAGTCGCAGCTAGATGTACTCAAAGAAGGCACTTCGCGTTTTATTTCAAATGATGCCATTCAGTTATCAGTTTTTATTACTGATAATTACGGCTTGGATAGCAATTACCAAGTGATGCTCTGGTTTGCAACTGCTGATCGCATGATTGCCCAACATAAATACGACTCCGCATTTGTACTGTTCGACAGTATTCAAACGGCCTTTCCTTATCATGCTTTAGCTGATGAAATCTTGTACCGCAAAGGCCAAGCAATGGAGCAACGCGGCGAATGGCAAAAGGCTTTGGGTTATTATGACGACCTCCTCAAATTACATAGCAAGGATATTTTGGCTGACGACGCGCTGTTTCGGATGGCGGAAATCAATGAAATAAATTTACTCGACAAAGTAGCTGCTGAGGCATTGTATAAGCGTTTACTCATGGAATACAAAGCCAGTTTGTTTGGTGCAGAAGCAAGAAAGCGCATCCGCCTCTTGCGAGGAGATGCGCTTTCTGAAAGCGAAGATATCTAAAGATTAGAGATTCGGCATTTCTCTTGTGAATGAAGGAATGCCAGTAACGTCCATACCTGTAATAAGTAAGTGGATGTCGTGGGTACCTTCGTAAGTAACTACAGATTCTAGATTTGCCATATGACGCATCATTGAGTATTCACTTGTGATGCCCATTCCGCCATGAATTTGGCGCGCCTCGCGGGCAATGTTAAGTGCAATCTCGACATTGTTGCGTTTTGCCATAGAAATTTGAGCTGAGGTAGCTTTTCCTTCGTTGCGCAGTTGACCAAGTCTGAAGGTGAGCAATTGTGCTTTGGTGATTTCGGTAATCATTTCAGCTAATTTTTTCTGAATCAACTGAAATGCGCCGATTGGCACATTGAATTGGGTGCGTTCTTTTGAATAACGCAAGGCTTGGTCGTAGCAATCCATGGCAGCACCAAGCGCGCCCCATGCAATGCCGAAGCGTGCGGAGTCAAGGCAGCTAAGAGGTGCGCCAAGACCTGAGCGGCCCGGAAGGATGTTTTCTTTAGGAACTTTAACGTTGTCGAAGATGAGCTCACCAGTGGCAGAAGCACGCAATGATAGCTTACCGTGCATTTCTGGAGTAGAGAAGCCTTCCATGCCGCGTTCTACAATGATACCATGGATACGACCTGTTTCGTCTTTGGCCCAAACAACGGCGATGTCTGCAAAAGGCGCATTTGAAATCCACATTTTGGCTCCGTTTAGGATGACGTGGTCACCGGCGTCTTTGAAATTGGTGATCATGCCGCCAGGGTTAGAACCGTAGTCTGGCTCGGTAAGCCCAAAACAGCCCATCATTTCGCCAGAAGCGAGTTTGGCTAGGTATTTTTGTTTGTGCGCCTCAGAGCCGTATTTCCAAATTGGGTACATGACCAAAGAAGATTGTACGGATGCGGTTGAACGCAAACCGGAATCACAGCGCTCGAGCTCTTGCATGATTAGACCATAAGAAATTTGGTCTAGGCCAGGCCCGCCGTATTCTTCTGGAATGTAGGGTCCGAAAGCGCCAATTTCGCCCAACCCAGCTAAAATGTGCATTGGGAAGGTTGCTTTCTCGTAATGCTCATCGATAATAGGTGAGACTTCTTTCTTAACCCATGCTCTTGCTGCGTCACGAACAAGCTTGTGCTCTTCGGAGAGCAGGTCGTCCATGTTGAAGTAATCTGGGTGTTGATATAAATCGGTTTTCATGATGGTTGATTTGTGGCACAAAAGTACGTAATAATCTGTGCAGCTGTAGCATGCAAATTTGAATTATTTTTGTATCCTAAATTCTCTACATGCAAAGATTTGAACTCATCGAAAGAGCCTCCCAAATGAATAGCTACTTGCTGTTTGTTTCGCTGCTTTCTTTGACTTTCATCGCCTATGCCCGTATCAGCACCCCAGAAGCCTTGACCCTATCATGGAAGCGCTTTTGGAAACTGAGCCGAGTGGAAAGTTTTGGTTTCGACGATGAAAAGATCCGTCCCGAAACGCAATCTCTATTACTGATCAATTTTTTTATTTCATTCTGCCTGAGCACTTTTTTGTTTTTTCTGACGTATTTCGAAAGAATAGAAGCCTTTGTTTTGGCACTTGTGTTTGTCGTAGGATTTTTAATTTTCCAATTGATCAATTTCCGAATTGCCCTACTCATTACAGATAACTGGAAGTTAGTAAGCGGAATTTCCGAAATAAATAAACAAGTATGGTCTTTTTCAGGCTTGGTTTATTTGTGTCTATCTTTTCTTTGGCTGATCTATGGCCAAGCCAATAATTTGCTCAACATCAGCTTTGTTGTGCTCTTTGTTGCGGCCTATTTTTGGCGCTTGGTCAAGGCCTGGAGAGCTTGTGTTCAGGCAAATTTGGAATGGTATTATTTAATTTTGTACCTTTGCGCCTTGGAAATCCTACCTATACTTTTTGTATGGCGCTGGTTTTCGGGCGAATACAATTAACTAAAACCACAACTTTGGCTATAAAGACCATATTAGTTTCTCAGCCGAAACCAGAAGGCGACAAATCTCCTTATTTTGATTTAGCTGATAAATACAAGCTCAAAATAGATTTCCGTCCATTTATTAAAGTGGAGGGTGTAGACCCCAAAGAGTTCCGCACTCAAAAAATTGATATTTCCACCCATACGGCAATCATCCTTACCTCAAAGGTAGGCGTTGATCACTTCTTCAGAATGGCAGAAGCCATGCGTTTTGAAGTGCCTGACACCATGAAATATTTTTGCATCACCGAGGCTGTCGCGCTCTATCTTCAAAAATACGTTACTTACCGCAAGCGTAAAATTTTCTTTGGCAAGCAAACCATTGATGAACTTGCCGAGCTCATGAAAAAACAAAAAGGCGAAAAGTTCTTGTTGCCTTGTACCGATATTTTAAGAGATACCATTCCACTCACCTTAGAGAAGTATAACATTCCGTTTACAAAAGCAATTTTGTACAGAACGGTTGCTGCCGATCTTTCTGATTTAGAAGATGTCTATTACGACATGCTAGTGTTCTTTAGCCCAGGCGGAATCGAGTCTTTGTTCAAAAACTTTCCTGATTTCAAGCAGAACACCACTGCTATTGCGGCCTTTGGCCCCACTACTGCTAATGCAGTTCTAAAGAACAATTTGCGCCTAGACGTTCATGCACCGCATCCAAAAGCCCCTTCCATGGTTGGCGCCATTGAATTGTTTATCAAAGAACAACTCAAAAAAAAATAAGCCATTTTCCTTTGTTTTCTAGTTAAGTATTTTTTCCTTGACCGGAATTTATTTATATTTACGCAAACTTAAATTTTAACGCATGAAAAAACTATTATTCTCAGCTGCTATGTTACTTGCAGGTGTTAGTGCGAATGCGCAGCTAGCCCCAGGTAGCGTTGCTCCAAACTTTACTGTGTCTGCTTACCAGTCATGGTTATCTACTGCTGGTTCTTCTAGCAACGGATCTTACTCACTTTACAGCTACCTTGACCAAGGTTACACTGTATTTTTAGATGTATCTGCAACTTGGTGTGGTCCATGCTGGAACTACCATTTAACTGGAGCTCTCGAAGATATCTATGCAAACCACGGCCCAGCTGGAGCACCAGGTGTTGCTGCCTCTACTACAGACGACGTTATGGTGATCTGGATCGAAGGTGACGGAACAACTGCTGACGCAACAATGCTAGACGGAAACGGTGCAATTGGAAACTGGATTGAGCCAGCTGCTGGTAACCAAATCCAATTCCCAATGGCTAACCCTGCATCTGCTGCGGCTAACCAAATCAACAACGATTACGCAATCGCTTATTTCCCAACAATCTACCGTATTTGCCCTAACCGCATCATCGAAGAAGTTGGTCAATTAGACGCTGCTGCATTGTATGCAACAGTTGGTGCTTGCCCTCCGCCAGCATCTGCTCCTGCAGACGTTGCTGCTTTGAACTACACTGGTGCTGCTGTACATTGTGAAGGTTCTTACACGCCATCTGTTAATATCCAAAATAACGGTACATCTCCACTAACATCTGCTACTGTAACTATCACACAAGGTGGTACTACAGTTTCTACAGGTACGTACAGCGGTAGCTTAGCTACTTACGGTGTTGCTAACGTAACATGTTCACCAATCGCTAACTTTACTGGTGGTGCACTTACTTGTACAGTTACAACTGCAGGTGATGCTTCAGCTGCAAACAATGGCATGAACACAACCGTTGCTGCTGCTTCAAATGCTGTTTCTCAGTTTGTAACTGTAAACATCACAACTGACTACTATGCTTCAGAAACTGCTTGGG
>JBIIZI010000126.1:0-6130 GCA_044346375.1 Crocinitomicaceae bacterium | reverse complement strand
CTTATTGATCTCTGTTCTACTCAGTTTATTGTTCTTTTTTTGATAAGCATTACCAATGACAATAAGATTACCTACATCAAAAAAGCTGAAAATCCGGTAAATATTTCCTTCGACCTCAACTCTAATCTCAAATAAGCCTTTGGTTGACTCAACGTATTTAAAATATTGTCTGGGAATCCTATCTAGTTCACTGATTAATTGGAGCGTCCATTCAATTTTTAATTGAACTACTTTTGGAACAGACTCATAAAAATCAAGAAAATAATGTTTAAAAAATAAAATTTCCCTACGCTGCATCAAAGTTAACTATTTAGACAACATTAAAAAATCCGGAGATAATTTTTCAAAGTTAAAAAGCAGTTAATTATTTACATTCAGGGCATTTACGGATTAAACATTGATTTTCATTCTCCTTTTCATCCCCTAAACCACCCTAAACATGGCGGTGATATTCCCGGTGTCTGCCGAGATGTAGGCGCTTGTTTCAAAAGGAAACGCGATGCTGATGAAGCCACAGGTTTTGAGCATATGGGCGGGCCTTGCGAGGTGCATGGCAAGTTCACTCAAACCTTCGTTGTGGCCCACTACTAAAATATCATCTGGGGTTTGGAGTGCGCAAATTTGCCCAAGTATTTCTTGTTTGGAAGCCAAATAGAGCTCATTTAGGAATTGAATCTGAGCCTTAGGCCAAAAATCTTGTAATTCGGCGAGTGTTTGGCGGGTGCGCATGGCGCTAGAGCACAAAATGTGTTTGGGTTGGATCGGGTGCTGAGCTAAGAATTGCTTGAGTTCGGCAATTTGCTCGTAGCCGCGCGGCAAAAGTTCGCGGTCGTAATCGAGACCTGTTAGTGAACTTTGGTTGGTTTTAGCGTGTCTGAGGAGGTGGAGCATATCTGAAGAGTTTTTTTTCAATGCGCTGCGTGTACGCTGTAGCGCCTTCACACGTCATGTGGTGATCGTCATAGAAATGACGCGGGTTGTTGAAATGTTTGATGTGAATTACCGGATATTTTCTAAATGTTGTGGGTAGAACAAAAGACGCCTTTAAACTTGGGGCAATGTTTAAGATCAGGCGGGCTTTGTTTGCCTGGCAAAGCTTCGCGATTTGCTGGAGTTCGGTGAAATCGGGTATTTTTTGGGATTTTTGGGCTTTATTAGGGTGCTGCAGCGCAGGTTGGTTGGAGCACACAAAACCTTTTTTCAGATAGGTACCATTTGTGCTGTCCTGGATAATGTAAGTGGGGCAAGGCAGTATTTTTTTGGTATAAAAATAGCCATAGCGCAGCCAAAGTTTGGTATTGGGGTAGCGCCAAAGTAGTTGTGTTTTCTGCCACCAATTGAGTTCGGAATTATAGATGAGGTCAAAAGCTGCTTCCAAGCCGTCGTGTTTTGCAATGGGGCCATAGATATCGAGTAGGACGTAGTCTAATTTGGTGCGGGCAAATGCCTGCTGGAGCAAAAAATAGCTCATTTTGGGGCTTTGGTTGCTGCTGCCGTAATTGAACCAATTGATGTGTGTTTGGTCGCTAAGGATGTGCGGATTCAAGTTGCGGTAAGCGGTTGAGCTCCCGATGAGGAGTCCTTTTGGTTGCTGCGTTTTATGAGTGGCCCATTGCTCAAATTCATTGACGCGTTCAAGGCTACTGCCCCAGTGGGTACGGTGTCCGAAGTATTTGTATTCGTATTGAAGCGTCCAGTTTGTAGACAACGCAATAAGTGCTAGAACAAGCCAGATACAACTCAAGAAAAGCAGCAAAAAGCCCACTATTTTGAAAATGAACTTACGCATCAGAACTGAAAATAAATGAAAGATTGCTCTCCATCCATTTTGAATAGAATAGTAAACGCTAGGCTCATATAGATGGCGTATCGCAGTAGGCGATTGGCCGGAACCTTAAGGCTGCGCTCGTCTTTGCGCAAATACCAATCGATAAGCAGTAAAATCAGGATTAAAAAGAGGATGTAATTGGGTTTGATTGCTGCTGAAGCCGCCCAATTAATAAAAATACCATTCATAAAACCGAATGCGTTGTTGAGGGTATCGGCTCTGAAGAAAATCCAGGCGAAGGTGACAAAAGCAAAGGTGCTGAGCATAAGAAAAAGTTCGGTAATTGCTGGGAATTTGGCGTCTTCAGCAACTATTGATTGGCTGTATTTTCTGTTTCGGTTGGTCAGTAGCAGGGGCAAAAACCCACAAGCGTGGATAAAACCCCAAATAATGAAGTTCCAGCTGGCACCATGCCAAAAACCGCTCACTAAAAAGATGATAAATGTGTTGCGCACCGCTTTGGCAAGGCCCACTTTGGAGCCGCCCAACGGAATGTAGAGGTAGTCTTTGAACCACGAGGAGAGCGAGATGTGCCAACGGCGCCAAAATTCGGCGATGTCGCGAGAGAAATACGGGAAGCGAAAATTGCTGAGCAGTTCAAAGCCGAAGAGTTTGGCTGTGCCGAGTGCTATGTCTGAATAGCCTGAAAAGTCGCCGTAAATCTGAAAAGAAAAACCAATTGCAGCCAAAATAAGGGTGGCGCTATTGTAATCGGCATACGAGGTAAATACGGGGTCAATGAGTTGGGCAATGCCATCGGCAATCACCACTTTCTTGAACAAACCCCAAAGGATCAACCTACAGCCTTCCAGTGCCTGTTGATATTGGAAAATTCGGCCTTTTTGTACTTGAGGCAATAAGTGGTTGGCTCGCTCGATCGGACCAGCCACCAATAAGGGAAAGAAACTCACAAACACGGCGTAGTCCACAAAATTGTGCACAGGCTTTTGCTGCCCGCGGTAAATGTCAAAAACATATGACATCCCGTGAAATGTATAAAAGGAAATACCTATTGGCAAAGCCACTTGTAGCAAAAAGGGATTGGTATGAAAACCCAATAATTCCAATCCTTCTTGAAATTGAAGTGCAAAGAAATTGTAATATTTGAAAACGGCCAGAATGCCGAGGTTATTGATGATGCTCAGCCACAAAAAGAGTTTGGCTTTTTTGCGATCGGGCGAGGCCACCCAAAAGCCGTAGGCGTAGTCGAGGGCAGTGCTGAGCATGAGTAGGCCCATGAACGCCCAACTCCACCAACCGTAAAAGAAATAGCTCGCGAGTAAGATGAGTAGGTTTTGTGCGCGCAGCTTTTGTTGGAAAACGAACCAATAAAGGACGAAAACAACAGGTAGAAAAAGGAAAAATTCAAATGAATTAAAAAGCATTGCGCTTCAAAAATAGCAATTATAAACTCGGGTTGAGTAAGCGAAGTTTTTCGATGGCGTTGTAAATGGGTGCGTCGAGGTGTTTTTCGATCATGAGCAGGTGCTCCATGCGGTGGCAGTCTGAGCCGAGGAAGTCTACGAGGCCTTTTTTAATGAGTTCTTCGGCCATTTTTTTAACGCCTGGGCCGTAATGCCCGGTTAGCGAGCCCAAATTGACCTGTATTTTGATGTTGCGCGCGCGCAGATCTTCCACCTTTTCAAAGTTGCCATGGTAGTAAGGATAGCGTTCAAAATGCGCTAGAATTGGTACATAACCAGCTACCTGGAGGTCGAAAAGTGCTTGACCTTCATATTGGCTTGGGCTGAGCATACCGAACTCCATCAAAACATAATTTTGACCAAAACTCAGGATATTTTTTGCCTTGATATTCGGCAAAAGGCTTTCGTCGCAGTAGTATTCAGCGGCCGCTTCGATTTCTATAGGAATGTTGAGGGCTTTGAGTTCTTTTTGCACCTCGGCCAAACCATTCAGGATGATTTCGGGTGTATTCGGATGCACCTCACCAAGGATGTGCGGTGTGGTAATCACTTTACGATAACCCAATTGGGCGAATTTATTGAGCATGGCTATGCTGTGGTCCATTGTAGGGGCGCCGTCGTCTATGCCAGGTATGAGGTGTGAGTGCATGTCTACACCCAATGCACTTAGGTCGTAAGGCCTATTGCGTTTTTTTGGGCCGAAAAGGGATTGAAGGAAGCTCATTTTTACCTCCCAATATACATCTTTTCGTAATATTCTTGATAAGCACCACTGGTTACTTTTGCGACCCAATCTTGGTTGGCGAGGTACCAATCGATGGTAAGGTTGAGGCCTTCTTCGAAAGTAACGGAGGGTTGCCAGCCAATTTCGGTGGAGAGTTTGGTGGCGTCAATGGCGTAGCGTTTGTCGTGGCCGGCGCGGTCGGTAACATACGTGATGAGCTCAGCTGAGGTACCCGCTGTGCGGCCAAGTTTGTCGTCCATGCAGCGGCAAAGGTAGTGCACGAGCTCTAGGTTGGTCCATTCGTTGAGGCCGCCCACGTTATAAGATTCGCCGATGCGTCCGTTGTGAAAAATAGCATCAATTGCGCTGGCGTGGTCTTCTACCCAAAGCCAGTCGCGGATGTTGTCGCCTTTTCCGTAGATAGGTAAGGGCTTGTTTTCGATGATATTATGGATCATCAAGGGAATGAGTTTTTCAGGAAAATGGTGCGAGCCGTAGTTGTTGGAGCAATTGCTCATCTTGATTGGCAAGCCGTAAGTATGGTAGTAAGCACGCACGAAGTGATCCGATGATGCTTTCGAAGCAGAATAGGGGCTACGTGGGTCGTAGGCTGTGCTTTCTTCGAACAGACCGGTGTCGCCGAGGCTGCCGTATACTTCGTCGGTGGAGACATGATGGAACACGTGGTTGGTTTCGTTGCCCCAGGCTGCACGTGCCGCTTGTAAGAGCTGCACAGTACCCACAACGTTGGTCATGACAAACTCCATTGGCCCCTCTATGGAGCGGTCTACGTGGCTTTCTGCGGCCAAGTGAATGACGTCGGTAATTTGGTGCGCGTCAAAAATACGTTGTAGTGCGGCTGCGTCGCAGATATCGGCGCGTTCAAAACGGTAATTTGTTGCTGTGGCTACATCCTTGAGGTTCTCGAGGTTGCCGGCGTAAGTGAGTTTGTCTAGGTTGACAATCAGGTAGTTGGGGTAGTTTTTGACCAAGCGTCTGACCACGTGAGAGCCAATGAAGCCGGCACCGCCGGTTACGAGTATGTGTTTTTGAAAGTTCATCTTATAACGACCAATAGGTTAAATCTTGGATTTGATTGCGGTAAATGCCTTTGACATCGACGAAAATACCTTTGCCATCTTTGAGTAAGGTTTTGAAATACGCTTCGTCGAGGGCCATGTATTCGCGGTGGTTTACGGCTAGGATGATAGCGTCGTAGTCTGAGCGAATGTTGGTGGTGAGGCCCACGCCGTATTCGTGTTCCATTTCGGAGGAGTCGGCATGCGGATCAATGACATCTACGTTAATTTGGAACGATTTGAGCTCAGAAATGACGTCAATTACTTTAGAATTGCGGATGTCAGAGACATTTTCTTTGAAGGTAGCGCCCATGACCAATACGTGTGCGTCTTGAATGATTTTGCCTTGGGCAATGATCTTTTTGGCAGTTTGCTTGCCAATATAAAAGCCCATAGAGTCATTGACATAACGCCCAGAGTTGATGACTTTGGAGTGGTAACCCACCTGCATGGCTTTGTGCACGAGGTAGTAAGGGTCGACACCGATGCAATGGCCACCTACCAAGCCTGGGTAAAACTTCAAGAAGTTCCATTTGGTACCGGCGGCTTCTAGTACGTCAAAAGTATTGATACCTAGCTTGTTAAAGATAATAGAGAGTTCGTTTACCAATGAAATATTGACGTCGCGTTGGGTGTTTTCTACAATTTTGGCGGCTTCGGCTACCTTAATGCTTGTAGCGCGGTGCACACCTGCCGCAACTACTAACTCGTAGGTTTGGGCAATTTGATCCAAGGATTCTGCGCAACAACCCGATACAATTTTGATGACGTTTTGAAGGGTGTGTTCTTTGTCTCCGGGGTTGATGCGTTCTGGTGAATAACCTACCTTAAAATCGGTTCTGAACTGTAGGCCCGAAGCTTCTTCTAGGATCGGAATGCAGTCTTCTTCAGTGCAACCAGGGTAAACTGTAGATTCAAAAACAACGTAGTCGCCTTTTTTAAGCGCCTGCCCCACCGTACGGCTCGCGCCGAGTAAAGGTTTGAGGTCGGGGAGGTTGGTGTCGTCTATGGGCGTAGGGACCGCCACAATAAAGAAGGTGGCTTCTTTGAGGTCTTCGATGTTGGAAGTGAAGGT
>JBIIZI010000125.1:0-6164 GCA_044346375.1 Crocinitomicaceae bacterium | reverse complement strand
AGCTGCACGCGCTTATCAAATCAAGTACCAACCACATGTTTGTGAGGCTTTTTTCAAATATGCATTTCGCTGGTATGATGAAGAAGGTTCCCCAACAGAGCCGGCCATAGACGGTGATCAGCGTTTTGCGTATCAAGGCCCTATGTATAGTAATCTATGCGATATTTATGCGCAAACTAATGAAGTTCAAGCGCAAGATCATATGGGGCAACACTATTACAAAGGTCACTGGAAACGTGTCAAACGTTCACTGAAAAGAACGTTGAAATGCCCTCAAACTTGGCCAGTTCTTAGCGCACAATTGTACAGCCAAGCGATCTTATCTTCCTTGCCAAGCTATTCACATCAGTATTTAGTGCTTGAAACCAAAGAAGGGATTTACACAGTGTCTCTGGGCTATCAAATAGGTAAAATCAGGAAAATCCGTAGTTTTTTAGCAAAAATCGCTCATCTTTGTGGTGCCAGACGCGTTTTTTGGCGTACGTCATCATCAAAAGCAATTAAATTAATCCACTTCCAAATTACCCCCTTCCAATGAAATTGATCCTTACACTCCTCGTCACATTTTCTTTTTCAGCATTCTTCGCCCAAGAAAACCCCGCTAGCAAAGAAATCAACGAAGCCATCAAAGAAATGGACGCTGGCAACTTTTCGCAAAGCCGTGTCATTTTAGAAGGAGTTCTGCAGAAAGACTCCACCAACTACGATGCCTGGTACGAGTACGCTTATAGCTACTACATGCAAAAAGATTACACCAAAGCACTTGAAATCATGCAAACCCAGACCAATCATGCGCAAGCAACAGATCAGCTTTGGCAAATGATTGGCAATAGCTTAGACATCATTGGCAAACCAGAAGAAGCCATTGCCGCTTATGCCAAAGGCCTCGAGCGCTTTCCGAACAGTGGCCGCTTATATGTAGAGTCGGGCAATATATACCTCATTCAAAATAAAATTGAGCAAGCCATTCCATATTACGAAAAAGGCATTGAAATGGCACCTGAATACCCATCTAATTACTACCGCTTGGCGCGCATCTATTGCAATTCAGAAAACGAAATTTGGGGCATCATTTACGGAGAAATCTTCATGAACTTAGAGCGAAACTCTCAACGCACCCGCGAAATGAGCGCCTTGCTTTACCAAACTTATCAAAAAGCGCTCAGTTATGAGAAAGGTCAATGGCAAATCAGCTTTGCCAAAGACGCAAGCCCATTTACCATTGACTTTGAAACGACTATAGGGTTAGCCGCTGCAGCATATGGTATCGAAACCAAAAAGCCGAGCATCAATGTTGCTTCTTTAACGGCAATTAGAAAGCAAATGCTGCAAATTCTGAGAGAGCAAGACAAAACCAAAGGAATGGTGCTCTATTCTTTTTGGCAAGGCATCGACGACATGAATTTCTGGGATGCTTATAACTATTGGATTTTTGCCCAAGCGCCCAATGATCAATTTGAAAAATGGCGCAAAAGCAACGCAACCGACTTTGGCTATTTTGTGAAATGGTACAACCCTAATCCGATTGTGATCACGGAAGCCACTTACTTCTCTAAAACTAAAGTCCTTAATTAAGGAAAAAAGGAACCCTGATATTGGTGGTTCCGTTGGCCGTCTGTATTTTTATAAACGAAGTAGTTTTCGAAAAGAAAAGAAGGCTATTTGTGCCATTATCCTCTATTGCTATAGGACATATTCTGCCGAGTACATCAAAAGCCGCTACCGCTACAATTTTTTCTCCGCCAATTTCCATTGAGTTTGGTCCCGTCATTTTCCAATGAAGAGCTGCAGTTGCAGAAAGCCCAGCGTTTGCATTATTGACTTCAATTAAAACGGTATCGGTATCGCAAAGCCCTTCAGCAATGAGCATGACTTGATACGAGCTGAGGTTGTATTCAAAACCAATGATTGGTCCTGTTTCTATGGTCATGTCGGGGAAATACCAAGTAAAATTAGCATCTTGGTTGGCTGTTGCCGAAAAACTCAATAAACTCGCACCCGGAATACTTGAGTAACTCGCGTTCGCCTGCAGTGTGCTGTCGCTATGGATGAGTTTCCAAGTTGAAAGGCTATCCAAGACAATGGAACTGGCAATTTGCTGCAGTAGCAGGGCGTCGGCGAGGTCAATACCAGGGTTATACGTACTTCCCGTGCTTGGTTTGTGATAAAGCGACGAATAAAATACACAAGCCGCCAAATAAGAGCCCGTTAAACTTGGGTGGGAGCCGTCTTGTTGGTATAAATTGATCACAGGGTAGTTGTCTCGGACATATTTCCAGGCAACGGCAACTGGTGAAACAGCTGCGTTGGCAGAATCTGCAATACGCAGGTAGGCATCGCGCAAGCGCGCATTCATTTTGTCGAAGGTGTTGATGGAATCCCATTGCGGATCGCCGTTTTGGCGTCCCCAGGTCATGAAATAATTGACCTGACTACAAGGTTGAATGGCTTTGGCGCTATCTGCAAGTTGCACGGCAAAGGGGAGCGTTTGCGTATTCACTTGCCCGTAAGGGAAGCTCGGTTCTTGGCTTTGGCCCTGCAAGATGATGTAATCCCAAGGTTGTTGGGCCATTTTTTGATAATTGATTGGGTTTGCAGCATGGTTTTGAAAGGTTTGGCCGCCTGGCGTATTGCTGTCATAAATCAGGACATCACCTAGCGAGTTGCTGAGGTCCTGAACCATTTGAGGCAGGTTATTGACACCCATGTAGCTATTGCCGATGAAAAGCGCGCGCAGCGTATCTTGGGCTAGCAACAAATTGGAGAGCATGAGGGAAACGGAGAGGATAAGAATGCGCATTAAAATTGAATTTGAAGGATTTGTGATTGCAAACGAATGTCCTTGGAAGAACTACCAATTTGGATTCGGAATTGTGTGGGGTACGCATCTGAGCCTGGCCCTGTTGGGATGCCTAACTTTGAAAGCGGAATTTTGTAGGAAACGAAGCCCATTGTTTCGCCTTTTTTGAGCGCGACTTTTTTGGTGTCGATGAGGTATTGAACAGGTAAGGTTTCTTCGCTGTAAATGGGTTTAACATAAAACTGAATGGCTTCTGCGCCGTCGAACTCCCCAATGTTTTGAAGTTGGAAAGTAAATTCTATGGTGTCGTTTCCATTGAGCAAGGAGAAAGTGTTTTGCGCCATATTGAATTCACTGTATGCAAACTGTGTATAGCTAAGTCCGTAGCCAAAAGGGTAGAGGGGCTCTCCGCTGCCATTGACGTAGTCATCGCCGCGGCCGGTGGCTTCGTGCCAGTAGCTCAGCGGCAGTTGGCCTTCGTGCTGCGGAATGGTAAAAGGAAGTTTTCCCGATGGGTTTACGTTGCCGCAAAGTATGTTAGCGAGCGCCAAGCCGCCGGCTTCACCGCTGTACCAGTTGTAAAGAATAGCAGAGGCGTCGTCTTGCCAGTCTGTCATGGTAACGGCGCTGCCACCTACAATGACCACCACCACTGGTATACCACAAGCCTTGATTTCTTTGATGAGCGTCACTTGCGCTGGTGCCAAAGCCAAAGAAGAACGATCCTGAAACTCACCTTCTGGGTAGTCAACAACAATGACGGCAAAGTCGCAGTTTAAATGCTTTTCGATATCTAAATAGGACTGACTTACTTCGCTAGGCGGTTCTTCAATGAAAAGTTTGATGCGACCGTTGCCTTGGGGTTCTCTGAATTCTATGCGCAATTGGTAGGCCTGGCCTTCCTTGACTTGAAGTGGTATTTTTCTTTCGTGATAACCTTGTTTTTCCCATTGGTCTATGCGCAGGGTATCGTTGAGGTACAAGCGAAAGCCATCGTTGCCAGCCAAACCGAGTTCGATAGACGTGTTTTGCTTGCCAATCAATTGGGCTTCCCAACGTGCAGCGTAAAAACCATTGCCCGTGAGTTCACTTGGGCCATAGAGTGTCCAATGGTAGTCTATTCGATTTTCATTTCGATATAAAACAGGTGCTCCTGACAGCGAAGGGTTGTTGAAATAATTGGCGCTGAATCCGTTGGGAATCTCGAACCAATTGTTTTTCGTTTCGAGTATAACTTCATTAGCTGCCCATGGTTTTTCAGGCAATGCAATATAACTTACATTTTTGAGACCAAAAGTCCCTTCCAAACCTTCTTTGATGCTTGCATTTTGAAATCCTTTGCCGCTATAGCCACCGAGTTTGACTTCAGCTGCAGCTTCTCCCAGAAGCAATATTTTGCTGCCTTTGGCAAGCGGTAAAATAGATTTCCCGTTATCATCGGTTTCATTTTTCAAAAGTACCATGGCTTGTTCGGCACAGGTTTGAGCGAGCTCAAAACCGTTGTCGAGGAGTTTTGAAATTTCTTTTTCTTTTGGAAGCGCTAAGTAAGGCTGTTCAAAAAGCCCGAGTTCAAACTTGACGCGCAACACGCGCGCAACGGCTGAATCGATGCGGGCTTGTTCGAGTTCTTGACCGAGCAAACTGGGTTCAAATAACTGAAAATGGGCGCAATCTGTCTGAAATATAACGTCAAGGCCGGCTGATAGCGCGTGTTTGCCGCTTTCGTTGTATGTGCTGGAGGTACGGTGTAAAACGAGTTCTCCGCCCACGGCATTGGCATCGGAAATCACAAATCCTCGAAAAGCCCAATCTTTTTTGAGTGTTTCTTGGAGCAGTTTTTCAGAAGCTGAACAAGCACTTCCGTCAAACGAATTATAGGCGCTCATGACCGAACGCGCTTTGCCTTCGTGAAAGGCTGTGAGAAACGGGCGGTAGTGGCTCATGTAAAGGGCGCGTTCACTGAGGCCAATGGGGTAGGAGTCGCGGCCGCCGGCACCCACGTTGGCGATAAAATGTTTGGGTGTGCAAACCACGCCTGCAGCTTCTAGGGGCCACACAAATGCCAAGCCCATTTGACTGGCAAGGTAGGGGTCTTCGCCAAAGGTTTCTTCGGTGCGGCCCCAGCGTACGTCTGTAGCTAAATTGAGCACAGGGCTCAGTACTTGCCTAATGCCAATGAGGCGCGCTTCGCGCGCAATGTGCGCTGCCGCGCTGCTCACGAGCTGCGGATCAAATGTGGCCGCAAGGGCAATTGCTTGCGGAAAGCTTGTGGCCTGTGCGCGCACCAAACCATGTAAGCCTTCGTCAAAAAAGATGATGGGTATACCTAGGCGCGTATTTTCAACGAAGTGTTTTTGAATGTCATTAGCCCTTGCAATGAGCTCAAGATTGGTATTCGAGCTGGAATAGCTCAGGATTTGTTGAGTGGGGTCTGAAAGCGCTGAGGCAAATAACTGGATACCAAAAATGCCGTCGGAAAAACGGCATTTATTGGTATCGAAGTCCGAAGGGACCATAAAAAGTTGCCATGCTTTTTCTGAAGCAGACATGCGACCAAGGAGGTCGGTGACGCGCGCTTCGATGGGCTGGCTTGGGTCTTTGTAAAGTTGTGCCCGAACAAGTAGACTACAGCATAAAAAAATCAGGAGTAGCTTCATGTGCAGACGGACCTTTTTAATTACAAGCCATTGGCGGCCATGCGCAATTTGAGGTCGATGTATGCTTGCTCGTATGCTTCGCGTTGTTTTTTCTCGCGGTTAGAGATGTCCATACGGCCCATTGTCTGAAGAATGGCGTCGGCTTCTGTAGTGTTGCGCAAAGCAAAATAAGCTTCGAGTAGGTTGAAGTAAATGGCAATGGTGACATCTTTGTCGATGCGTGCTTTTTTGTTTTGGATGTCAGACTCTTCAAGTGCTTTTTTCCAGATGGCAATGGCTTCGTTTAATTTCATAGCGCCTTGTGCTTCGTTCGTGCCGAGCATTTTGAAACCGAGATTAGCAGCGTTAAATGCATCTAGGATATCGTTGTGCGATTCATCTTTAGACTTCACGAAATACATATCAAAGGTTTCTTCAGTGCGCTCATAGCCAATGCGGTCATTGACCATATGGTTGATTGCTTTGAGGTTGTCTTGTAAGCATTTGTCTTCCATTTGCTTGAGCACCGCACTCACATCCATTGAAGGTTGTGTTTTGGTCGCTGCGCCTTTGTATAACTTGAATTCGGTGAATTCGGCTGGGGCAGCAGCGTAAACTTCTTGGTTAATAGCATTGGTAACGCGGAAACTCATAGGATGGCGATACGTAAACTCGATGTGGTAGTAAGTCACTTTAGTAGTAGTGCTTACGCCGTCTTTGCGCGATAC
>JBIIZI010000124.1:0-6220 GCA_044346375.1 Crocinitomicaceae bacterium | reverse complement strand
CTCAAACATGCCATAATTGATCATTGGTGTATGGATTGATAAACATGCGGCACCACCAAACAATTTTGGTTTTTCACAAAGTGCATAAAGCGAAATGAGCCCTCCCATACTCGAACCCATTACCATGCGGTCTTTGGTGCGCTTGCCAGTTTGAAACTCTTGTTCAACAAAAGGAACCAACATTTGCTCTATCCAATTCAAATAGGCATCCGCCTTTAATTCTCCATTCCAAAGTTTATCCATCAATAAATTTCGATAAGAATCGGGCATGAGTGCGGCTACCTTTTGCGGAAAAAATTCTGCATATCTGTTGGGTGGATCATTGTGAATTCCAACAACAATAAACGACTCATGAGCAAACCTAGTAAGCGTTGTGGTGTAGACCTCATCAATTTTCCATTCTTTTTTATTCCAAGTTTGGGTGCTGTCAAATAACATTTGACCGTCGTGCATATAGAGCGTTCGAAGACCTTTTTTTCCTTTAGCAGAATGCGGAATGTAGATATCTACAATTCGTTGCTGGTGGTCAAATGGAAGTGAATAGCGCAAGACCTCACCTCCCTCTACCTTGATTTGGTGCGAAATAGGCTGACACATGCCTTTGTTCACGATAAATAAGGAGGCACATAAAATTGTAATTAAAAACCGCAACATCTTTTTTTGACAAGAATAAGGGCTTTCTACGAATGTTGCGCATACATTGGCTATTTTTGTCAAAAAATTCCTCGGATGGACAAACTCCTCTCTTCTCTTTTTTCCATGCGCTGGGCAAGCGTTGGTTTAATTGTGTTTTTAATCGCCATAGGCTTGGCAACTTTTATAGAATCAATTTACGGCACCCAAGCGGCCAAAATCTCTATTTACAATGCCCTTTGGTTTGAAGGTTTATTGCTTTACCTCACGCTTGCTTTGGTTTCCAATATTTTTCGCTACAAAATGTTCAGTCGCGAAAAAATTGCCATGCTCAGTTTTCACTTATCTTTTATCGTCATCCTCGCAGGTGCTGCCGTTACGCGCTACATCAGTTTCGAAGGCCAGATGATCATCCGAGAAGGTGCGAGTAACAACTTTATTTACACTGCAGATCCATATGTACTAATCAACGCGCAAGAGATCACGCAAAAAAATGGCGCAACAGCTCTTCAAGCCTGGAAAACCTATTTGAGCGAATTCAACAATAATGATTTCGAGTATCAAACCAATATCGGCAAAAAAGAAATTGCTATTCGCTATATCGATTTCAAGTCTGACCGCGTAGACTCCTTGCAAGTCAATCAAAAATTCAAAGAAAATGCCCTTGAACTTGTTACCGACGGCATGCGCTCGAATTTCTTAACCGAGAACGACGTATTCATGGTAGGGCAAACACCCTTTTACTTCTCATCAGCGCGTCCAAATGCACCCAACCAAGCTCCTGGTATCTATTTACACATGAAGAACGGACAAGCTTGGGTTTACCCAAGCGTTGCTCTCAAATCTTTGCCCATGAGCGAAATGCAAAAGGTTCGTGCAAGTGGGCAAGCACCTGCAGATAGCCTGTACAAAGAATTTCCACTCAACGAATGGTCAGAATTTTCGCCTCTTACGCTCTATTTAGTTGGCGGTCAACAGGTTGTTTACAAAAGACTCATTCCACACGCCAAAAAAATGCTCGTGAAGGCACCGGTTAAAAAAACTGGTAAAGATTACCTTACTGTTGAGCTCAGCGACGGCAAAGCCACAAAAAAAGTCCGTTTAGAAGGTGGCATAGGCAAATTACCCAAACCAGAGCGTTTTGCCATGAATGGCGTTGTTTATCAATTAGAATACGGCTCCATTCAAAAAAACATCCCCTTCTCCGTGCGTTGCCGCGAATTCACACTCGACAAATACCCTGGTTCAAATTCTCCCTCTTCTTTTGAAAGCGAACTCACCATCGAAGACCCACGCAACAAGGTCAAACTTGATAGAAAGGTCTTCATGAATAATGTAATTGATTACGACGGCTACCGCTTTTTTCAGTCTTCTTATGAACTAGACAACCCCAATACACCAGAAAACGAAGAGGGCACCGTCCTGAGCGTCAACCACGACTCCTTAGGCACCAACATTACCTATGTTGGTTATTTACTAATGGCGCTCGCCATGATTTTATCGCTTTTTGCGCCGGTTGGTCGTTTTCAATACTTAAGTGAACAACTCAAAAAAATCAAGGTCAAAAAAGCAAGTTTAGGGATCGTACTCGCATTGCTTTCAACCAATGTTTTCGCACAGCACAACCACGCCAACAAACCGGTGCACCACGAAGTCACGACCGAACATGCCGATGAGCTCGCTTCACTACTCGTACAAGACTACGAAGGCCGTATCGTGCCCTTCCATACCCTTGCCGATCAGCTCACACGTAAACTCACCCACAACAACAAATTCAAAGATTTAAATGCCGTTCAGTTTGTTTTGAGTTTGCACATGTATCCGTCTTATTGGGTGAGTCAGCCGATTATCCAAGTGCCTAGAAATTTGAGAGAAGCGCTCAAACTCAAAGAATTCGAAAGCATCATGTCGCTCACCTCCAAAGATTCCGAATTCAAATGGATGGCTCAGTACAAAACTGCGCATCAAAAATTAGAATCTAAGCGCAATGAATTTGATAAAAAACTCATTAAACTCAATGAAAAATACGAAGTTGCCAACAACATTTTTATGTGGCAATTCATGCGCGTGATTCCAGGCAAAAACGATCCGAATCATACCTGGTTTGTGCCGCTTAGCATGGAACTCGGGCAGAAAGACACGCTTTCCTCTAAGTTGTTTGTCAATTACTTAGCAGCAGTACACGAAGGCGGGCAGAGCCATTCATTCGGAGCCGCCAACGATGTACTTTCCAAATTTAAAAAGTACCAACGCAAAGCAGGTAAAGCAGTTGCGCCATCAGAGCAAGCCGTTGCTTACGAAATCAGCTACAACAAAATGCAGATCTTCAAGCGCTCTTACCAACTCTATTTGTTAAGCGGCTTTTTATTACTTGTCGTTTTCTTCATCGGCATTTTCTTTCGCTCAGAAAAATCACTCCGCGCAATAACATGGCCTAAGCGCATTTTGATTGGGCTTACTTTAATCACTTTTGTCTATCACGGAATCGGCCTAGGTTTGCGCTGGGCTATATCTGGTCATGCCCCTTGGAGCAATGGTTATGAAGCTATGGTATTCATTGGCTGGGTGACCATGATTGCAGGTTTTCTTTTTGCGAAGAAAAACCAAGTTGTTTTGGCTGGTGCTACTGTATTAGCTGCCCTCATGCTGTGGGTAAGCGAAATGAACCTCATGGATCCAGAAATCACGCCACTCGTGCCGGTGCTGAAATCCTATTGGCTCATGATCCACGTGGCCATCATTACTGGTAGTTACGGCTTCTTAGGCTTGGCGTGTATCCTCGGCCTAATCAACATCAAACTATACCTCTTTCAAACGCAAAAAAATGCAGCGCTTGTGCGCCTCAACATTCAAGAAATTACTTACATCACCGAAATGACCATGACCGTTGGGCTATTTATGCTCACCATCGGCACATTCCTTGGCGGTGTTTGGGCCAATGAATCTTGGGGCCGCTATTGGGGCTGGGATCCAAAAGAAACTTGGGCACTTGTTTCGGTATTGGTTTATTCCGTGATTTTGCATTTCAGGCTGATTCCTGGTTTGCAAGGGCGATTCTTATTCAACGCACTCGCATTCTGGGGCTATTCTGCCATTTTGTTTACTTTCTTTGGCGTGAACTTCATGTTGGTTGGTTTGCACAGTTACGCACAAGGTGAAGGGCTCGGAAAGTTCCCGACTTGGCTCATTTACGTGATCATTATTTTTGCCTTGCTCACAGCGGTTGCTAATTTGCGCAATCGCCGCATTGAAAAATTGCAAAAAGACGCACTGCTCCATTCATGATTTCCGACCGCATTCTTTACGAAGACAATCACGTTATTGTCGTCAACAAATTGCCTTCAGAACTCACGCAAGGTGACAAAACCGGCGACGCCATACTTCCCGACCTCATCAAGAGCTACCTCAAAGAGAAATACCAAAAACCCGGTAATGTTTTCCTAGGCGTAGTACACAGGCTAGACCGCCCCACCAGCGGGGCGTTGGTTTTTGCCCGCACGAGCAAAGCCCTAGAAAGGCTCAATGCACAATTCCGAGACAAAGAAACCAATAAAGTTTATTGGGCAATAGTTGGGCAAAAACCCACAAATCCCAACGGATCATTGGTTCATTATCTGAAAAAAAACGAGGCGCAAAACAAAAGCTATGTCGTTGCTGAAACAACACCAGGAGCTAAAAAAGCCACCCTGCACTACCAGCAAATTGGCGCGTCTGAACGCTATTTTTTACTTGAAGTCCAGCTTGAAACAGGCCGACACCACCAAATCAGGTGTCAGTTGGCCAATATGGGTTGTATCATCAAAGGCGATTTGAAATACGGAGACAAGCGCTCGAATCCGGATGGTTCTATTTGCTTGCATGCCCGAACGCTTAGCTTTGAGCACCCTACCACCAAAGAGCGCATTGCTGTAACTGCTCCATTACCCAAACTAGGAATTTGGAACGCTTTTGAAAAAGATTAAAGACCTATTATTTTCTTTGCCGTTAACCAAATAATCTTGAGGTCTTTGAACAAACCTGGATCGGCAAGATAGCGCTGATTCAAAGCAATTTTAGCGGGCATAATTTCTTCGATATAGGCTTTTTGAGGGTCAGTAGCCTTTGCTAGTATTTCATTCTCGTGAAAATATGCAAGACTCGCATAATCTGTAATGCCGGGTTTAAATGCTAGAATTTTTCTTTGATCTTCGTTGTACAGATGAACATAAAAAGGCACCTCGGGCCTAGGCCCCACAATACTCATGTCGCCTTTAATCACGTTGATAAATTGTGGAAATTCGTCTAGCTTGAAGCGCCTGATAAAATAGCCTGTTCGGGTGATACGCGGATCTCGGTTTCCTATGGTGATTTGACTTCCTTTATCGGCATTTGGTCGCATCGATCTGAATTTGATCAATTTGAATAATCGACCGTTTAGGCCAACCCTTTCTTGCAGATAAAACACCCCTCCTGCTGACTCAAGGTAGATAAAAAGCATCAATAACAAGCCAAAAGGCAAGAAAAGCGCAAGAATGAGTAAGGATATGCAAATGTCAACTGTTCTTTTCATCGTATCTTCGTACAAAGCTAAACAAAACTACAAGTTGCTAGAAAAATTCGAATACAAAGAAGCACTTCTTGCTGCAGATTTTCGGCTGCAAACATTTGCGCAATTACAAAAGGACCTCGAACGAGCGCAATGCGAATTCACCCTTCATCCTGCAAACTTCCTCGACGATTTATCAAAACTTCTAGAAAACCTTTCCAGTGAAAAGCGCGCTCAACTGCTCTATTTAATAGACCTTCCTGAAAATAACAACGCCATTGTTGCTACTTCCAATTACTACGATAGCCTTGCAGAGCAAATCATCCATCGGGAAGCACTTAAAGTTTTTCTGCGGAGCAAATTTTCGAGTCAGTAAAAGGTGTTGAAACTCTTTTGAAATTGTTCATATCTCCGACTGAAAACAAGATGTCTTTACGTCCGAAATGTTAACTTTGTAATTCAAAATTTTAGTCATGAATTTCATTGCTTCGAGCACAACCCTACTACGTCACCTTCAAAGTATTTCAGGTGTATTGAATACAAGCAACACCCTGCCTATTCTCGATAACTTCCTATTCGAAATCACCGATGGCATGCTCACGGTTTCTATCTCCGACCTAGAAACCACCATGATGACCAAACTCGAAGTGCAATCTGAACAAAACGGCAAAATTGCTATTCCAGCAAAATTATTGCTCGACGTACTCAAAAACCTACCAGACCAACCTTGTACTTTCAAAGTAAATCCAAGCAATTTTCAAATTGAAATCGCCTACGACAACGGAAAGTCGCGCATGGTTGGCTTCAATGGCGAAGAATTTCCGAAAGTTCCTGAACTCGCCAACAAAAGCGCCATCAAACTTTCTGGTGCTGTATTGGCAAAAGCCATCAATAAAACACTTTTCGCCACTGGCAACGATGACCTCCGCCCTGTTATGAGCGGTGTGTTTTGCCAATTTGCTGGCTCTGAAATCACCTTTGTTGCGACCGACGCTCACAAACTAGTGCGCTACAAAAGAACCGACGCCGAGGCGAGTGGTAGCTCCGCTTTTATCTTACCTA
>JBIIZI010000123.1:0-6223 GCA_044346375.1 Crocinitomicaceae bacterium | reverse complement strand
TTTCACGCTTAAGAGGGAGTTTGCCCGCAATCCCAAGAACCATTCTTGGCAGCATTTGCTCGATACCATTTTGTGGCAAAGCATTGTTGGTCTCTAAAAATGTGGCCTGCATTTCGGGGCTTAGGTTGTAGGTCCAGGCGCTAAATGTACTGGTGGCATCGCGCAAACTCACACCAGCCGACCAATATTTACTCGGGCGGTATTGCAAGCCCGCGTCAAAACCAAAGCCATAAGCCTTTGCAAAATTTCCGATGTGGCGATAGAGCACTTTTGCACTTAGCCCCAAACTCAAGTTCGCTACACGCGTTGGCTTGGCGATCGAACCAATGAGGGCGTAGTCGGCACTATTAAAAGTTTGGAGTTGGCTGTAGTCTATGTTGCCTTGATTATCTATAAGTTGGGTGGTGTTGTAAATGTTATCGACACCGAGGCGAATGAAGTTGAGGGCAACCACGGTTTGGTTGTTGACGCGCCTAGAAGCACCCAAATGATCAAAGGCAGCCAAACCACCAAAGTAGGAGGCGTGCATGAGGCCAATTTCTGTTTGCTGATTTTGCTGTAACAAGCCAGCTGGGTTCCAGACACCTGCTGTAAGGCCTTGTACATCGGCAACTACCGCTGATCCCATTCCGAGTGCATCTGCACCGACGCCCATGTTCAGGAATTCATTGGCGTATTTTGGATTGAAATCTTGGGCATGAGCCACAGAAAGACCAACTAAAGCAGTAAATAAGGTGGTTTTGATCGAAAACATGTTACAAAAACTCAAAATTGCACAAAAAATTGTGTTTAATAGGTACTTTTACAAAAAACGCACACATGTTTGGCCTGGCTAATCTCATCACCTCCTTTAACCTCCTTGGCGGTATTTGCTCTATCATTTTCAGTTTGAGTGGTCGGCTCGACTGGGCTGTTTATGCGCTGGCCATAGCTGCTATTCTGGATTTTTTAGATGGTTTTGTGGCGCGCTTCACCAAAACCAACGGCCTCCTCGGCAAACAACTCGACTCCTTGGCCGACCTCGTTAGTTTTGGCGTTGCTCCGGGTATTTTCATGTTTGTCATGATCATTGTTGGCATAGACCAAAGCGGGCTCATGAAAAACGCACAGGGCATTCAAAGCTATGGCGGTGTGGCTCAAGAATATGTCGTAGCTCAACTCATCGACTGGAAAGCAGCCTTTTTTTACGGCCGCAACAACACCTACAACGCCTCTATTCAATATTTACCTTTTGTAGCGCTCATCATTCCTTTCTTTGCATTATTTCGCTTGGCCAAATTCAACATCGATGAACGCCAAACAGACAAATTCATTGGTGTACCTACCCCAACGGCCACTATTTTCTTTGCGTTTTTTCCGCTCTACTTTTGGTTTGAACTTCCAAATTGGAGCCATCAGTCTGCGTTTATTTACAGTGTTTTTGACTGTTACACACTTAGTATTATTTCGGTGTTATTTGCTGTATTAATGGTCATTGAATTGCCATTATTGGCGCTCAAATTCAAAAACTTTGCTTGGCGCGGCAACCAATACCGCTACTTATTACTCCTCATTTCGTTGATAAGTATTCCACTTTTTTTGGTTTGGGCCATTCCAATAATCGTAATTTTGTACCTGATTTTATCCATTATTGAAAATTTTCAATTCAAAAAACATGAAATTCAAAGCTGAAATCGACGTCATGCCCCTAGACGCGCTTCTAGACCCACAAGGAAAAGCCGTAACCAATTCCATGAAAAACATCGGGCTCGCCCAAATCGATGGCGTTCGCATTGGCAAACACATCCGACTTTTTGTTGAAGCCGCAAGCATGGCTGAAGCAGAACAAATGGTTGATACCGCGTGTAAAAAAATGTTAGCCAACCAAATCATGGAGAGCTATCATTTTGAGCTTACCGAGGCCTAAACCAATGTCTAAAGGTTTCAGGACCTTTCAAGCTTCCCAAAATACCTGGGATACCCATTTGTATTTCCCAACACCTGCATCCTTCTTGCAAGAATGGGAAAACAACATCCGTTCTGATCAATCCTTCTTTAGAAAAACGACTCCCCAACAAAGAGCAGCGTTACTGCAGCTCATCTCAAGTTTCTTAGAAAGCGACAAAACCGCTATTCAAAAAATATACTGCCAAGAAAGTGGCCTTTCGCCTGTACGCTTTGAAACGGAGTTTGCGCGAGTAACACATAGCATCTCGCTTTTTGCTGCACACATACAACAACACACTTGGGAAAAGCAAAATGAACTCCCTACGGAAAACAAAACCCTTGTCAAAAAGCGCACGGCCCTCGGGCCTGTTTTAGTCTTGGGTTCATCTAATTTTCCGCTTGCCTATTCTACTCTAGGTGGAGATACCCTTTCGGCTCTAGCGGCGGGTTGTTGTGTTGTGGTCAAAGCTCACCCCATGCATGTAGGCACAAGTATTGCTGTGGCCAGCTGCATTGAACGCGCTATACAAGAACTGCAGCTCCCTCGCTCCATTTTTAGTCATGTCATTGACAATACCTTTCATTGGGCCACCATTTTTGCCCAACACCCTGAAATCAAAGCTATCGGCTTTACAGGTAGCATCAAAGGTGGGCGCGCACTCATGGACCTCGCTGCACAAAGACCGAGCCCTATTCCTGTTTTTGCCGAAATGGGCAGCCTCAATCCGGTGGTCATTTGTTCAGATATAGATGCAGATCAAATAGAAACTATTGCGCAGCAATTAGCGCGTTCCATTTGCACAGATGCAGGTCAATTCTGCACCAAGCCGGGGCTCCTCCTTGTTGCCCAGCAGCATTTTGACACTTTTAAGAAGCTACTTTTAAACGCGCTGGGCACTCAGGTTGCTGTGCCAATGCTGCACCCCGATATTTTCCAGAAGTTCGAAGCGCGCAAACGGCAAGTTTTTCAAACTAAAGGCATAACAAAATACCAAAGCCCTCAAAATACGGCAGGAATTATAGGGCGCTGGGGCTTGGCTTTGGCCGAACTTGAACTCCTATTAAAAACGCCAACGCTATTAGAGGAAGTCTTTGGTCCTTTTGCCGTTTTATGTGCTTATCAAAACACAGCGCAACTTGAAGCACTATTTAACTTAATCGATGGACAACTCACAACTAGTGTATTTACAAAAAACACCACACAATTAGACCCTATTCTCAGCGATTTTATGTACGAAAAGGTGGGGCGTGTCATATTGAATGGCGTTCCGACCGGAGTTAGCGTTGTGGAGGCCATGCACCATGGCGGCGCATACCCAGCAAGTAGCGATGCCCGTATTACGGCAGTTGGACCCGATAGCATTTTGCGCTTCACTAAAGAGGTGAGTTGGCAATTTCATGATTAGAGACACGTTAGATGCACAAACGCACAAATAACACCAATTTCTTTTGTATTTTTGATTATCAAACTACCCTTATATGGAAACACAACCTCAAGCACCTCAGAAATCAAATAGTTTTTATTTCATTTTCATCTTTATTTTGCTTGCTGGCCTCGCAGGGCTAACCTTAGCTTGGTCTAGACAACGCGCTGCGCTCAACACTTGCAATAATAAGAATACGGCACTCCTCTCAGATATGGCCGATATGGAAGCTGCGCTTTCAGGCTACACCGGCAGCATGAAGCAAGACCTCAAACAAGACCTCCAACAAATGCTGCGCAATTACAATAAGCTCATTGAAAAAGACGCCTCAAAAGCAGATAGCCTTAATGCCCAAAAAGCGCAAATTACACAACTCCTCCAAAAATTAGACCGCTCCAAAATGACGGCCAGAGACCTCGTTAAGGCCCGAAAAGAAAACGAAACACTGCGCTCAATCATGCGCAGCTATGCCCGCACCATCGATTCTCTCAATACCCTCAATATCGACCTAGGCAGTCGTTTAGAAGAAACAAATGTGCGCCTTTCCACCACCACAACGGAAAGAGACACCTACCGCCAACAGGCAGAAGAATCGCAGCAACAAGTGAAAAAAGGCAGCAAACTACAAGCTTATGGCATTCAATCCGAAGCCCTCAAGCAACGCCTCAACAACACCATGGAAGTAACCGATCGCGCCAAGAGCGCCGTTCAATTCCGCAGCAGTTTTACGCTTTCAGAGAACGTGCTCAGTGCTGCCGGACGCAAAAGCGTTTACTTACAAATCACCGCTCCGAATGGCGAGGTATTGCAGGGAAGCAGCAATTTTGTAACAGAAACAGAAAACGGAAGCACGGCTTATTCGCAGCGCAAAGATGTCGATTACCAAAACCAAGCTTTGGACCTCACTATTTACTACGAACTCAAGGGCGAAGACGCCGCAAAAGGCACTTATAAGGTACGTATTTACTGCGAAGGTCTTTTAATTGGTACAGATAGCTTTACTTTAAAATAAGAATGAACAACACACACCAAGACGGTTTTGTATTAACCGAAATTTCAGAAACCGGTATAGGGCTCATTACCTTTGGGCACCCAATGAGCAACTCCCTACCTGGGCACATCCTACAATCATTAGCAGACACCATCACCGAACTCGCCGCAGATGAACGCACAAAAGTGCTCGTGCTCCAATCACAGGGCAGCAAAGCATTTTGCGCGGGTGCCAGTTTTGATGAACTCATCAGCATCCAAGACCTCGAAACGGGTCTTGCATTTTTCTCAGGCTTTGCCAAAGTTATTAACGCTTGCAGAAAAGCGCCCAAACTCATTATTGGACGCCTACAAGGACGCGCAGTTGGTGGAGGCGTCGGTTTGGCATCAGCCACCGACTACTGCTTTGCAACCAATAGAGCTGAAGTTAAGTTGTCAGAACTCGCTGTCGGCATCGGTCCATTTGTGGTGGGGCCAGCAGTAGAACGCAAAATGGGCCGTTCAGCCATGAGTGAGCTCGCTATCAACGCAACCGAATGGCGCAGCGCGCAATGGGCCAAAGAAAAAGGACTCTACACAGAAATATTTGAGGACGAAGCCAGCATGGACGCCGCCATCCAAACCCTGAGCACCAAACTGGCGCAATCCAATCCAGATGCCATGCAAGAACTCAAAAAAATCTTCTGGGAAGGCACCGAAAACTGGGACGAACTATTAGTTCAACGCGCCGCAATAAGTGGGCGTTTGGTCCTGAGTGAATTTACAAGAAATGCGATTTCAGCCTTTAAAGCAAAATAATCTTAGATTTTTTCTGCTTTTCATTTGTAAATAAACACAATAGTTGTATCTTTGCACCCCTAAATTCAGGGAAATTAAGTTTTTTATTTAACAGAAAGAACCGTGAACACATTAAGTTACAGAACGTTAGCTGGTAATACCGAAACTGCCGATAAGAAGTGGTATGTAGTGGATGCTGAAGGTCAAACAGTCGGACGTTTGGCAAGTAAAGTTGCCAAAGTCATCCGTGGAAAATATAAAACCTGTTACACGCCGCATGCGGACTGTGGTGACAATGTGATCGTTATCAACGCGGAGAAAATCGCCTTTTCAGGCACTAAACTCCAAGATAAAGAATACGTTCGTTTCTCTGGTTACCCAGGTGGTCAGCGTTTTACATCTGCTGAGAGCATGCTCAAAAACCATCCTGAGCGCCTCATCGAGAAGGCAATTAAAGGTATGCTTCCAAAAAACACACTTGGTCGCAAACTTTACACCAACCTCAAAGTTTACAAAGGTGCTGCACACAACCACGAAGCGCAGCAGCCAGAATTATTGAATCTTGATACCCTCAAATAATTAGTATGGAAGTCATTAACGCATTAGGAAGAAGAAAAACAGCGGTAGCCCGCGTTTATTTAACCAAAGGAAACGGCAAAATCTCGATCAACAAACGCGAGATGACCGAATTTTTTCCAATTGACTTTCTTCAAGCAAAAGTTCATCAACCATTTGCACTTACCGGTACAGCTGGTCAGTACGACATCAAAGTGAACGTTGTTGGTGGTGGTATCAATGGTCAAGCAGAAGCAGTGCGTTTAGGGATTTCCCGTGCACTTGTAGAAGTATCTGCAGACTACAAACCAATGCTCAAAGTAGAAGGCCTCATGACACGTGATCCACGTATGGTAGAACGTAAGAAACCAGGTCAGCCAAAAGCAAGAAAGAAATTCCAGTTCTCCAAGCGTTAATCCGCCTACTGGACTGTTTAGCATCCAAGCATTGGAGCACTTGCCATTTTGGCCCCTCCAATGTTGCTTTTTTTAATAGGAACGTAAACAAAAACACAATATGTCTAAATTAACTTTTGAATCCCTACTCGACGC